>DATJAD010000035.1:0-9239 GCA_035516615.1 Candidatus Acidiferrum sp.
CTCTACCGGCTGAAACCCGAACCATTTCAGAAGGTGGATGCCTGGCTGGAGCAGTTCCGCCGGTTCTGGTCCGATCACCTGGATGCTCTGGAACGGCACCTCGACCGCATGGAAGAATCATCACCAACGAAAAGGAAGACGAGGAGAAGACGGCGCGGCCCACTCCGCGATCGTGACAAAGGAGAAACGAAATGAAAATCAAAGTAACCAGCGTATACGTGGACGACCAGGACAAGGCTCTGCGCTTCTATACCGAAGTGCTGGGTTTTGCCAAAAAGACCGATTTCAGCCAGGGCCCATATCGCTGGCTGACCGTGGCTTCGACCGAGGAGCCGAACGGTACTGAGCTACAGCTGGCGCTGAACAACAACCCCGCAGCCAAAGCGTATCAGCAGGCGATCTTTCAACAGGGTCAGCCCGCGGCCATGTTCTTCACCGACGATATCAATGGCGACCATGAGCGGATCAAGGCCCGCGGCGCCGAGTTCACGATGCCGCCCACCGACGTGACCGGCTCGACCATTGCGATGCTGAAGGACACCTGCGGCAACCTGATTCAGCTCACCCAACTGTCGCGCTATTCGCACTAGGGAGATGAAAATGACCCATCTCGAGCAGTACATACCAGGCCCGGCCAGCGGGGCGCAGGTGCGAAAGGACGGAGAGAAGTGGACGCTCATTCTCGTAAGAGAACTGCGCCACTCGCCGGAAAAAGTATGGCAGTCGCTAACCGATCCGGCGCAACTGCGCGAATGGGCTCCCTTCGATGCCGACGGGAAACTGGATACAGTTGGAGCCACGGTGAAGCTCACCACTGTGGGAGCGCCCAAGCCGCTTGTTTCCGAAACGACGGTGACCCGAGCCGACGCTCCCAAATTGCTTGAGTACAAGTGGGGCGGCTTCGATATGCGTTGGGAACTTGAAGCCATCGGCGGCGGGACGCGTCTGACGTTGTGGACCAATATCGGTCACCGCTTCATCGCCATGGGCGCTGCCGGGTGGCACATTTGTTTCGACGTTCTGGATCGCCTTCTCCGCGGAACTCCCATCGGCCGCCTCGTCGGCCCCGACGCGATGAAGTTCGGCGGCTGGCAGCGGCTAAATGCAGAGTACTCAAAGCAGTTCGGCGTTGAGGCGCCCGATTGGCCGCCGATTGCGCCGAAGGCTTGATGATGATCAACCAACGAGACCAATCGCAGGAAATCGGACAAGAATTTGAGGCATGGAGATCCAATGAATCCATCGGAACGTATTGACCAGTTGATCGCCGAACTCACAGACTGGCGCGGCAAAACTTTGGCCAGCATCCGCAAGAGCATTCTTCAGGCCGACCGGGAGATCATCGAGGAATGGAAGTGGATGGGAAGTCCAGTGTGGTCTCGCGACGGGATCATTGCAGTCGGCAACGCCCATAAAGATAAGGTGAAGCTTACTTTTGCCCACGGTGCGAGCCTCCCAGATCCTGAAAAGCTCTTCAACGCGGGCCTCGCAGGCAATGCGTGGCGAGCAATTGATTTTTTCGAAAGCGACAAGATCAATGAACGTGCTCTAAAAACTCTCGTCCGCGCCGCCGTTGATTACAATCAGATCATATTGCGGAGGAAAGCGCCCGCGGGCGCCCGGGCGAAAGCACATAAGCGTAAAAAGTGAAGATACTGCGACTTTTTGTAAGTAATTCTCTTTGCGGTACTGTCAGAAGTTGGCGCATGACGCTGCTCGATTGTCTTCACAGTCGCGGACAAGAGTTCGGACCGCCAAGGACAGCGCTCGAGAAGCTTGGCAACCGTGGCGCAGTTGGCAGTCCCCGCGTGTCTTGGACGTTATTCCAAAACTTATTCATGCAGCGCTGTCACGGCAGATCCCGAGAGTTCGAGTCTCTTCATTCCTGCCATTTTCTATCAAGTTCAAGCAGTCACCGCGAAGCTGCAAATGCACCTTCGCCTCACGGCTTACGGTGCGCTTTTTGGCGTGCCGGCAACCGCCTCGGCTTTTTGTTCCTCCTGCTTCGCCTGCGCCGTCTGGCCAGTTCGTCGGTAAATCGCGGCCATCAGCTTGTGAGGTTCCGGTTCCGCCGGGGCAAGCGCGGCGGCCTCTTCAAGATAACGAAGGGCGTCGGAATCTTGCGGCGCCGTTTCGGATTGCGCGGCCATTTGCATAGTGCACTGGTAAAGCAGCGATGTCGTGCTGGCGTCGCGCGAATTGAGCTCGTGCGCATGCCGGAGAGTTTCATAGGCAGCATTCGTGTCGCCCAAATTCCACAGGACGGCTCCGTACAGAGCACTCAGGGAATACAGGTCCGGCCAATGCTGTGCGGCCGGTTCCAGCGAGCCGCGCGCTTCCTCAAAGCGTTTCAGTTGGAAATAGGTATATGCCAGGTTGTACTGCATTTGGGGGGAGCGTGGCGCAAGCTCCGCCGCTTTTTGCAGCGGCTTCAGGGCCTTTTCCAGTTCGCCGTGTTGGCCGTAGAGAATTCCCAGTGCGGTCAGGAGCTCCGCGTCGTTGGGATCGTAGAGATGGTCGCATGCCGGCGTTTTCTCTTGCGGAGCGCGGTCCAATTCGCGGCCGCATTCGTATTTCAGTTGGCTGAGCTTGTCGCTTCGCGCTTTCAATTCTTCCGAAAGCGCGAAGGCTTTCTTTGCCTCGGCCTCGCGGCCCAGTTTGTGATACACCTTGGCTAATTCATACTCGGCCCGGGAGTCCGTGGGATTCGTTTCGGTCGCTTTTTTCAGCCATTTTTCGGCATCCTGGGCGGAACCGGTTTGTAAGTACGCGATGCCCAAGTAGAAAGCCGTGTCGGGAAACGGAGGGTGTTCGCTGACTCTCTCGAGATTTTCTACCGCGCCTTTGTAATTCTGCTCCGCGAGGTCAATTCTTCCAAGGTAATAAAATATTCCCGGCTGATCTCCCGCGTCGCGGCGGACGATTTCGAATTCGCTACGCGCTTCGGCATTCTTGTGCTGCTCGAACAGCGCAACACCCAAAGGAAATCGCGCCCGCAGCGCCAAGCCCGGGTTGATCGCCAGCACCGCCCGCAACTCCTTTTCCGCTTCCGGGTATTTCTCCTCCTTCAACAATTCGTATCCGGTTCCCAAATGTAATTCGAGCGCGTTTGCCGAAGAGCGGCTCTGAGAGGATATATCGCGGCCTCCGGATTGGCGGGACTGCAAGACTCCCGGAAGCAGGAAGACCATCAGCAGAAATGCACATCGCGATAGGCACATGGCGAGCAGTCGCGCCCATAATCAGAGCGCTACGCAGTGCCAGAGTACCATAGCCGTTTCCGGATCACCGTCGTTCCCCTGTCATGTGTCAGCGCAAGGCGTCAACGCGGGCCGTCAACGCCATGTTGACGCTCCCGGACCAGGGTGTTACATTGCCGATTCCGTAGCACTCGCACAGGGAGCGACTGTCTGAGCAGTTGGCGCAAGAATTCTGGTTCCCTCCATTTAAGCCGCCGCCAATTTCTACAATACTGCCAGGGAGTGCCGCTCGCGTTTCTTCCGGCAGGCGTGGATTTCCCCGGCTTTTTCTCACGATTCTTGCGAGAGCCATCCGCGCCGGATGAACTGGCGCTTCGCCCGCAGTACCGCATGAAACGCGGGATCGAAGAATTGCTGCGCAAGGTGCCTGCCGGGTTCGATGAATTTGTTTCGGAAAAAGTTCAGGCGCAAGCTGCAGGGAACTTGCGCGCATGGAGCGCGCAGTTACTTCGTTCACCCCTGGACGTGACGGCCCTCATTCGAACGATGTCCCCGGCGTTTTCCGCCAATTCCGTAAGCCACGGCCAGGTGCAACTCCTTTACAACGATCCGACCATTCATGCGTGGCGCACGCAGTTCGCTCCCGAATCGAATCTAACAAGGGACGCTTTTCTTGCTGACGTGCGCGAGTGGCTTCGCGATTTAGCCGAAATTGTAGTTGCCGAATTTCAAATCATAAGCGTTCACAACGACACTCCAGTATCTTCGAGTGCCGCAAAGTGGGAACACTTCACGACAACGGTACGCTATGAAATCGTTGGAACGGGGAGCGGTTTTCATCGCGAACAACGCGTGGGGCACTGGGAACTTCATTGGGAGACACTTCCGCCCGGCGAATTGCGGCTGATGCGATGGCGCGCGCTGAACGAAGAACGAAGCAGGGCCCAGATTCCTATCTTTCAAGACATCACCGCAGATGCCTTTGAGCGAAATGATGCTTATGCGTCGCAATTGCTGCCTGGCGCGGATTATTGGCGAACAATCCTTGACGGCGCGTGCGGAATTGACATCTACGGCCACAACGGCGTTTCCGCCGCGGACATTGATGGCGACGGTCTGGATGATCTTTACGTTTGCCAGCCTTCGGGACTCCCCAACCGGCTATTTCGCAATCGCGGCGACGGCACTTTCGAGGACATCACGGAATCGGCGGGAGTAGGCGTTTTGGAGAACACCTCATGCGCATTGTTTGCAGACATTGATAACGACGGCCGGAAGGACCTGATTGTCGTGCGCGCCAACGGACCGATGCTTTTCCTCAATCAAGGAGGCTGCAAATTCCGGCTGAAAACCGGCGCCTTCGAATTTGCCAATCCTCCGCAAGGCACCTTCACGGGCGCTGCAATGGCCGATTACGACCGCGACGGTTGGCTGGATGTTTATTTCTGCCTGTACTCTTACTATCAGGGAGCAGATCAATACCGCTACCCCGTTCCCTATTTTGATGCGCTCAACGGGCCTCCGAATTTTTTGATGCGCAACAACCGCGACGCCACTTTTCGCGACGTCACGAAAGAATCCGGGCTGGACAAGAACAATACGCGTTTCAGTTTTTGCTGCGCGTGGTCCGATTATAACGGCGACTTGTGGCCCGACTTGTATGTCGTGAACGACTTCGGACGAAAGAATCTGTACCGAAATAATGGCGACGGCACTTTCACGGACGTTGCGGACGCTGCGGGAGTGAACAATATCGGCGCGGGCATGAGCGCGGCCTGGTTTGATTTTGACGGAGATGGCCGCGAGGACCTCTACGTCGCCGATATGTGGACCGCGGCAGGTTTGCGGATCTCCGCGCAGGACATTTTTCAAAAAGATGCGGCGCCGGCAATCCGCGAACTTTACCAGGGGCATGCCATGGGAAATTCGCTCTTTCGCAATGTTGGTAAAACATTCGAAGAGGTGAGCAAACGTTCGGGCACGATGATGGGCCGGTGGTCCTGGTCCAGCGATTCCTGGGATTTCAATCACGACGGCTTTCCCGACATTTACATTGCCAACGGAATGATCACCGGATCGGGCCGGGAAGACCTGAACAGCTTTTTCTGGCGCCAAGTGATTGCCAACTCGCCGAACGAGCCCCGGCCAAGCCACCAGTACGAGCAGGGCTGGAATGCCGTCAACGAACTGATCCGTTCGGATGGCACATGGAGCGGCTTCGAACGGAACGTTTTCTATCTCAATAACCGCGATGGAACGTTTTCCGACATTTCGAGCATTGCCGGACTCGATTGCATTGAAGATGGCCGCACGTTTGCGCTTGCCGACTTTGACGGAGACGGCCGCCTCGAAGTCATTCTGAAAAACCGCAATAGCCCGCAACTTCGCTATTTGAAAAACGTGATTCCGGAACTGCCGCCTTCGATTTCTTTTCGGTTAACCGGGAGGAAGAGCAACCGCGACGCGATCGGCACCAGAGTTACCGTGGAAACCTCTTTCCGGCGGCAGATCCGCACGCTTCAGACCGGCTCCGGTTTTCTGGCGCAACACACGAAGGAGCTGTTCTTCGGCCTGGGGGCGCAGGAATCCCCAGTGAATGCAACCGTCGAGTGGCCGAGCGGAATCGTGCAGAAGCTTGAGGGCTTGCCGGTGAATCACCGCGTTTTCGTCGAAGAAGGATTGGCTCCCACACGGATCGAGCCATTCAAACACTTTTCTGGCGCTTTCCCGGAGGAAACAAATACGGTCCGCAGTTCAAGGCAGCAATTGCCGCGCGAAACAGAAACCTGGCTGCTTGTTCCTGTTCCCGCACCCCACTTTTCCCTCCTCGATCAGTCTGGCCGCATTGAATCTCTTGCATCCCATCGGGGGAAGCCTGTTGTGCTTTATTTCTGCTCTGATTTGGCTGCGGATTCGCAAAAGCACTTGGAGGAACTTGAGCGTTTCCATGAACGATGGTCGCGCAGGGACCTGCAGTTGTTCGCGATGCTTGTGGGCCGCGCCGGAATCGGCGACCCGAGCCATTCCGAGATCCCCAGCCGCCGTTACTCGTTTCCGCTTTTGAAGGCTTCTCCCGATGTGATCGCCGTCTATAACCTGCTTTTCCGCCAGATGTTCGACCGCCATCGGGATATGGACCTCCCCACCTCCTTTCTCATTGATTCGCCTGGGCGCTTGGTCAAGATTTATCAGGGCCGGCTCCCTGGCGAACGCCTGCAGGCGGATTTCGATGGCATTCCACAAAACGATGCGGAGCGAATTGCTAAGGCTTTGCCGTTTCCAGGATTGACGCACACCTTTGAATTCGGCAGGAATTATCTTTCACTCGGATTCGGCTTTTTCGAGCGAGGCTATTTCAAGGAGGCGGAACTCTTCTACCGCCAGGCCGTCAACGAAGATCCGCAAAGCGCGGACGCGCTCTATGCCCTTGGCAGCGCCTGCCTGCAACTGCAAAAAGACGAGGAAGCGCGCGACGATTTTCAGCGAGCTCTCCAATTGCATGCGAACTATCCGGGGACAGTCCCCAACTGCTGGAACAATCTGGGGCTTTTGTCCGCGCGCCAGGGCAACACCCCCGCGGCGATCCAATATTTTCAGCGCGCCATTCAGATTGATCCCGAACACTCCATCGCCCTGCTAAACCTCGGCAACGCCTACCGCCAAAGCAAAGACTGGCCCCAGGCACACAAGATGCTTGCGCTTGCCGTCGCCCTGGCTCCTGATGATCCCGAAACCAACTACAGCCTGGGAATGGTGTTTGCGGAGCAGGACGACACGGAACAAGCATCCCAATATCTGCTGAAGGCGCTGGCACTTCGGCCGGTGTACCCGGAAGCGCTAAACAATCTGGGAATTCTGTATTTGCGCACGCGACGGCCGGAGGACGCAATCCGCAGCTTCGAAGAATCCATTCGTGTGGCCCCAGGATACGACCAATCGTATCTCAATCTGGCGCGGCTCTTTGCCCTACAGGGCGACCGGGAGAAGGCCAGGGCCACGCTACTCGAACTCTTGAAGCAACATCCCGGGAATCCGCGGGCCCTCGCAGAATTGGAAGAGATCGGCCAGTAGAACTCTCCCTGCCGATTCGCACTCCGAGAACAGAAGAATCGACGAAGAACCTGGATTGGGGCAAGCAGTTCTCTTGTATTCTAGCCGCCGCTAGAACGTCAGCTTCAACCCGAACTGGATCAGCCGCGGGTTGTTCACGGTCGAAGAGACCTGACCGAATTGCGGCGCGGTGATATCGGCCGTGGGCAGCCCAAACTGTGCGTGGTTGAACAGGTTGAACATCTCCGCCCGGAAGTCCAGTCCCATGTTTTCCCAGGGGAGCGCAAAGCGCTTGATGACCGAAAAGTCGGTATTCACGAAGTCCGGGCCCGACAACGGGGCACGCGAGGCATTGCCAAGTTCACCATCAGCAGGAACCGCAAAAGCGCAGGGGTTGAACCAGTAGCCTTTTCCACTCAAGCTACTCGGCCCAGTACAAGCGCCGATGTTCCCGGCCTGGAATGGATTGCCAACCTGGTCCGGACGACCCGCGGCGGCGGCAGTTCCAATGTTGATTAGAGAAGCGCCGGACGCCGGGAGGCTGTCTATGACGAACACAGGGAAACCAGAGGTGATTTTTTCGATCACGGTGACCTGCCAGTTCCCGAGCAGCGCATTGGCAGCGTTGCTCCAGTTGTTGCCATATTTCTTGCCCTTGCCGAATGGGAGATCGTAAATCACGCTGCCCGTGAAGCTGTTATCGAGGTTGATCTGCGACAAAGCCCAGTCGAGCTTCTGCCATCCCGGCAATGGGAAATAAGGAGCGCCGATCGGCGTGCTCAACCCGTCGGAATAGCCCGAGTCATAGGTCCGGGAATAGGTATACCCGAGTAGAAAATACAGGCCATACCTGGGAGATTTGGTCTCCGCCTTAATCTGCAGCGAATTGTAGTGCGCCCTCCCAAAATCGTTGATGCTGTACATGTTGATGCCGAACTCGGCCGGAAAGAGTGCGTAGGGCGACGGGAAGTACGCGCCCCCAGGACCGCAGCCCAGCGTGTATCCGGACACTTCGTCAGGCCCGCCGGCGCAAGCCGTTGGAGATCCTGTGTTGATGTTGTTTCCGAAATTCAGGATATGTGAACCGCGGGAGCCCGCATATCCCGCGGTCAACACAATTTGCCCGGGCAACTCCCGTTCAAGGTTAATGTTGAACTGCTGGACCATACCCTGTTTGGTATCGGTGGGCTCTGTGATGAACGCCCCCAGGAAGTTTGTGGGTGTCACAGGAGGGGAGATCAAAGGAAATCCGTCCGAAAATCCAACCATTTGTCCGGTTCCGATGTTTGCCGTTTGGCCAAGAGTGGCGGAGCAGTACGCGGCTGCGGTAGTGCATCCGCCGAATTGAATACCAAAGGATTCGGCAGCGTAAGGCGGATTCTGCCAAAGGCCCTGTGCTCCCATGCTCCATGCTGAGTCGTGATAGATGGAATAGCCGCCTCGGACCACGGTTTTGTCATTGCCGAATGCTTTCCATGCGAACCCAAAGCGAGGTTCGAGGGCCGTTAAGTCCATCTGAATACCCGCAGCCGACCCGGCGCTCGTGCACGGCTGGACCGCGGTGGTGCACCCGGAACCCGCGATCAGCCATTGATAGCTGGTGGCGGAGGGGATGAAATCAGCCATGCGGTTATCGGCCTCGGAGACCGGTTTTGTCAGCGCCCAGGCCAGGCCCAAATTGAGAGTTAGATTATTCGTAATCCGCCAATCGTCCTGGACGAACGGCCGGAATAGCTTCCAGCGGCGTCCGGTAACGTCTCCATTGAGATTCTGGTCATGAATGCGAAGGCTGGAAAGTCCCATGAGCAAGTCCGCAGCGGCGTTGCCCGTCCAGGCGCCGCTGACGATCCAGTAGCCGTCCTGAAATCCGACCGCTCGCACATTCATTTGATTGATGCGGATTCCTCCGCCGACTTTAATGTCATGTTTGCCGCGGATCATGTCGAAGGTATCGTTGATGGAGAAGACGTTCGTTCCGCCTTGGAAGGG
>DATJAD010000036.1:0-37336 GCA_035516615.1 Candidatus Acidiferrum sp.
AAAAATGTCCCGCCTCTGCTCATCCCGTTTCGAGCGAGCGGCGCGGAAACTCGGCTGGACCCGCATCGCCGGGCTCGATGAAGCCGGTCGAGGCGCGCTTTTTGGTCCGGTCGTCGCCGCCGCTGTCATTCTTAATCCGAAGCGCCGCATTGTTGGACTCGACGACTCCAAGAAGCTCACCGCGGAACGCCGCGTGGAGCTCGCTGCGCGCATCCGCGATCATGCGCTCGCGCTTGCCGTCGCCGAAGTGGATGCTTCGCGCATAGATGCCTGGAATATTTATCAAGCCAGCCGCCAGGCAATGACGGCGGCTCTGCAGCAACTCTCGATCTCGCCCGATTATCTGCTTATTGACGCCATGCAGCTCGATGTCCTGATCGAGCAAAAATCTCTGATCAAGGGTGACGCGCGCAGCGTCTCCATCGCCGCAGCTTCCATCCTCGCGAAAACGCACCGCGACGCCCGATTGATGGAATGGGACGCCGTTTATCCCGGGTACGGCCTGGCGCAACACAAAGGCTATTCGACTCCCGAACATCTTGAGGCCCTCCGCCGCCTCGGTCCCAGCCCGCTTCATCGCTATTCTTTTGCGCCCGTGCGCGAAGCGGCTTGCTGGTCCTCCGGCGCCACGCAGGTTTCCCTTCCAATTTTCTGAGGCGCTTCCCAGAGCCTTGGCCCTTCCAACGGCCCGCTCTCCATTCGCCTGCCTTTCGCCATTAAGTTTCCTGTTCGCCAAGGGGATTACTGCCTGTTCACAATACGTCTTGCCTTCGTTGACCCCTCTTGCTCCGCCTGTTAGCGTAACTTAAGTATTGCTGTTTCGTTTTGCCGCGCTGAGATCGAGGAGAATCTCTCGGACGCGCGCGGGGAGTACCGCGTCTGAGTGCACGCATGGCCTATAACAAGAGCAAACATGTCGAAGCCGCGCAGAAGCTGCTGAACCAGGGCAAGGTTCCTCAGGCCATCGCGGAATACCAGCAGATCCTCAAGCACGAACCCAAGGATCAGGTCACCCTGATGACTATCGGCGAACTCTACATTCGCCAGGGGGAAACCTTCCAGGCCATTGATTATTTCGAGCGGCTCGCGCAGATTTTCGTGGGTGACGGCTTTCTTACCAAGGCCATCGCCGTCTACAAGCGCATTGCCAAGCTCGCACCGGAGGAAATTCGCCCGCTGGAACGCCTCGCTGATCTTTATGTTCAGCAAGGGGTGATGAGCGAAGCCCGGCCGCTGTTTCTGCAGCTCGCCGAAATTCATCTGAAGAACAATCGTCAGGCGGACGCCGTTTCGCTTCTCAAAAAGCTCCTTCTTGCCGAGCCTGACAATCTCCGCATCCAGATTCGGCTTGCCGACCTCTACCAGGCGATGAACCAGAACGCCGAGGCAATAGACACCTATGTCTCCGCGGCGCAGCGGGCGCTCGCGCGCGGCGACCACGCGGAATGCGAAAAGCTCGCCGAAAAAGCCCTAAAGCTGGATTCCGCGAATCTCCCGGCGATCACAGTGAGGGCTCGCTCGCAATCGGCGCAAGGCAATATCGTTGAGGCCGCAAAGCTCCTTAAGAATCTTCCCGGTCTGGATAAGGGCGGCGAACAGAGCGAATTCCTCCTGGATCTCTACCTGAAGGCCGCGAATTGGGATGAGGCTTCCAGACTGGCTTTGGGCGTTTTTGAAGCGGACGAGAAAAACTTCGGCCTCGCCCAGCGGGTAGCGGAAGCGCTTCTTGAATCCGGCCAGACCGACCGCGCCATGGGGCTGATCGCCCAGTTGCGCATTCCCATGATTGACGCGGGCGAGCACGATGCGATTGGCAAGTTGCTCTCAGATCTTGCCGAGCGCATGCCGGGCCGCCTTGAGCCCCTGGAATGGCTTGTGGACACCTATGGCCGCACCAGCGATCCTTTTCGCCTTTCGGATGCGCTGGCGAAACTCGGCGACGCTCTCGCCGCCGCAGGCAAATACGAGAAGGCCAAGGAAGTTCTCGAGAAGCTCGTGGACCGCGAGCCGGAAAGCGATTCCGCCAAGCGCAAGCTCAACGATGTCCTTCGCAAAATGGGCCTGATGGGGGCGGAAGCCGCTCCCGAAGTTTCCCCCGAGCCGTTGCAGGCGGAACTTCCGAAGCCCGAAGCCCCCAAGGTTCGACCGGGTGTGGAATTGCCTGCCTCACCGGTGGCTGCCGAACCTGTGCCTCCTCCCCCTCCTCCTGCGGTCGCCGCGGAAGAGCATCTTGACGAGGAAACTCAGAAATTCATCAGCCAGTCGCTCACGGATGTTGATCTCTTCGCCAGTTATGGCCTGACGCAGAAAGCCATCGGCCTGCTCGAGGCCATTCTTCGGCGTTCTCCGCGCCATGTTCCCACGCTTGAAAAGCTACTCGACTTTGTCCTGGGCGCCGGAGACGATCGCCGCACTGCCGAGCTCGCAGCCCAGTTGGAACAGATCCATTTGGACCGTAGCGATGCCCGCGGCGCCGAGCGGTTCGGAGAACTCCGCCGCCGCTTCCAGCGCGCGGCCGGTCTCTCCGACGCTGATCTCGCGGCGCTGACTTCCCCGGCCCCAGCGGCACCGGAAGTTTCCGCCGCGGCTGCGCCTTCTGCAAAAGACCATGTTCCTGTCCTACCAGCCGAGCCGGAACCAGCGGCAGAGGAATCAGTTCCTGAAATGGAGATTGTGGAAGAGGCTGCGCCTGCTTCCGAGGAAGTTCACGAGGTGGATCTTTCCGACGAGTGGTCCACCGCCCTCGAGCCCAAGGATGCTGCCGCTCCTCCACCAAAAGTTGCTGCAACGCCACCGCCTCCAAAGCCGTCTGCGCCGCCGCCAAAAGTCTCCGCGCCTACCCCTCCTCCGAAGCACGAGGTTGAGGAATTTGAGATCCCGTTTGAGGTGGTCTCCTCCGAGGACGATGAAATTCCTGCCGCCGAGGCCACTGCGGGTCCTCCAGCGCCCGTTCCTACTCCTGTTGAGGAGGAAGAACCCGCCGCCATTGATCTTGACGCCGTTCCGGCAGAGGATCCCGCTCTTGCCGTGGATCAACCGCCTCCGGCAGCCAAGCCAGAACCTGAATTTGAGCTTGAGCAGGAATATGAGCTGGTTCTCTCTCCTGAACCTCTCGTTCCCCCCTACGATCAGAAACCGCCCGAGCCTGCGCCCGGCACAGCAGCTCCTGCCGCCATTTCCTCCGATCAATTTCTTGCCGATCTGGCCAGCGAAATAGATCAGCTGGGGATAGGCGAACTAGCTCCAACATTCTCCGAACCCGCTCCTCCCCCGGAGAAAAAGGCCCCTGCTCCTGCCGCGGAAGCGAAGCCAACGGGTCCGGCCGAGCACGCTCCCCTGAAGGAAGTATTCGACGAATTTCGTGCGGAACTTGGGGAGATGGGCGCCGAGGACGAAGACCTCGAAACCCACTACAATCTGGGCATCGCCTTCCGCGAAATGGGACTTCTCGAAGAGGCGATCAGCGAATTCCAGAAAGTCGCCAAGGCCAATGATCACGGGAAGGCTTTCCGCTACGCGATGCAATGCTGCACGCTTCTGGGTCTCGCGTTCATGGAGAAGGGCCAGCCATCGATCGCCGCCATTTGGTACGAACGCGCGCTTCACACTCCTGGCGTGGACTCGGAAAGTACGCTCGCCTTGCGGTATGATTTAGGTGTGGCGCAGGAATCGGCGGGCGATTCGGATGCTGCCCTGAAGAGTTTTTCCCAGGTCTACGCCGTGAATATTGACTATCGCGATGTTGCGGAACGCATCGCCGCTCTTCAAAAAACTGCCCGCTGACGATATTTCCCGTAGGCCGCATTGGTCTTCTCTGCATGAACAAAGTCTTGCGCGCAATTCTGATCGTTTTGTGTTTTGAGATGGGCGCCTTGCTCCTTTTTCTCCCGTGGTCTACGTTTTGGGAGCAGAACTACTTCCTCATGCATTTTCCCTCCCTTATCCCCATCCTCCTCCATCCCTCCTTCCGGGGAATCATCAGCGGTCTCGGCATCCTGGACTTCTTTGCGGCGCTGAGTCTGATTCAACCGCGCCCGGATCCTTCCCATGTCCCCCACCCCTGATCGCTGCTCGCCGATACTGTCCTACGTCACGCACAGGCGCAGCTTGCCGCTGGCCACTTCTTCGGACGCCATGGGCCTTTTACTGGACACGATCGAAGCCGTTGCAGCTGCCGGCACGGACTGGATCCAGCTCCGGGAAAAGGATCTTTCGGGACGCGAGTGTTTCGAGTTAACTCGCCAGGCCCTCCAGCGCATCCAGATTCGCGGATCTGCCACGCGCCTCCTGGTCAACGACCGTCTGGACGTGGCTCTTCCCGCGGGTGCCGGAGGGGTGCATCTCAGCGAGAACAGTTTGACGGTTCAGGACGCCCGCCGATTGCGCGATGAATTTTTCGCAAGGCGTTGCGTCCCGCCCGATTTCCTGATCGGGGTTTCCTGTCATTCCCTGGGTTCCGCTCTGGGAGCAGCGCGCGGCGGCGCCGATTACATCTATTTCAGCCCCATCTTTTCCACTCCTTCCAAGGAAATTTACGGGCCGCCCCAGGGAGTCGAGCGTCTCGCGAAAATCTGCCGCGCCGTGGACATTCCCGTCCTTGCGATCGGCGGGGTCAACGCTCAAAACGCAGCGCAGTGCTTCGCTGCGGGTGCTGCGGGAATTGCCGCCATCCGGCTTTTTCAGGATTCTTCGAATCTCCCCTCCGTCGTCGAGCGTCTCCACGCTCCGCTCGCGCGCTGAAGCGATTTGCTTCTGTTTGTTTTCTAAAACCTTCCGGCGGTGTATCCTGAAAGTGCCGCTGAATTCTCGCGGGCTCTAAGCCCGGCCGGAATCGGCGGCCACGCGCGAGTGGTTGAGAGGGAATGCGCCGTGAACATTCATCGCGGTTTTGCCGCCACTGCTCAAACGACTTTTCTGATTTGCCTGCCTCTGCTTCTTGCGGTCACCTGCTTGGCTCGGGCCACGCATTTTGTGCCGCCGGAGATCGTGTCAGCCGACAACGTGTCTTACCCGCCAAATACTTTGGCAGCAGGGGCAGTCTCATTTGTCGTTCACCTCGATGAGCGCGCGCGGGTCGAGGGCCTGCAGGTGACGCGCGACTTTCCGCCGTTGACGGCTGCCGCTCAGGCCGCCATCCAGACGTGGAGCTTCAATCCCGCAACATTGGATGGCAAAGAAGTTGCTTCCAGCCTCTCCGTGAATGTCATTTTCAATGTCTTCGATCCCAACGGTCTCAAATTCTTCGGCTTGAAGCTCCCGCCTCCTGCTCCTGCCACTCCTGAAGCCGAGCAGTTCACTCCTCCGCAACTTCTGTCCGCGGCCTTCGCGAGATATCCTGTAAAAGTCCTGGAGGCCGGGACGGTGGTGCTGGACGTGAGCTTGGGGAGTAGCGGCGCCGTGGAAGGAATCCGCGCGGTTCGCGGTGTGCCGCCACTCACTGCCGCAGCCATTTCCGCAACCAGGACTTTCGCTTTCAGCGCGGCGGAATTTCGGGGCCGTCCTGTTGCCTCGCATATCGTTGTCGCCTTCGTCTTTCAGTACAACAATCCTGTGCCTTCAAAAACTGGCTGAGTTTCGCTCAGCGCGATCCCGCTTCTGCACTGGCGGCGCGCCATTCACGGACATTCCATCCCGCACTCACGAATCCGTAACATGGAGGCGATAAACCCGGGTGTCTGTTGACGATTCCTTCGGGCGATCCAGGCCTCGCCTGTCAACTTCGAGGCGATTACTCATGAAAAGCGATTCTTCGGCAAGTGTAGGCCGCTGGCGCGCACTTGGTTTCCTATTTGCTCTGATTCTGCCCTTGGCAATTCTGCTCGGGGCATTTGGCGTGTCCGCGGACGACGATTCTTCCTTCCGCGAATTCCATTTCTTCCCCGGAAATCTGGTCGTCAGCCGTAGCGTCTACGACAATGACCCTGCCAATGTTCAGATCGGCACGCTTCTTCCGCCCGGCTGCGCAAATACCCAGGGAGGCTGCTCGGCGGCCAGCGGCGCGCCGTATGATGGCACGTATCCCACCGTCTGGAACAATGACATCTATGACGGAAGCTTCGGAATTACTTCCGAGATTTTCCTAGATCAGCTGACGCCCTTCGGCTCCTATATCAATTCGCTCGAAGTGCCTAACAGTCTGGAACGCTATCACAGCGGACCGCACGATCAGATGGTCACAAGCTTCAGCTCGAAATCCGAACTCGCGCTCCACCTCTCCACCTCAGGCAGGTACCTGACTTTCATCGGCTATGTTGCGCCGGTGGACACCATTGATGCGTCTAACTCCAATACGCCCGCCGCAAATGATCCGACGGACCCCGTTGGCGAGAGCTTCTATCGTGGGGTCGCTCAGGTGGACCGCGACGGCGAGTTCCATTTCACCGAAACGAACGCCTACAGCGGCAACAACGGACGCGCCGCGATTCTCAACGATTCGAACGGCGTCAACGTTTTTTATCTCGCGGGAAACGCAGGAAATGGAAACAATCCCCAGCCGACTGGAATCGTAATCGGCGCCGGGGCGCAAATCGTCAGTCCATCGAATCTTCCGGAATCCTCGCAGACTCCAGGCGATCCCACCCCTGTCGGCAGTTTCTCGATTACGCAGCTCGGGGCAAAAGCGGACAAGCTCGGCAAGGACGACAACTTCCGCGGCATCACCATCTTTAACAACGTGCTCTACTATACGAAAGGCAGCGGCAGCAACGGAGTCAATACCGTCTATTTTGTGGATACTACGGGCAGTGCCTGCCCCAATGGCGTTGGTCTTCCCGTCCCAGGCGCTACCCTCCCGACTGCTGGCCTGACGTTTGATCCCACTTCCGCCAGTTTTCAGAAGAACGGCTTGCCCAACAACATGTGCATTCTCGCGGGCTTTCCCTCAACTCCCAATAAACAGGCAACCACGACCTCCGCTCCGTTCGGCATCTGGTTCGCCGACGCGAACACCATTTATGTCGCGGACGAGGGCGATGGTTTTACCGATGACAATACCCTCTATACCCACGCTGCGGCGCAAACCACTGCCGGACTTCAGAAATGGGTCTTCGATTCGACCAGCGATACGTGGAACCTGGCTTACACACTGCAGAATGGTCTGGAGCTCGGCACACCGTATACGGTGCGCGATTATCCCACTGGCAATAATCCGGCCACTGGCTTGCCTTGGGCGCCTGCAACCGACGGTCTCCGTAATATCACCGGCCAGGTGGACCGCTTCGGCCACGCACTCATCTGGGCCATTACTTCCGGGGTCAGCGGCAACGGCGATTCTGGCGCTGATCCCAACAAACTGGTTTTCATCACCGATTCGCTCGCAAACAGTGACCCCACGGTCGCAGCCTACGAGAGATTTTGGACTCTGCGCGTCGCTCGATCCGGCGAGGTGCTACGGGGTGTCTCCTTCACTCCGGGAACCGGCTTTGACGAGGGCCACGATCGCCACTAGCCCAGGCATCACTCTATCCGTGCGGGGAGAGGCCATTACGGCGTCCCGCGGCCTGCTGGCTTGTCCTCTCCACGGCAGGCGAGCCCAGGCTTTCCCTCATCTCTCCCCGCTGATTGAACGATTTCCATGAATCTTGCGTCTATACTTGGCAGAACTTCAGCAGCCGGGCGTCCTAACCCGCTTTTTAACCCCCGGTGAGCGATGCCGCGGCTGGAGAGGTGCCCTAAACATGCTTCGCCTCGCCACGATCGAGAATTTGGGGATGGATGTGCGCATCGCGATCCGCAGCCTCCTGAAAAGCCCGGGTTTTATCGCCGTTGTCATCCTCTCTCTGGCTCTAGGGATCGCCGCGAACAGCACCATTTTCAGTGTTCTCAACGTCATGCTGTTCCGCCCCATGCCTTATCCCCAGCCCAATCACTTGGTGGCCATCTGGGAGACTGTCCCCGGCCATCCGGATCAAACCCAGGCTCCTCCGATCGCCGAATCAGTGGACTGGAACAAGCAAAATCATGTTTTTGAGGCTATCGTTCTGACCAGCTTCAACGACTCGACGACGATGTCCGGACTCGGCGAACCCACGACCGTTCATGTGCAGTATGTCACTCCCGACTTCTTTGCCCTTCTGGGCGCCAAACCTGTTCTCGGCCGCATTTTTCGGCCAGAGGAGTCTCAGGACCTCTCCCAGACCGTGGTCATCAGCGATGGCTTCTGGAGGCGCAAATTCAATCGCGACCCGAATGTCCTGGGAAAGACGTTTCAGCTTGCGGCGATTGAATCAACGGTGGTCGGGGTCATGCCGCCGGGCTTCGCTCCGTTCTACGGCTTTCCCATTGACCTCTGGATCCCCATCAATCCTTCCAGCACACGTTATGTGCAGCGCATTGATCATTGGCTCATGCCCGTAGGCCGCCTGAAGCCGGGCGTGACCCTTGCACAGGCGCAAGCCGAGATGAACGTGATCGCCAAGCGCCTGGAAACCGAATACCCCAAGACAAACAAGGGCGTCGGCGTGAAGGTTGTGGCATTGCACGAGGAACTCTTCGGCTGGGCCCGTTCGGCGCTTTATCCGCTTCTCGGAGCGGTGGCCTTTGTTCTCCTCATCGCGTGCGTCAATGTCGCCAATCTCATGCAAATTCGCCTGGACACGCGCCGCAAGGAGTATGCATTGCGAGCATCCTTCGGTGCAGCACGTCACCGGTTGATCCAGCAGTTGCTCACGGAAAGCGGCATCCTCGCGCTCGCGGGGGGCGCCTTGGGCGTGCTCCTCACTTTCCTGGGCATTTGGCTCTTTCTACATTTTGCGGGTGACTTTCCGGAGTCAAGCAGCGTCGGCATTGACGGGCGTGTACTCCTGTTCACCCTGGCCATTTCTGTTCTTACGGCGATTCTATTCGGCCTTACCCCGGCAATTCAGGCTTCGCGTCCCGACTTGAATCTCGCGCTCCGCGAAAGCGAACGAGGTTCTACGAACATGTCGCGCCGCTTCGGTCGCAATATCCTGGTCATCTCGGAAGTCGCCCTGGCCATGATTCTCCTCGTCGGCGCAGGCCTTATGATCAATACCATTCTGCATGTGCAAAGGGTCGAGCCCGGCTTCGACCCGAAAGATGTCCTGACCATGCGAGTTCCACTTCCCGAAGGCGGCCGCTACCTGAAGAGAGAACCCGGCACTGATGTCGAAGATCCGCTCCCGAGCGTCCCCGCTTTTTACCAACAACTTCTCGAGAAATTAAACGCTCTGCCAGGCGTCCAATCCGCCGGCATCACAAGCTACCTCCCGATGCGCGGCTACGAAGACTTCAGTTTTTCGATTCTCGGCCATCCCGCTCCGCCTCCCGATCAAAGGCCCGACGCGGGATATGCGGAAGTCAGTCCCGGCCTGTTCACAACTCTCAGGATTCCCCTGAGGCAAGGCCGCTTGATTGACAATCACGATGGTGCGTCCTCTCCTTGGGTGATCGATGTAAACGAAGCTTTCGTGCGTCGCTATCTCCCCAATGAAAATCCTATCGGGCAACAAGTGCTCCTTCGTTACGATCCTTATCCGGTCGACGAAATCCATCCGCGCGAGATCGTCGGCGTCGTCGGGGACGTGAAATACAACGGGCTTGGCCATGTGGCCCCTCCCTTTGTCTACGCTTCTTACCTGCAACAGCCTTTGTCGTTTCCCGGCGGCACAGCCATCGGCCACATTCAGCAAGTGGTCCTTGTGAGGGCCGCTCCAGGCATGGCAGCGGCTGGCACCACCCTTGCGGAAGACATGCGGAAAGCCGTCGCGGCCATTGATCCCGATCAGCCTGTAACGAACGTCATGACGATGAAGCAAGTGCTGGCGGACTCGACCGGCTTGTGGCAGTTCTACATGCAACTCCTCGGAATCTTTGCGACCATGGCCGTATTGCTTGCGGCGGTTGGCATTTATGGCGTTATGTCCTATTCCGTGAACGAACGCACTCAGGAGATCGGCATCCGTGTCGCTCTCGGCGCTCTGCCGGAGGATGTCCTGCGCATGGTCGCGACACTTGGCCTCCGGCTCGCTTTGATCGGCGTTATCGTTGGAGCGATTTTTGCCCTCGGTCTCGCGCGCCTCATTTCCAGCTTTCTCTATGGCGTCAAGCCCAGCGATCCATTGACCTATTTTCTCGTAGCCGCGGGTTTGGTCGGGGTGGCGCTTCTGGCTTGTTATATTCCCGCGCGGCGCGCCAGCAAAGTGGATCCCATGGTTGCTCTGCGATACCAGTGAGAGTGTTCAGGCCGCTTCATCCATGAGGCGGCGGAGCAGGCGGATCTGGCCGGCGTGGTAAATGTCGTGGAACGCTACGCCATAGAGCAAATGCAGGATTTTTTTGTTAGGTGATTTTCTGAGCGCTTTCGCGGCCGCACTGCGCAAAGCGAGATGCTCTTTCTCCAGAATCTGCTTGTCTGCTCTCCACGCCGCTTCGGTGAGTTTGCCTTCTTCCGGGCGGGAGAAAAAATTGTGTTCCTTCAGGGCGAACGATGCACGCTTGCCGCCATCGAGTTTCCGCCGCGCGGCATATTTCCAATAGGCAGCATGCAAGGTCAATTCCCAGATGTTGTGCCTTCTTTCGCCCGGCCTCCACGCCGCCTGCTCCGCGGTCACGCCCGCCAGCGACTGTTTCAGGTTCGGGCCATGCCACGCTTTTTTCTGATAGCCCTCTTCAAGAATCACCAGCATCGTTTCCGCGGTGTTCATCTGTCCTCCAGCGGGATCGTGAGTTCCGCAAGCTTCGCGCCGCCGGTTTCTCCTGTCAATCGCTCCGGGCTCTTTTCTCCCTCGGGATCGCGGTTATGTCGCCCTGGTGCCTCGCGCACGCCCCGATTGCTTTCGCTGGTAGAGCCTTCGGTCCGCTGCTTCGAGCAGCTCTTGAGCGGTTCTGCCGTCCGACGGAAAGTGCGCTGCGCCGATGCTTGCGCTCAGAATCGGAGGCTCTGGATCTTTCCCGAGGCATGATTCGATGCGCTGCGCCACGTGCTCCGCCATGCCCGGGTCCGCTTCAAATAGGATCAAGGCAAACTCGTCCCCGCCGTACCTCGCCGCAAGGTCTGTGGACCGGCAATGCTGTGTCATTAATCTGGCCAGGCGTTTCAGCGCACGGTTGCCAGCTAAGTGGCCCAGGCAATCGTTGATCGTCTTCAGCCCGTCCAGATCCAGAAGCAACAATGCAAAGGGACGATGCGTGCGGCTGGCGCGCCGAATTTCGCGGTCCAGCGTATCGGCGAACACGCCGTAGTTCGCCAGGCCCGTCAAATGATCGTGCGTGGCCTGAAAGCGAATATCCTCCTCGGTTTTCTTGCGGTCCGTAATGTCCAGGCCGACGCCCATGCATCCGATAATCTCTCCTTCGCTCGACCGCAGCGGTCCAAGCTGAATGTCCAGCGCCTTGTTTCCTCTGCCGAATTCAAAGCGGGAAGCCACGCCGAGAAGCGCTTTGTGATGCTGTGCGATCGGCATGGCCGCGGCTTCTTCGCTGCGGAACAGATCAGAGACGGTGCGGCCAACCAGCTCACAGGGACGCAGGTCCGAAAAGGAAAGGCCGGTTCCCCAATGAGAAGTGATCTTCAAGTTTCTGTCGGTGGACCATACGAGCACCGGTGCCTGTTCCATGATCATGCGCATGAGTTGCTCGGCCGGGCCGCCGAAATCCTGGTGGTTCATTTCCCGGCCGCTCTCGAAGATCAGGATCATCTCACCCCGGTCGTCGCGGACGACCTTTCTCCGCACGGACACGGAAATTTTCTTTCCGTCCTTTCGGAGGCGTTCCGCAGTGCCGTCCGGAGGAAGATCCCCGCACCTTGAGTTCTTGAGCAGCGAATCAAGCGCCGACAATTCGCAAAGTGGCATTAACAGGGAGAGGGAGCGACCCAAAACTTCGTTCTCCACAAAGCCGTAAAGGCGTTCCGCACCGCTGCTCCAACTGAGAATGGTGCCGGCAGGAGACAAACTGAGAGTGGCGTCTTCAGAGGACTCCAACAACGCTGCCAAGACGCGTTGCGGCTGCGCAATATCGAGCAATACGTATCCTGACGGACAGAAACGGGGGAGGCGTTTGCTGCGCTTGATTTTGAGACGCCGCCAGGAAAGGGGGCTGGAATGCGGCGCCAGTATGAAAGAGTTTTGCACTCTTTCTTAGGGAGAGTTTATCACGCTCCAAAGGCGAGGCAAGTACAAACGAAAAAGTTACGGAGTATTGGTAACGCCTGACCTGGAGGCTGGACGCCCGGATCAGCAGAAAACCGAAAAGGCTTAAGAGACAGAAAAGCTTCTGAATTATTGCAAGGATTTGGCGGCGTCGTTGAGAATCAGCGCGAGACGGACACCGGCCTGCGCGAGACGCAACTCTACTACCTCGGCGGCGGAATTCTGATACGGCTCGGCGACGACGATATGCAGCTTGAGCATCCGTCCGGCAATGTCGTTGTCATCGTGGCACGTGGGTGTTTTCACGGGAGTTTCCATCGCTATCGCGACAGGCAAAGAGCCATAAGCGACTTTGTTGGCGAGATCGTGGCTTTCCCAGGCCCAATCGTCCACGTGAATTCCGGCTTTCTCCCATCCGGCGAATTCCTTTGCGAAACGCTGGTCCAGATCGTCAGCATAACGCTGGGGATTACCGACTTCCATGTCGCGCTCGACGATTTCCGTGTCCCAGATGCCGTGAAGATTCGGCGAGTAGTCCTCCGCTTCGGGACGATGCATGTTGAGCCGGGGTTCGGAGTGAAAATACTGGAGCGGGACGCAATTGCCGCCGTGGTCGTCATTGTCCACACCATGCATGGGCTGATGCAGATCTCCGACAAAATGAATGATATAGCGGAGCGCATCGGCGCGCTTGGCGGGATCTGCGGTTTTGTCCTTGAGGATGGCAACCTGCTCGGTGATGGCTTCGGTGACGCAGCCTTGATTCCCGCAATAGGGGGCGAGAGGACCCTTGGTGGCTTGGCGGGGGATGTCAATGTAATGCCACGGGCCGTTTTTGCGCTGGCTGCGGACGTCATCAGGCCACGTCGAAGCGTCTGCCATCACGTCGTAGATGGCGTTGCCGCACCAGCGGCGGAGATTGGGGTCGATGGGATTGGATTTGAGAAGGTCATCTGCCATTTTCAGCGCTTCCGGAGTGAGATGCTTTTCGGCCAGATACGCGATGGTCTGATGGCCCTTGCAACCCCAGGCTTGGGCCGGAGGAGCAAGTACACCGAAGAACAAAACAGCAGAGACAAAGAGAAATCCGAGAAGAATACGAGGCAAGCGGGTCATAAGAACTCCTTGGGAAGAAGATGAGGATAACAGGAACGGCAATGAAGTGGCGAGCCGGGAATGTCCCCAGGTAGAGCGACCGTCCAGCGTCAATCCGTAATCATGTGCAGGGCGACGACGGCAAGAATGCCGCCGGCCGTCAACGTGGCGCCGACGATGAGCAGAATCGCGACGTGTGCGCGGACGGCCGCGAGAGTGTCCCGCGCATCTTTTCGAACGCCGGCATCGTTTCGCCAGGTGTGCAGAATCATCGCGGCACCGACGACAAACGCTATAAAGGGAAGCGCGATAAGGAAGATATCGAGAGCCAGGAAGGTATGGGCCGCGGACCAATCCACCAGGCGGCGGGCGGTTCGCGCGGGTTCATAAGGCGCCGGCTGAATGTTGCGCACGAAGAGCGCGGCCATAAACAAAGAAGCCGGGAGGACAAGGAACAGCTCGGCGCATGCAAGAGTCCGTTTGAAGAGCATGATGTGACTTTATATTGTAAAGTACATTGCGTGTCAACGGATATTTCCCCCAGTACCTCGTTTGCAGTGTAATTCCGGGACGCCTTTGACCATACTTCCAGGGAGGTATGGGTTGTGCGCCCTTCTGTTGAAGTTGGGAAGCAGTAGTTTCGGCAAGATCGCGCGAAAGCCCATTTTCTTACGATGCTGGCGATTCGAGACAACCTGGCGCAATGCTGGAGTGCCCTGCGGGCACACAAACTGCGCACGTCGTTGACGATGCTGGGGTTGACGATGGGCGTGGCGACGCTGATCACGGTAATGACCATTGTGCAAGGCGCAAATCTATACGTGGAAAACAAAATCGCAAATTTGGGGACCGACGTGTTCCAGATTGCGCGCACTCCCTTTGCAGTGACGGACTTCGACGTGATCATCAAAGCGCTGAAGTACAAAAAGATCGAGATGGACGATATGGAAGCGGTGGCGGGGCGCTGCCCGGCATGCGGGGTGGTGGGAGCGACCGCAACGACGGGAGTGAAAGTGCGGTCGGGCGACAAAGAAGTGACGGACGTCAACCTCTATGGCGAAACGCCGAACATGGCGGACATTGACACGCGAGCCGTTGAGCTGGGGCGGTACTTTATCGAAGCCGAATCGGAACACCGCTCAGGCGTGTGCCTGATCGGAGACACCATCGTGCAGCGCCTTTTTCCGGGAATGGATCCACTGGGGCGAACGATCCGCGTGGACGAAAACGAGTGCATGGTGATCGGAGTGATGGAGAAGATCGGGAGCGTACTGGGGCAGGACCAGGACAACTTCGTGATTGTGCCACTCACGGTGTATTTGAAGATGGAAGGGGCGCAATCGAGCCTGACAATCAATGTGAAGACCAACAGCCAGAACTTCCAGAAGGCGCAGGACGAAGCCCGGCAAATCTTGCGGGCGAGGCGGCATCGCAACGCCACGATGGAGGACGATTTCTTCATTGGAACGAAGGACAGCTACATGGCGCTCTGGAAGAGCATCAGCACCGCGTTTTTCGGGGTGTTCATTCTGGTGAGCGCAATTTCCGTGATTATCGGCGGGATCGTGATCATGAACGTGATGCTAATGAGCGTGACGCTGCGGAGGAGGGAGATCGGAGTGCGGAGGGCGGTGGGAGCGACGAAGCGCGACATTTTGGGCCAGTTCATGGTGGAGAGTGTGCTGCAGTGCATTGCCGGGGGAATGGCGGGAATCGCAATCGGATTTCTCGTGGCGCTGCTGTTGAGAACCTTCACGCCCTTTCCCGCCGCGGTGGAAACTTCGGTGGCCATTCTGGGAGTGCTGCTGAGTTCGGCAGTGGGGCTGTTTTTCGGGATTTATCCGGCGACGCGGGCATCGCGGGTGGACCCGATCGTGGCGTTGAGATCTGAATAATGGCGATGACGCTGGCGCAGACTCGGGAGAACTTCCTGGCGGCTATGGAGACGCTGCGGACGGCGAAGGTGCGAACGGCGCTGACCGTGCTGGGGATCGTGATCGGAGTGTCGTCTGTGATCGCCATGGCGTCCATCATCCAGGGACTGAACAAATTCGTGCAGGGCCGGGTGGAATCCATGGGTTCACGGACCTTTTTCCTGCTGCGATTTCCTCCGGGGACGGACCCAGCGCATTGGCCGGCAAAGATTCGGATGAGGAAGTATTTTGACTACGATTATGCGCCGTACATCCGCGAAGCGTCACCGGATGTGCAAATCGTGACGACCTTCGGGACGCGGGGGTTCTTCCTGGGAGAGTCGGACCTGATCACGTACGGGAACAAGAGCGTGGAAAAGGTGATCATTCGCGGCGTGGAACCGGAGTACGCCGACGCCATCCCGCTGTTCTCCATTGACAAGGGGCGGTTCATTACGGAGTTTGACGAGCAGCATGCGAGGGCCGTGGTCGTGCTGGGAGCGGCGATCAGCGAATCGCTGTTTCCCAACACGGACCCGATTGGAAAGACGGTGCGGCTGAATGGATGGACGTACGAGGTGATCGGTGTGTTCGAACACGATCAGGGGCTGTTTCTGGGGCCTGGCGTGGATATATTCGCGGTGATCCCGCTGAGCAATTTCCGCAAGTGCTATCCGGATTCCAAGGAATTGATGATGGCATTCACGATTCCCCAGGACGTGAACGTGGATACAGCGCAAGGCGAAGTGATCCAGGCCATGCGGCGCCTGAGGCGGCTGCCCGCGGGAGCTGAGAACGATTTCGAGTTGACCTCGCCGGACTTTTTGAGCAATTTATGGAATCAATTGACCGGTGCTCTGGTGATTCTGACAACAGTGATCAGCTCGATTGGATTGCTCGTGGGCGGGATCGGGGTGATGAATATCATGCTGATCTCCGTGACGGAGCGAACGCAAGAGATCGGAGTGCGAAAAGCCATTGGGGCGCGGCGATCGGACATTCGGTTGCAATTCCTGCTGGAGGCGGTGGTGCTGACACTTGTGGGTGGAACAATGGGGATTTTGGGGGGCGCCGTGATTTCGCTCCTCGTGCGGACGCTGGTACCCTCCGTGCCAGCCACGCTGTCCTACCTTTGGGTGACGATTGGATTTGTAATTTCCGTAGCGGTGGGTTTGTTTTTTGGCTATTACCCCGCGAAAGTCGCGGCGAACCTCGATCCCATCACTTGCCTGCGATATGAGTGAGTACGCCGCATTTCGCCACCAAAGCTAATCCAACGTCATTCCGCTGAAGACCGTGTCGCGAAGTGCAGGAGATTGTTCGAGCTCCCGTCCATTTTTCCGGCGAAATACAACGCGACGATCGCCACCAGAATGAACATGCCAAGCATCTGCATAAGATTTCAGGCGCTGAGCCAGCGCGCGACGGGCTTCCAGGACTCGGTGTGGTCGCACACCACGCGCAGGGAAGCCGTAATCGGGATCGCCAGAAGCAGTCCCATGCCCCCCCAAACCCAGCCCCAGAAGAGGAGCGATATGGTGATGGCGACTGCGTTGAGCTGCACCCGGCGGCCCACAAGATGGGGGGCCACGAAATTCTGTGCGAGCACGTGGATGCCGGTCAGCACCGCCGCAATCACGACTAAAATGCTCGCGTTGTTCCATTTGGCAAGCGCTAGCAGGAACGCCGGAAACCAGGCCAGAACCGCACCGATGTACGGAACCATGTTCAAAGTGCCGGAGGCTAAGCCGGTGAGCACGGGATAATCCAGCCCCAGGATCCAGAAGAATAGACTGCTGATCGCGATCACCAACAGGGTTACTACGGTCATCCCCAGCAAATAATCGCGCAAAACGCCGCGTAGATCGTCCAGCGTTTCCTTCACCTGTGTTCGGCGGGAGGCGGGAAATAACTGCAAGGTGGCGTGCCAGGACTGGCGTTTGCCGGCAAGCATGAAGAAAACCAGGAAAGGAAGAAAGGTGACTTCAAGGAACAAGGCATAGAGCGAACCGATGCCTCGAAGGATCAATGCGCGCTCGAATCCCGCGTCCCGCACAGTTTCAATCGGCGGCGGAACATTTGGCGCGCCGGGCGGATTGCCGGTCACGCGGTTTTCGATACCGCTGAGCTTTGTCTCCATCGAGTCAACGGCCTTCTTCAGGACTTCGCTGTATCTGGGCCAATTGGAGGCAAACTCTGCCGTGCGCGCCCACAGAGAATAGCCCAGACCCCCCAGTAGCGCGGCCAAAAGGAGCACGCTCACGAGCGCGCCAATAGTGCGAGGAACACGCATGCGCTCCAAAAGCTCGACGATGGGATCGAGGCAATAGGCGAGCAAAATGGAAAGCAGAAGAGTGATGACCACGCCCTGGGCGTAGTAGCAAAAGAGCAAAATAATGGCGGCGGCGATCACGCGCATGCTGAAGGTCGAAGCCTTCAGCCGCACGTACTCGCGTCTCTCGGGCGCCTCGGTCAAGGGTACAGGGATCTCCGTTCCTCACACGTTAGCACAGATGCGGCGGAGCGCCGCGCATGTGTTTCCGGCCTCGAACAAGAGCGAGGCTTCGCAAGCGGGGCACTCCGGGCCGTGTGCTAAGATTTTTCTAAGCTCTGGATGCATCGGAATCCGCGCGAAAACTTATGGCGAAAGCACTGTTTGGGACGGATGGGATTCGCGGAGTTCCGGGGACGCCTCCGCTGGACGATGCGACCCTGTTTGCCACAGGTCTGGCCGTGGCCGCCTATCTGCATCGCGGCCATGCCGCCCCTCACGCAATGATCGGTCTGGACACGCGCGAATCCGGCGAACACCTTGCGAGCGTCCTGGCGGCGGGTCTCGAGAAGGGCGGCGCGCAGGTCAGCTTTGCAGGTGTGCTGACGACCCCCGGTGTGGCTTGCCTCGTGCGCCAAAACGATTATCACGTCGGAGTGGTCATCTCTGCATCGCACAATCCTTACCACGACAATGGCGTCAAGCTGTTCTCCCACGCTGGAATGAAGTTTCCGGACGCGGTGGAAGAGGAGATCGAGGGGGACATTTTAAAGCACGCGCCGGGGTCTGCGCCTGGCGCGCTGCCTCAATTGGCGGCGGACGAATCCTTGCATGCGGAATATCTGGAGTTTCTTCGCGGCCGGTTGATTCCGGGGGCGAATTTGACGGGCATGAGGATCGTGCTGGACTGTGCGAATGGCGCGGCATACCGGCTAGGTCCGGAACTTTTTGGGTCTTTGGGCTGCGACGTGGTGGCGATTGGCGTAGCCCCCGATGGACGCAACATCAATCATGGATGCGGCTCACTCCACCTGGAGTGCTTACAAAAGCGTGTCGTAGCGGAACGTGCCGCGTTCGGCGTCGCCTTTGACGGCGATGCTGATCGTGCCCTTTTCGTTTCCAATGGCGGAAGCATCGTAAACGGTGACGCAGTCATGCTGGCTGCTGCGAGATACCTGAACTCACAGGGGAAGCTCCCGGGAAACAGGGTTGTAGCCACCACCATGTCCAACCTGGGCTTGGAACGCGCCCTGATTCGCGAGGGGATGATTCTCGTGCGGGCCAACGTAGGTGATCGCTACGTACTGGAAGAAATGCTGAAGAGCGGAAGCACTCTCGGCGGAGAACAGTCCGGCCACATCATCTTCCTGGACGATTCCCCGGCAGGCGACGGTCTGCTCACGGCCGTGAAGATCGCTTCACTCGTGGCGATCAGGGGAAGCCTGGAAGCATTGATCGCCGGAATGAAGGACTATCCGCAGACGATCCTGAACGTAAAAGTGAAAGTCAAGCCACCGCTCGAGCGGATTCCAGAAGTGGCTCGCGCGCTGAAGGAAGCTCAATCCGCGCTCGGAGACAACGGCCGCATCGTATTGCGCTATTCCGGGACGGAACCTCTCGTGCGCGTCATGGTAGAAGCCGAAAGCGATTCTGATGTGCTGCGGTTTAGCGAGTCCATCGCGGCTGCCGTCCGCGCTTCGATTGGCGTCTAGCAGACCTCAATTCTCTCCCCGGCAGTAACCAGGAGCCAAAGCAACCTTTTGCGTCAGCATCTCCCAAAGATTGGATGCCCGCAATGTTAACTCTGTGGGATTCTGTAGGTCCCTGCCCCTTCCTTCGCCCAAAGGAGGTGGGATTCATCCACTAAGTTGTTATTTTATATTGAGTTACAATTTTCAAGGCCCCACTGGGCACGCTGGAATTCCACTTGCTCTCTACACCCGCAACACAATGAGATTGGCTTCCCGGGGTGACCGGAACTCAACCTCGACTGAGTCCTGGTTATGGGGGGTCGATTAATAAAGGGGGCTTGCACCAGCCCCCTTTTTGTTTGGCCAGGCATCAGTGGTTTGGAACGCATGCACAGCCGAGTGGCTCATTACTCTGCATTCTCGCGGGTGAGTCATCGAAGTGGTTTTGATAGGGCGGGCTTCGGTCCGCCCTATTTTTTTCGTGAGAGCGTAATCCGCAAAAAAAGTGAGCCGCCGGTGGGGGTCCCGGCGGCTCGGGCGTGGGGATGGAGGGCTCTTCTGAAGTTCGAAGAAGAAGCAACGATCACTAACAGGGCCAATTGTCACAGCGAGGCCACCCAGCGTCGATAGTTCAGTCGGCCCACTCCCTGGAGTACTCTCGCAGACGAGGATCAGTACCTGAGTACTGTTACCAGCAGAAAATAAAGGCCTCAACCAGTACGGCCGATAGGGCCATTAGCTGCCATCGAATGCGCGGCCCTCCCATGAATGGTCTACGCCGCAGCGGCCGGATTCGAAAAGACGTGCCCATCGTATTGCTTGGCACGGACGCTACAGGAAGAGTCTTCTCGGAGGAGACGCGCACGGTTGTTCTGAGCCGCCACGGCGCGGGGATCGTTTCTTCTAAGACTTTCGCTCCGGAAGAGGTTCTCACGTTGCGGTTCTCCGATTCGAGCCGCGAAGCCGACGTTCGTCTTGTCGGTCGCATTGGAGACACACCAAAAGGGTTCATTTACGGCGTGGAATTTCTCGATCCTTCCATCAACCACTGGGGCCTGGAGTTTCCCCCGCCGGAGGATTATTCGGAGGTACCCAGGGGCATATCGCTGCAGTGTACGATTTGCCATCTGCGAAGAGTCGTAGAGCAGAGCGAAATCGAAGCGGATGTCTTTCTGGCGACGGGCAGTGTCTTTCGGCCCTGCGAACAGTGCGGGCAGGCCACGGCATGGCGCAAATGGATACCGGCCCTCGCTGCGGCACAAGGCGTGTCGCCTCCCGGCGCAACGCTCTCTCTCCCCTCTGCTGCCACGGCCACACCTGCCTTGCAAACCGGAGTGCTTCCGAACGCGATGCTTAATGCTTCCCCAAAGGCGACAACCGTTCTGGAAAGGTTGCAACCAGGCTCTTCTCCCATGCTTTCGCCACCGGCTCCCACCAAGAGACAGAACCGCCGGAAACACGTCCGAACCAGAGTCTCCTTCACGGCTTGTATCCGCTTCCCGCTTATGGGTGACGAACTGGTGGAATGCGAAAATGTGTCAAAAGGCGGGCTGTGCTTTCTCAGCAAAAAGCGTTATCCGGAAGAGGCGCTCGTTGAAATCGCTGCGCCCTACGAGCCCGGCACGCCAGGGATCTTTGTTCGCGCCCAGATCAAACGGATCGAGCAGGTCCATGAAACTGGACTTTTTCGCTATGGCGCGGCCTATGGCCAGTCATGAGTCAAGCCGAAGCGGGCCGACCTTCCCGCCTCTTCGCATTCCATTCTTTCGAAATGGACTTTTACCATTCGAATGCTCTCTTGGGCTTCCAGGTCCTCGAAGGCATGCGCTGTCCTTGCCCGCCCCGCATTGCGCTACACTGTCACGGTCGAGGGAAAGATGATTGGGAATCTTGTCCAAATCGTTCTCATGGTCGTGAGTATCATGTTGCCCGCCGTCGCGCCCGCTTCTGCTCCTCGGCAGGACCATACGAAGCCCACCATCCTGCGTTTCGTAAAGAACCCCGATTTAGCACCTCCTTTTACCATCAAGGATTTGAACGGCAATCCGCTGTCGTTAAGCGACGCCAAGGGAAAAGTTGTCCTTTTGAATTTTTGGGCAACCTGGTGCGGTCCCTGCCGGGCGGAGATCCCCGATCTGATCGAACTGCAGAAGGAATACAAAGATCAGCTCGAGATCATCGGTCTGGCAACGCAGGAAGACGATGCGGAGGAAGTAAGGAAGTTTGTAGCCGAAAGCGGCATCAATTATCGCGTGGCTATGGCTCCGGACGAAGTTACCGAAAAGTTCGGTGGTATAGCAGCGCTGCCGACTTCCTTCGTGATTGATCCGCAAGGACGCGTGGTGCAGAAGCATGTCGGGCTAAACGATCCCTCTCTCTACGAGCTGGAAGTCCGTTCTCTTCTGGGCGAACCTGTGAATGCCACGGTGGAATACTTCGAAGACACCGGTCAGGTCTTTCTGGTGAATGCCGACCGGGCTACGGAACTCCCGGGAGTGGACATGAGCAAACTCTCGCCCGAGCAGAAGAAAGCCGCATTGCGCAGGTTCAATTCCGAAAGGTGCACCTGCGGTTGCGGCATGACGCTGGCGCAATGCCGCATCAACGATTCCGATTGCGGCGTGAGCAAGGCATTGACGGAGAAAATTGTCTCAGAAATCCGCAACGGAAACACAAAAGCAATGCCCTCGCCGGTGAAAACCGAAGCGGGGGGATCAAAGATATGACAGGCCTAGAAAGTTGTCGCGCTGGCTGGGCAGGCTGAATCGAATTTGCTCTGCGGGGCATAGTGCAAGGTGCCGGTAGTGTCTTCTTTTGGCGAATTCGTGCCCACGAGATAACCTTTAGGGCTCCCGTCGGGGCGGAAGGACATCGCCATGTTGCCTTTGTCGTCGAGAAAAAGTTCTTGCCCTTTCCAGGTGCCGATCAAATCCAGCTTGATCACCGGTTTGCTGTTTTTCTGAGAAAACAGCAGGAACTGCATTCTCTTGCCATCCGTGTCGAGCCAGGCGTGCTGCAGGTAACCGTAAACGGTGAAGTTAAAGCGCTGCCCGTTCGGTGTGCACAGAATGCTTTTGCCCCGGAGATTTGCCCGGCGGTAACCGGATCCGTGTGGATCAAACCAGATTTCCAGGTACAGCGGATAGCGAGCACCGGTCGTGGACTGCAGAGTACCGGCGCCGTGCCACATCAGCGCGGGTGTCCACCGGTCGCCCATATGCAGAGCCCAGGGGTTGAGAAGCAAAAAGATCACGATGACGCCCGCAAGAACCACACTAAGATTTCCGAAACAACCCAGCTTCTTTCGAGCAGGGCTGGTTCGAGGCCCGAGCGGAGCAGTTGGATTGGTTGCCATGAGCCTGGTTTGCGTCCTGCGCGTCGCACATTACCACAGCACGGTCGTGACGGAGGCGAGGGCGTGCAGGCAAAAGTCACCGCCGGGGGCCGCTGCTCTTCCCTATGAACACGAAAACGCTTTTCTTTGTGCTGTTGATTCTTTCCGCGAGCGGGTTTGTCTCGCCGCCTCTGGCTCTTGCGTTGGGGATCGTATTCGGACTGATGTTCGCGCATCCCTACCATACTGATGGACGAGCCCTCTCGAAATTTCTGCTGCAGGCTTCCGTGGTGGCGCTCGGGTTTGGAATGAATCTTCAACAGGTACTCAGTGTCGGCCGCAGCGGATTCCTTTACACGGCACTGGGAATCAGCTTCGCCATGCTTACTGGGATTGCGCTCGGGAAGCTTTTTCAAGTGCGCGGCGCGACTTCCTACCTGATCGCAACGGGCACGGCAATCTGTGGCGGCAGCGCCATAGCAGCCATCGGACCTATTCTGCACGCTGACGAAGAAGAAATGGCCGTTTCCCTTGGCGCAGTTTTCATCCTCAACTCCATTGCCCTGCTTATTTTTCCTCCCATCGGTTTTTATTTGCATATAACCCAGGTCCAGTTCGGACTCTGGGCCGCTCTGGCCATTCACGACACAAGTTCTGTGGTGGGAGCCGCGGCGCGCTATGGCGCGGAAGCCCTGGTCATCGCGACAACGGTAAAGCTCGCACGGGCCCTGTGGATCGTGCCCCTTTCTTTGGCTACCGCGGCAGTGAAACACAGCCGGGCCAAGATTCAAATTCCCTGGTTCATTTTCCTCTTCTGCCTTGCGGCAGTGGTCAATACCTACGGGCCGCAAGACGCCCACTTGTCGCAATCCCTTTTTCGGCTTGGCCAGTTGGGTTTGACCGCTACTCTTTTTCTGATTGGAACTGGAATTTCGCGCGAAACGCTCGCACGGGTGGGCTGGCGTCCTCTGATCCAGGGCGTGCTGCTCTGGCTGCTTGTGGGGCTCACCTCGCTCTATTTCATCCATAGCGGCTGGATACGGCTATAGGTTCGATCACACGAAAAAGAACACCATTGCACAGATAAAACCGTGCGTCCAGGTTGCGAAGCCGGCTTGCAGCAGCCGGCGAAACCGAACTACACTCACGACCGGGCTAAGGGCGCGTCTTACGCAGGACGAGGGGGTCGAGAGACATGAACAGGCGAGTGGGGATCTTGTTGGGAGCCTTGGTTCTGGCCGGTGTGCTGACCGTGCGCGGTGCCTTTTCCAAATCGGCTCCCCGGTTCGATCACAAGGCGGTCAATCTCCCGGATAAAACAGTGCAGGCGCCGTTTAGTGACGCAATTCTCTCCGGCAAAACGCTCTATCTTGCGGGCCGCATCGGGTTGGATCCGAAAACCGGCAAAGTTCCAGAAAAAGTCGAGGACGAAGTCAAAATCATACTTGATGGCGACAAAGCCGTGCTGGCTCAAGCGGGGATGACGATGGACGACGTCGTCTACGTCCAGGTCTACTGCTCCGACCTGTCTCTCTATGACAAGTTCAACGACGTTTACCGGACCTACTTTTCCAAGGATTTTCCAGCTCGGGCGTTCATCGGCGCTGGTTCCCTGCTGCGCGGAGCCCACTTCGAACTCCAAGCCATTGCGGTGAAAAAGTATTTCCGTATTGGCAAGATTTCGCCTCCTGACACGGCGCTGGCCTAGACCGGCCCAGAACCTCGGGAGCGAGACCTCCCTCAGTCATCAGAAACACCCTTCTGGAGCTGCGATATGACAATATATGGTCTATTTAATAATGCCCACATATGGGCATATGTTATCATGTCGGCTCCTATTAGATGTTTGTCTCAGGATCACGAAGCATAAGTTATTGAAATAAAGTTAGATACATTCCAAGTCATCGGAGCACTGTCTGGCCGCAATGATGCTACAACTGAGGGGAGAGAGAGAGTAGGAATATGCTTAGAATTTCCACTGAATTAAGACGCGGAAAGACTGTCCTGAACGTTGAGGGCAAGCTCAGCGGCGCGGCGGTTTCAACCCTCGAGCAGTGCTGGCGCGAGCTTCGTTCGGCCCAGCCTGACGCCAAGTTCGGCGTGAACTTGTGTGAAGTCAGCTTCATTGACGAATCCGGCAAAATGCTCCTCAAGGAGTTGCACAGCCAGGGCGCGCATCTTTCCGCGGAAGGCTGTTTGAATCAGGCCATCGTCAACGAGATTATTCGCCGCGAAAAGGATGAGGCCAAGAATTCGGGCGAGCGGCGGGGAAAGAGTCCCAAAGGCTCGCACATCATTTTTTACCTGGCTCTGTTCAGCCTGACAAGCGGTGCCACGGTCGCGCGGGCACAAAATTCTTCGCCGGAGAGAACTCAAGACGCCAGTGCTTCAACGGACCAGCCACTGAAACTGACTCTCGAGCAAGCCGTGAAGCTGGCGTTAAGGCAAAACCCGACCGCGCAAATCGCGGTCCTGCAAGCGGCCCAGGCAGAACAGGACAAGAACATCACAAGGGCCGACCTTTTGCCTCAGGCGGACTTGCAGGTTTATGACGCGGCCCGGCGCACGAACATCGAAGCGCAGTTCGGCGCCAGGATTCCGGGATTTCCGCAACACGTGGGCCCGATTCAGATTTTTAACGCCGGCCCCACGTTCGGGATGCCGGTATTCGATCTCTCACTCTGGAAAAGGCTGCAGGCTGCGCGGGCAACAGCCCTTGCCGGCAAAGCCGACAGCCTTTCCACTCGCGAACAGGTGATACTTCTTGTCGTTTCCCAATATATCGGCTCGTTGCGGGCGGAAGCGGACGTCGAAGCGTCCAAGTCGCGCGTCGACCTTGCGCAGGCGCTTTACGACCAGGCGGGGGACCTCCAAAAAGAAGGCGTCGGTACTGGCATTGACACTTTGCGCGCGAACGTCGAGCTTCAGAACGAGAAGCAGCGTCTAATCGAGGCCGTCAACGACCGCGAGACTTCTCTCTTTGCATTGAGCCGGCTGCTCAATCTCGATCCGCGCACGAAAATCGAGCTGGCCGATTCGCTCGGCTTTTACGAAACGCCGCAGCCGGATGTTCAGGCGAGTATCACCGAAGCTCTGGACGAGAGGCAAGAGTGGAAGTCCCTGGAGGCGCAAATCAAATCAGCGGAGGCCTCCAGGAAATCGGCTCAGGATTCGCGCCTTCCTTCCCTGCGCTTCGACGGGAACTGGGCCTACCAGGGCACGAGCACGAACAACGGGATCCCCGTTTATACCTACCAGGCCACCTTTGATGTTCCCCTTTTCACGGGGGGCAGGATCAAGGCCGAGGTGGTCAAGGCGGATCTCCAAATCAAGAAACTCCAGGAGCAGCAAGCCGATCTGAAAAACCAGATCGCCCTCGACGTAAAAACCGCGCTTCTGAATCTCGATTCGGCCCGCAACGAAGTCCAGGTGGCTGACCTCGGTGTGAAGCTGGCGCAACAGGAAGTGGATCAAGCGCGCGACCGCTTCAACGCCGGCGTCGCGAACAATATTGAAGTGATTCAGGCACAAGACTCCTTAGCGCGCGCGAACGACAACCAAATTTCGGCGCTCTATCGCTTCAATCAGGCGCGCGCGGATTACGCAAGATCCGTCGGACAAATGGAAACGCTTTACTCCAAGTGAGGACCCGGGGATGAGCATAGATATCGAAGTCGGGCTGGAAAATATGGAAAAGGTCAGGCCGGACGAAGAATTGCCTTTGAACAACGAAGAGCCGCTCAAGGGGCTGGCAAACCCGAGAGTGCGGAGGCTCTTGTTCGCAGGCGGTGCACTTCTATTGGCAACGTTGATTGGCCTCATCATCTATTACCACAACCGCGAGAGCACCGACGATGCGCAAGTGGACGCCCATATCACACCCATCGCCGCGAAGGTCTATGGCCGCGTGGCGGAAGTGCTGGTCAAGGACAACGAGCACGTCAAAGCGGGGCAAATTCTGGTGAAACTCGATCCGCGCGACTATCAAGCAGCTCTCGACCAGGCCAAAGGGCAGCTGGCTCTTGCGGAAGGTGAAGCAAAATCGGCCGGTGTGGACGTTCCTCGAACTGCCGAGAACGTCGCTAGCGGCACGTCGAACGCCGATGCACAGCTTCTTGGCGCTCAAGCTGACCTGATGAAAGCGCGAGCGACTTATGAGCAAGCGCGCACCGCCGACCTGTCTTATGCTCAGGCCAACATAGCAAAAAGCCAGGCTAACGCCGAACTCGCTCGGGCCGATCTGGCGCGCTACACCCCTTTGCTCGCCAAGGGCGAAATCTCGCAGCAGCAATACGACGCCGCGAAAGCCAGCGCGGACGCCACTGCCAGCGCGCTCAAGGCAGACCAGGATCGTCTGGCCCAGGCCGAAAGAAATGTCGATATCACCAAAGCTTTGGTGGACGCGGCAAAAGCCCGCGTTCTGCAAGCTCAAGCCGGCGTGGCGGAAGCCAAAGCGAACACCAAGCAGGTCCAGATGCGAAGCGCGGACGCGCAGGCAAAGATCGGCAAAGTGGAACAAGCGCGGGCCGCCGTCGAAGCCGCCGAACTCAATCTTGAATACACGATTATCCGTTCACCCGTAGACGGGGAAGCCACGCACAAGTCCGTCGAAGTCGGCCAGATCGTGCAAGCAGGGCAAGGACTCATGGTCGTCGTGCCGCTCCAGGACGTCTGGGTCACGGCCAATTTCAAGGAAACCCAGCTTCGCAAAATGCGGCCGGGGCAGAAAGCCTACGTCGAGGTGGACGCGTACGGAAAGACCTTTCCGGGCCACGTGGATTCCATCGCGGGAGCTTCCGGCGCGGTTTTGAGCCTTCTTCCGCCCGAAAACGCCACGGGCAACTACGTCAAGGTCGTGCAGCGGATTCCCGTGAAGATCGTTCTCGACCCCATTCCGCCGCAGGAAGCGATTCTGCGGCCCGGAATGAACGTGGACGCGACGGTCATCACCAAGTAGCGGATTCAAACGAGCGAAAGACCCAACTAGCGTATGCGACGCAGTCTACTAGCCAAGCTGAGGATGCCGGACGGGACGATCAACCCCTGGGTGATCGCTCTGACCGTTACGCTCGCCACGTTCATGGAAGTACTGGACACTTCCATCGCCAACGTGGCGCTTCCCCACATTGCTGGAAACCTCTCCGCCGGCGTGGACGAATCCACTTGGGTGCTCACTTCGTATTTGGTTTCGAACGCCATCGTCCTCCCGCTTTCGGGCTGGCTTTCCTCCGTGTTGGGCCGCAAGCGCTTTTATATGTCGTGCGTCGCTCTGTTCACGGTGAGTTCGTTTCTTTGCGGTCTGGCTCCGAGCCTGGGGGTGTTGGTGCTCTTCCGCATCTTGCAAGGCGCCGGCGGTGGAGGTTTGCAACCGAGCGAGCAAGCCATCCTGAACGACACGTTTCCGCTTAGCCAGCGTGGCATGGCCTTCGCGGTTTATGGAGTTGCGGTCGTTGTTGCTCCTACGATTGGCCCCTGGCTCGGCGGATGGATCACGGACAACTTCTCCTGGCGCTGGATTTTCTACGTCAATGTGCCGGTGGGAATCTTGTCCATCCTGTTGACGTCGTTCCTGGTCAGCGATCCGCCGTACATGAAGCGCGTGAAGTTCACCCAGGGCTTCCGCATTGATTACATTGGCATCGGCCTGATCAGCCTGGGCCTCGGCAGCATGCAGGTGATCCTGGACAAGGGCCAGCGCGACGATTGGCTCTCCAGCGGTTTCATCCAGGTGTTTTTCGTGATGATGCTGATTGGCGTCATCGCCGGAATTATTTGGGAGTGGAAGCAAAAGGACCCCGTCGTTGATCTGAAAATGTTGAAGGAACGCAATTTCGCCGTCGCCACGCTGGCCATGTTTTTCCTGGGCTTCGTGCTTTATTCCAGCACCGTGCTCATCCCGCAGTTCTTGCAGCAGTTGATGGGCTATACGGCGGAGCTGGCGGGCTTGGCGCTCTCTCCTGGCGGTGCGGTCATCATGTTCATGATGCCGGTCGTCGGCATATTGGTCTCGAAGGCGGACCTGCGCATTCTCATCGCGTTTGGGTGCACGGTATCCGCACTGGCGCTGTTTGTTATGGCCGGATGGAATCTGAACATTGATTACCGCCACGCGGTCGAGGCGCGTATGTTGCAGACGTTCGGGCTGGCCTTTCTCTTCATTCCGATCAATGTGGCCGCTTTCGCTTACGTGCCCAAGGAAAAGACCAACATGGGCACCGGCATCATCAATCTTGCGCGGAACATCGGTGCCAGCGTGGGAATCGCCACGGTGACCACGATGCTCGATCGGCGCGCTCAGTTTCATCAGGCCCAGTTGGCCGAACATGTGAACACCTACAGCGCCGCGTATCACAATTTTGTCAACGGAGCGCAATTGCAACTTGTGGCTGCGGGTTCTTCCGTGGCCGAGGCGGCCTCGCAAGCGTCCGGAATGGTTTACAACACCGTCGAGCGGCAGGCCGCGATGCTGGCCTTCGTGGATAACTTCAAGATGCTCGGCGTCGTGTTCCTACTGGTGATCCCGTTCATGGTGCTGCTGCGGAAGCCGAAAACAGGTCGTGGAAATGTGCCGGTGCATTGAGCCGCGTCGACACAAAGCGGGCGGCCGAAACATGGAAGAGATGAATTTCGTAGTACATGGGGGAGACAATGGCAACACAAGCGTTAGTGGGGACGGAACTGAAGGAAACTAAACTGATCCGCGCGGGCCAGAGAGGGAACGCCGAAGCGGTCGAGACGTTGTTTCGCCGCTACCAGCGGCCGCTCTTTCAGACGGCTCTTCGGGTGCTGGGCAACAGCGAGGACGCCGAGGACGCTCTGCAAGACGGCTTGCTTTCGGCCTATCGCAATCTAAAGCGCTTTGAGGGCAGGTCGCAGTTTTCCACCTGGCTCACGCGCATCGTCATCAACGCCGCGTTGATGAAGCGCCGCAGCGCCAAGTCGCGCCCGGCGATCTCCTTGGACGAGCCGCCTCGCGAGGACGATCTTCCGGCCACGGAAAAATTCGCGGACGGCGGCCTGGATCCGGAACAGGTTTATGCGAGCACGGAGCTGCGCGAGATGATCAACGAAAATCTCGACGAGCTCTCGCCGCTCCTGCGCTCCGCTTTCGTGCTGCGCGAAGTGCACGGCTATTCCACCGGCGAAGCCGCCAAGAAGCTTGGCGTCACGGAAAATACGCTGAAGGCCAGATTGTGGCGCGCAAGACACCAGCTTGCCGAGCGTCTCGGTCGGCGTCTGCGTCGCATGAAGGACGATATGACGGGCGGTATGGGCGATCCCGAGTGCAGCTGCTGCTGAACGGGCCGAAGATCGAATCACCTCAAACGAAAGCAAATGTTCTCTTGGAAAGGGAGAATCCAAAAAGGGCGGCCAACAAGCTGGCCTTTTCGTTTTAAATCAAAAATTAAAGCGGGCCGCCGGATACAGTCCCAGACCGCGAAGCTCGCTCGTTGCTTTGCGCACTTCCGCAAGTGCGACATCCAGCCGGTCGTGCGATTCGGCTTCCACGTCCAGGAAGAACTGATATTCCCACGGCCGTCCATGGATCGGCCGGCTTTCAATCTTAAGCAGGTTCACGCCATGCCGCGCGAAGGGTTCAAGAGAAGCAAGCAGCGCGCCCGGCCGATGGGCCAGCCGCATCGCAAGCGACATTTTCCGCGCCTCGGGACGTTTGTGTTTTTCCGCCTCGGCCGAAGGCACCAGAAGAACGAACCGCGTGAAATTCTCGGTGTTATCCTGAATGCTCTCCGCGAGGATCACACCGCCGTAACGCATTGCCGCCAGGCGGCCGGCAATGCCTGCAGCGGACTTGTCTCCGCGTGCCAGCGCTTCCCGCACACTTCCTGCCGTATCCTCCGCGGGGACACGCTTCACATCCGGATGCTTTAGAAAAAAAGTTTCGCATTGCGCCAGTGCCATCGGATGCGAAGCTACGGACCGAATATCCCCTAGGGTCGCGCCGGGGCATCCGATCACGTGATGTTCGATCGGTAGAATCGTCTCGGCGACGATCGAAAGATTGCTTTCGAGCAGCAGATCGAATACCCGGACCACGGAACCTGCCAGCGTGTTTTCCACCGGTGCAAGCAAAGCCTCGGCAGCCCCATCGGGAATTGCGCGGAACGCGGCGTCGAACGTCGACCGCGGCACGGTCACAATCTCCTCTCCCAGCAACTGGACCGCAGCCGCTTCGCTGAACGCTCCCGGCTCGCCTTGAAAGGCGATGCGCGCCTTGCTCAAATCAACGGCCAAGTCGGCCTCCCTTTCTCTTGCGCCCCAGTAACCAAACCAAGGCCTGAGAAGCGTATAATCCCCGCATGATTCCCAAACGTGCTCCTCAAAACCGCCCCCAACCCGGGGAATACGCATCTTATTACGAGAAGTACATTTCGCTCATCCCCGGAGACGACATTTTTGGAACGCTGGAGACGCAGCGCTTGCAGATGGCTTTGCTTCTCGCGGGCCGCAGCGAACGCGATGGCAATTTTCGCTATGCTGCGAACAAATGGACCGTCAAGGAAGTGATTGGCCACATCGCGGACAGCGAAAGGATCTTTGCTTACCGCGCGCTTCGCATCGCTCGGGCGGATCGTACGCCCATCGAAGGCTTCGAGCAGGACGATTACGTTCGGAATGGCGGATTCGGGGATCGATCGCTCTCGGATCTCGCCCTGGAATTCGACGTGGTCCGAAATTCTACCCTTTCGCTGCTGAGGACCCTAACTGAGGAAGCCTGGCTGCTTCGCGGCATGGCCAACAAGAATGAAGTCAGCGTACGTGCCCTTGCGTTTATCTGCGCCGGACACGAACTTCACCACCGCCGTATCCTCGAAGAGCAGTATTTCCCGGCCATTCCTCGCGCCTGACATTTTTGCTTGTCTTGGTGCCGGATTGCGGACAGCTCAACGGCGGATGCGCGCGGAGTCCACATAGCATCGTTGAAAGGGCAGCGTTCCGGAAGGTTCGGCGTGGGCCACGACGATTGTCTGCGAAGAAGTGGGGTCGCCCGCATAGGAATTGCGGATGCGAACTCGCTCGGTCGGCGGCCGCTGGTGCGATGCCATCGCCGTGCGCAGTAAGTAGCTCAATAATACGAAGCCGAGAGCAAGAATGATGGAAGCGAACAGCAAGGATGCCGCGTTGGAAGAGAGAGGATTGGCCACCGCGTTGCCCAATAAATAGAAGCCCAGAGCGACCAGCGCGATCGCCAGGGGAGTCAGCAGCGTGCCAAAGGTGTGCACTACGTCGCCCCGCAAGCGCAGGGACTTGTGCGCATGACTGTGCGTTCGTGATGAATGGCGGAATCGTTCCATCGGTCACTTCTCGTGCCGATCGCGGGAAACCAGTTCGCTACTTTCCAGATGAAGAAAATCAAGGTAGTGAAAGACCGGCGGCTTGTAGTCCTTCTTCATCTGTGTGCCGCACGCACAGATCGGGTTTGCGCCATCTATCTCTCCGCCGGTTTCCACGGTAATTGCACAACCGCACTCCGGGTTCATGCAGTGCCAGCGTTCGCTCGTTTTCATGACCATTGAGAACCTCCGTCCCGTTACCTTGTGAACTACGAGAGTGCTTCCCGTGAGCAGTTCGCGGAGTCGCACTATACGGAGTAGTAATATAAAATTCAAGCGAAATATTGTATGACGTCGTTAAATAACTGGATGGTATCAGTACGGCCTGGTGCTATTACCTGGCGTCTGGATCTCAGAGCCGAAGTCGGGAATTGTGCCAAATGCTTGCATCGTTGACAGCTGTACTCAGAGCCGGGCACAATGGAGGGGCCTCGTTGTACGGGCAACTGAATCCAGCTTGGCCCGTGCTACCGTGCCCAAGTGGCGGAACTGGCAGACGCGCTAGCTTCAGGAGCTAGTGGCCGCAAGGTCGTGGAGGTTCGAGTCCTCTCTTGGGCACCATCATTCTAAACGACTTATCTCTTTATTTACCACTTATAAACATATATGGATTGGTTGTAGAGTGGCTTGTGAAATCTGGGGAACAGTCCGCCTGGCACGAACCGTCCAAATCGGAAAGCGAAGCACTTAACTTATCCTCTTCTTTATCAGTGGGTTGCGCACACTTTGCACAAACGAAGCGGACTAAAATCCTTCTAACCTCTTTCTCCTCAGTGGCTTCCGCACACTTGCCAAAACAATGGGGGAGTGGCTGGGTATCGCTGCATTCTGTTAATCAACTGGCGGCGACTCTAGGTCCGGTAGCTCGCGTTGATTCGCACATACTCCGCGCTGAAGTCGCAGGTCCAGTACTTGGCTTTCGCAGGCCCGGAACGGAGATCAACCAGGATCGGTACGTGATCTGCGAGCAATTTCTTCGATGCTGCCCGCTCGTTGAATTCTAACGGCTGGCCCAGGCGCAGTACCTTGATTCCTGCCATGGTGATGTCCACAAGGCCGGGGTCGAATTTCACGCCAGAACGTCCTGCCGCAGCGAAAATGCGGCCCCAATTGGGATCTCCCCCCGCAAAGGCGGTTTTGACGAGCGGCGAAGTTGCAATCGTTTCCGCGATACGTTTCGCGGCAGCTTCGGTCTTCGCGCCGCGCACTTCGATTTCCACCACCCTCTGTGCTCCTTCGCCGTCCGCCACTATCTGCCGGGCCAGTGAACCGCACACTTCTTCGAGCGCCGTGGAGAAATCGCGAAGTGCTCTGCTACCGCTTCTCACAGCGGGCGCTCCCGAAACGCCGTTGGCAAGAACCAGCAGCGTATCGTTCGTGGAAGTATCGCCGTCCACGCTGATCGCATTGAACGTGCGCGACGCCACATCCCGCAGCGTCCTTTGCAGAAGTCCGGGAGCGATTGCGGCGTCGGTCACCACAAATGCCAGCGTCGTGGCCATGTTTGGATGAATCATCCCCGCGCCTTTGGCGCAGCCGATCAAATGCACGCGCTTTCCACCCATTCTGAAGGAAGCCGAAGCGGTTTTTGGCCGCGTGTCCGTGGTGCAAATCGCGAGCGAGAATTCCGCAAACGAGCGAGCGGAGGGCCGCCGGTTTCGCGCAAGCGACGGCAATGCGCGAAGAATTTTTTCAACAGGAAGCTGTACACCGATTACGCCGGTCGAGCAAACGAAAAACTCCTCGGGAGCGATTCCGAGTCGCCGCGCCGCTTCTTCTCCGGTGCGTTGTGCGACAAGTTCCCCCTGCTGGCCCGTGGCGCAGTTGGCATTTCCAGCGTTCACCACAACGGCGCGCATTTTTCCCTTGGAGCTTTGCAGATTTCTCTTGCAGAGCGTTACGGGGGCCGCGACGACAAGATTTTGCGTGAACACCGCGGCGGCCGATGCCGGAACATCGCTCGAAATGATCGCCAGATCGAGCGCGCCGGTTTTCTTCAGCCCGCAAGCTGTAGCGGCGAAGCGGAATCCCTTGGGCAGCGCTGCTTCCGAAGGAGGCTGCATCATTTCGCGGCTCCTGCGTCGGCAATGCGCTTCTCGAATTCTGCGATCGCGGTCCGCACCGATTCCGGCGAGGTTCCTCCTGGAACATTCTTTGAAGCAAGCGCCGCGTCAACGTTCAAGCCTTTCTGGAAATCGGCGTCAAATACCGGAGAAATGTTTTGGAGACCTGCCAAAGGCAGTTCGGTCCAGTTCTTTCCTTGCCGCTCCGCTTCCCGAAGAACCTTTCCGACAAGATCGTGTGCCTTGCGGAAAGGAATCCCCTTATGAACCAGGTAATCCGCAGCCTCCGTTGCGAGCAGCGCAGGATTCGATGCGGAAGCGCGCAGGCGGCCGTCGCCAAACTGCGTCGTTCCGATGGCCCCCGCGGCAATAGCCAACATGGATGAGACTTGATCGTGCGCGAAGAACAGCGCTTCCTTGTCTTCCTGAAGATCGCGCTGGTAGCTAGTCGGCAGGCCTTTGAGCGTGGCGAGCAAACTCACTAAAGCGCCCGTGATGCGGCCGGATTTTCCCCGGATGAGCTCCCAGCAATCGGGATTTTTTTTCTGCGGCATGAGGCTGCTGCCGGTCGAATATTCATCGGGAAGAATGACGTAAGAAAATTCCTGCGAAGCGAAAAGCACGAAATCCTCCGCAAGGCGCGAAAGATGCGTGGCGATTCCGGCAAGCGCGAAGAGATAATCCAACGCAAAATCCCGGTCGCTCACGGCGTCAAGACTATTCGCAGTGATGCGAGAAAAGCCAAGATCGCGAGCGATTGCCGCGCGATCAATGCCAAAAGCATTTCCGGCGATTGCGCCCGATCCCATGGGGCAAGCATCGGCGCTCGCGGAAGCGTTCGACAGCCGCGTAAGATCGCGCGTGAACGCTTCGGCATGCGCCAATAAAAAATGAGAAAGAAGGATCGGCTGTGCGTGCTGCATGTGCGTCATGCCGGCCATGGGCACGCCGAGTTTCGCTTTCACTTGCAGCAGAAGCGATTTGATCAGAGCAAGCGCACCGCCTTTTATTTCTGCCGCAGCGTCCATGACAAAGAGCCGGAAATCCGTGGCGACAAGTTCGTTGCGGCTGCGGCCCGTATGCAATTTCCATCCGAGAGGGCCGAGTTGTTCAACCAAGGCTTTTTCTACAAAGTGGTGCACGTCTTCCGCGTCCGCGCCCATTTGTTCGAACCATGCCGGATCGTTCTGTGCTCGCTGAGCGATCTTGTCCAGCGCCGCGAGGGTTTGTTTTACCTCCGCTGCGGAGAAAATACCGATGGGTTCGAGCGCTTTGGCCCACGCGAGATTCACCGCGATTTCGTAAGGCAAAAGCCGGCGGTCAAACGCAAAGGAACGCTGGAACGCATCGAAGCGCGCATCCGGCTCGCGTTCGAAGCGGCCGCCCCACAGTTTGTTGTCTTTTCGTTCGCTCATGGTGTCAATCGCGTTTGCACGGAAACGAGATTCCTTGCTTCCTTGGGAATGACGGACCTACCAATTCCCTTCGGCTTTGGCCTTGGGGCGCACGGTGACCGGGAGCGCAAAGAGATTGATGAAGCCTTCGGCGTCCTTCGGGTTATAGCGACCCATGGTGAAGCTGGCCAGATCCGCGCGATAGAGGGAGAAAGGCGATTTGCGGCTGGTGACGGTGAGAGTGCCCTTCCAAAGTTTCAGACCGACGGTGCCGGTGACGCGCTGTTGCGACACATTGAAAAAGCCATCGAGGGCTTGCCGCTGCGCCGAAAACCACACGCCGTTGTAAACCAATTCGGCGTAGCGAATCGCGAGCATCTGCTGCAGGTGCGCCGTGTCGCGATCCACGGTAAGGCGCTCGAGTTCGCGATGGGCGGTGACGAGCATTGTACCCCCGGGAGTTTCGTATGCGCCGCGGGATTTCATGCCGACCAGACGGTTTTCGACAAGATCGGTACGGCCGATTCCATGGCGCGCGGCAATTTCGTTCAGCAAATTGAGCAAATCCACGGGCCCGAGTTTCGAACCCTTGACCGACACGGGAGTTCCCGCCTCGAATCCGATTTCGACCTCTTCCGCTTTGTCCGGCGCTTTTTCCGGAGCAGCAGTCCACTGCCACATAGCTTCGCTTGGCGCGTTGGCGGGATCTTCCAGTTCGCCGCCTTCGTGGCTCAAATGCCAGATGTTGCGGTCACGGCTGTAAATATTTTTCTTGCTTTGTTCGATGGGAACGTGATGTTTCTCCGCGTAGGCGATGGCATCTTCGCGGGAATCAATATCCCATTCGCGCCAGGGCGCGATGATTTGGAGATTCGGCGCAATGGCTTTGTACGCCAGCTCAAAACGCACCTGATCATTTCCTTTTCCTGTGCAGCCATGGGAAAGACCGTCGGCGCCCATTTGCAATGCTACTTCCGCCTGGCGCTTGGCCAGAACTGGCCGCGCCATGGAAGTGCCCAGAAGATAGCTGTGTTCGTAAACCGCGCCGGCGCGCAGCGTGGGCCAGATGTAATCGCGGACGAACTCTTCGCGCAAATCCTCGACGTGCGCAGCGGACGCGCCTGTGGCGAGAGCCTTTTTGCGTGCGGCTTCAAGATCTTCCTGCTGGCCGACGTCGCCGATCATGGCGATGACTTCGCAGCCGTAATTTTCCTTCAGCCAGGGAATGATGATGGAGGTATCCAGACCTCCGGAGTAGGCGAGCACGACTTTCTTCGGTTTGTTCACGGACGTATTCACTGTTCCTCTTTCTGTTTCACGAAAAGACGTTGATGATTCCGGATGCGCCGGAGCGTTGCCTAAAGAATATCCTTCCCGCGGAGGAGTGAGAACGCCGCGGAAGATCAACGAAACAGCGAGTGCAGAATGGCTTTCTGCACGTAAATGCGATTTTCGGATTGGTCAAGAACCACGGACTGCGGGCCATCGAGCACTTCGGGAGTGACTTCATAGCCCCGGTGCGCAGGCAGGCAGTGCATGAAGACGGCGTCCGGCTCAGCGAGCGACATAAACCCATCGTTGACCTGATACGAGCGAAACACTTCGTTACGCACTTTCGATTCGGCTTCGAAGCCCATGCTGATCCAAGCGTCCGTGTAAACGGCCTGAACGCCATCCACAGCTTCGCGAGGATCGGTGAAGAGCTCGAGCTTCGCTTTAGTTTCCCGGGCGACGCGCTTGGAATCGGCCAATACGTCGGCTTCGGGCGCATAATTCGCGGGCGTGGCGATTCTGAGGTGAACGCCGAGGCGCGCGGCGAGATAAATCAGAGAATGGCAAACGTTGTTGCCGTCGCCGACGTAAGCGAGCTTGAATCCCTTGAGCGCGCCGAATTTTTCCTTGAGGGTAAAGAAATCAGCCAGCGCCTGGCAGGGATGGAATTTGTCGGAGAGCGCGTTGATGACAGGGATGTCCGCGCTCGCCGCCATCTCCTCGAGCACGCGCTGTTCATAGACGCGAGCGACGATGCCGTGCACCCAGCGCTCGAGGTTTCGGGCCACGTCGGCGATGGATTCGCGCTCGCCCAGGCGAGCTTGCGTGTGATCGAGGAA
>DATJAD010000037.1:0-45655 GCA_035516615.1 Candidatus Acidiferrum sp.
TTCGCTTTCGCCTTCGGCCCGCGCAACTGGTCGCCCATCATCAGCGACTTCAAAGTCACTCCCGGCGGCTTCTACGACCTCGAGCAAATCCTCCAGTACGACCCGCAAATTCAGCGCCTCATCACCGTCGGCACGCTCCTCAAGCTCAAGCCCTACAGCCATTTTTTCTCCACCATTGCTTACTTCCGTCTCGACGACAATCCCGTCGCCGCCGACCTCCCCAACAATCCGCCGCCCAACTTCGTTCCGTTTCAGCAGCCGCTTTCGAGCCAGCTGCGCGCACTGGTCGGCTACGGCGACCGCACCCGCAAAGGCTGGAACATCACCACCGGCGCCAGCTACGACTTCACCAACAAAATCTTCCAGAACCAGCTCGTCCAGATCGCCTACAACGGCGGCTGCTGCGGCCTCGCTCTCGAATACCAGCGCATCAACCTCGGCCAGGTCCGCACCGAAAACCGCTTCACCGCCACCCTCAACATCGCCAACATCGGCTCCGTAGGCAACCTCCGCCGCCAAGAAAAAATTTTCTAGCGGGTGTGGGTGTTGGGTGCCCCAGGTTTCGTCTTTTGAAACCTGGGTCTTGGGTTGGTGTTTGTTCTGGGGTATGGGCGGGTGCCCCAGGTTCGACGCATTTCGAACCTGGGTCTTGCTTTTTCTTGCTTTTTCTTGCTTTTTCTTGCTTTGTATTTCTCTTCCGCCATCCTTGGCAGCACTTGCAGCCGTTCTTCCAATTCCGGACCACGCAAAAACTCGGCGGGGGATAACCCCGAAACTAGTAACCATTCTAATTAAGAATCCACCCGTGAACTATTCTCATGGTATATTTCGCCGAGCGGCTCGTTCCCACTGCGGATGAAGTTTGGAACTCGCCCGAGGTAATCCCATGCCAACCCCGTTCGTAACCTTCCGCAATCCTTACGCCTCCGTGTGGCAGTCGGTGATGCACCAGGCTCTCTCAGCGCGTCGGGAGACTGCCCTATTGAATTTAAGTTCGACCCAGCCTGAAATGTCGCAGTTCGCCACCGCTTTCAGTGCGCTCCAGAGCCAGAAGCTTGTCCCGGAAGTTGACCTATTGGGCATTCCTATCGGACGTTGCGCCAAGCTTGCCGCGGAATTCGTCTGGGCCGAGGTCAAGGGAAATCATCAGCGCGCAAAGGAGATCGAGGCCGAGTTGAAGGATGGCACGTGCGACCCGCTCTGGGGCGAAGCTCTCGCAGCTTATCTGGCCTGGAAAGCCACTTTTCACCCGCCCGTCTATGTCAGGTACTCAAACCTGAACGATTTCATCATTCCGCTGCCGGAGAAGCCTGAGATCGTCATCGGCTTGATCGCCGACTGGGGCACCGGCATTGACGACGCCAAATGGCTCCTCGCCGAAGTCATAAAAAAGAAGCCCGATATGCTCATCCACCTTGGAGATATCTACTATGCCGGGATGCCCTGGGAGGATACTGGCAATTTTCTATCGCTGTTGAGTTCCCTCGCCCCGAACATTCCTGTATTTACGCTCTCGGGCAACCATGACAGGTATTCCGGTGGCGACTTTTACCAACAACTTCTGGGTGCGTTGAACAAGACGCCGCCTCTCGCTCACTATCAGCAGCGAGCGAGCTACTTTTGCCTTAGAAACGCGAACTGGCAAATTCTCGCCATGGATACGGGTTTGCATGACTGTGATCCCTTTACGGTAATCAGCAACGTCACTTACCTGGAGGATTCGGAGGCTGCTTGGCACTCGGACAAGCTGAAAAATTTTCTTGGCCGCACCGTCCTCTTGTCGCACCACCAGCTCTTTACCGCTTTCGGTGATGGGGTCGGCAAAGGAGACGGCGGCAAGGCGCTGGCGTACAACCCGAAGCTTTATTCCGTCTTTCAGCCATTCATGCAGAAAATTGCCCTTTGGCTCTGGGGACATGAACACAATTTTGAAGTCTTTGACCCATACATTGGCCTCGGGAAAGGACGGTGTATTGGGGCTGCGGCGATTCCCGTACTCCAGGAACAAAACCCTTACGGCTACATGAGCGATCCCGACCTTCAGGGCCAGAAGGCGTTGCCGGCCCTCAAGAAAGGGGTTGCCGAGCTAAGCATGAACAAAGACAAGGTCTACTACCATGATTACGCGATCCTCACCCTCCGCGCCCCGGGCAACGCGAAACCTTCATCGAGGATTGGCTACTACCAGCTCGATTCCGTGGACAAGGGCCAGAGCCAATTGATGTATGGCGAGGACATCTCGTAGCCCTGGGCTCGCTGCGCAGGCCGCTCTCTACACCCCTAAGCGCCCGCCGGGTGCCCCGTTCCTTCCTCACCGGTTAGGTTGTCTTTCCAGGCCCCACCGCAGCGATTGTCGTGCTCCGCTCCCAATGCCATTCAGGTCTTGACCTTCCCTCTTCGCCGCAACCACCAGCCCAGGGGAAACAACCCGAATGCGCCCGTCCAAAGGACCGCACCCGGAATGAATGGCAGCATGTCTCCTCTGTCGCCTGGCGGCGCGAACAAAATTCCAACCGCAAATGCGATGCACGCAGAGCACAAAACCGACCCAATCAGGCGCATCGCCAGATGCAAACGCTTTCGTGCGAGCAGTCCCTCCACCCCCACTCCCACGAACCACCAGGCCGGGAGGCAGCAGAACGGCAGAGTCACCACCTGCAAGACTCGCGGTGAGATCGCAGCTGCGTGCTTCTCGAGGTAGGAATTTGCAGGCACAGACATCGGCCCCCATATGAGTACGCCTGGTAAATTCAGGTCCATGACCGAATCGAAGTTTTGTTCACCTACAACCTGAAGCGAAAACTCCAGCCAGCGGTTGCGGGGAACAACCGTTTCGAACCTTCGTGGCTCCCGCGAGGCATTTGCATGCCTCTGCAACAAGTAAATCCGGCCGCACAGCAGCAATGTCGGAATCGGCACCAGCGTGCTCCATACCAACAGCTCCAGAAGCGGCAGCATCACCGCCCACGAAATTCTTTGTGTCCTCACGTAGAGGAGTCTATCTCAGCCCGCGCCGGCCCGCTCGCCTCAAGCGCCGCCTCGCCGCAGGTGAACCTCGGGGAACCCCGGGGACAGGAACGTTTCCCCATAATTCCGGGCAAGCCCCCGCTCTCCGCGTGAAACCAGCAGCCGCCCCGGTGCGTCAACTCCTTGATCCCGCGACTCTTACGTCCGTAATGCTCATCTTGTTCGAACGGTACCATAATCTCTATTGACATCAATGTTATAATAGTCTATGTTCTTTTGGACTAACCCTCGACTAGCCTTCACCCGCTCCAGCGGAAGCATCAGCCTTCGGCTCGTTTCAGGCGCAGCCACTGCATCCCACGCACCCACACGGCTAACCATCTTTAGAATGAACACTTGCAAAATTTCCGCCCGCAAGTCCCGCAGAATGAACACTTCCAAAATCGCCCTTTTTAACCCCCTTTATAATCAACACTTGCAAAAAAACACCGGGGGTACCCCTCCCCTTCTTTGCTCCTCTTCCCTTCCTTGCAGTACACTCGGGGTTCCTTTTCCGCTCAGGGGAATCTTCCATGCTCGTGGTCATGCAGTCGCACGCTACTGAGGACCAGGTCCGCGCCGTCTGCCGGCGCATCGAATCCCTCGGCCTTAAGGCCCACCCTATCCCCGGCGCTGGCCGCACCGCCATCGGCATTACCGGCAATCAGGGCGCCATTGACCTCGGCGTTCTCGAATCCATGCCCGGCGTCATCGAATGCATTCCCGTCAGCAAGCCCTACAAACTTGTCAGCCGCGACACCAAGGAAGAAGACACTGTTCTCCGCATCCCCACACCGTCTGGAGAAGTCCTCATCGGCGGCCAGCACATTGGTCTCGTCGCCGGCCCTTGCGCCGTCGAATCCGAAGAGCAATGTTTCGCCATCGCCGAGCGCCTCAAGGCCACCGGTGTACGCCTCTTCCGCGGCGGCGCCTACAAACCGCGCACTTCCCCGTACAGTTTTCAGGGACTCGGCGAGCCCGGCCTCAAGATTCTGGCGAAAGTTCGCGAAAAGTTTGGCTTCGGCATCATCACCGAAGCGATTGACAATGAATCGCTCGATCTCGTGGAAAAATACGCCGACGTCATTCAGATCGGCGCGCGCAACATGCAGAATTTCTCTCTCCTCAAGCGCGCCGGCCGCGCGAAGAAACCAGTTCTCCTCAAGCGCGGCATGTCCGCCACGCTCGATGAATTTCTCATGGCCGCCGAGTACATCCTCTCCGAAGGAAACTACAACGTTATGCTCTGCGAGCGCGGCGTGCGCACCTTCTCCGATTTTTCGCGCAACACGCTCGATCTCGCCGTCGTCCCCGCCGTCAAGAAACGCAGCCACCTTCCGATTCTCGTGGATCCCAGCCACGGCACCGGCAAGCGCCACAAAGTTTTGCCCCTTTCCCGCGCGGCCGTGGCAGTTGGTGCGGACGGCTTGCTCGTCGAAGTGCACCACGAACCGGAAAAAGCTCTGAGCGACGGCATGCAATCCATTCTTCCCGAAGAATTCGCCGAACTCGCCGGAGAAATGCGCCAGATCGCAGGAGTCCTGCACCGCATTGTCAACTGATGCCGCCTCGATGAAGAGCTTCGCGAAATTCCGCATCATCTTTCTGCTCAGTGTTTTGCTTCTCACCGGACTTATTCTTCTCCTGCGCGAACACCGCCCATCTTTCCTCCGCCCCGACCTTCGCCTCCGCGCCTACGTCAGCACCGCCGATGGCAGCATCAGCGTCGTGGACGTTCCCTCCCTTTCCGTTGTCGCGCAAGTTCCTGTAGGACCAGGAATCTCCGGAATGCGTGGACGCCCGAAGCACGCCGAGATCTGGGGCACAAGCATCGCTGGAGGCTACGCGTGGGTGCTGGACGCGCGCACCAACCAGATCGCCGCGCGCATCCCCGTGGGGTCACTGCCCTTCTCGATTGATTTTTCCCGCGATTCCCGCACCGCTTACACAACTTCTTCGGGAAACGATTTGCTGGTCGAGATTGATTGCAACACCAGGCAAGTGGTTGGGAAAGGACGGACGGGACCGGGTCCTGCGATTGCGCAGGTGACGCCGGATGGAAAATTGATTTTAGTGGCGAACCGAAAAAACTCCACGCTCGGAATCCACGATGCGGAGACTCTACAAGAGTTGAGCGAAGTTCCCGTGGCGGCGAATCCGGAGGAAGTTTCCGTCTTGCCGGACAGCTCCGTCGCGTACGTGCTGAGCCGCACGGAGGATCTCCTCTCCGTTGTGGACTTGAAGCGGCGGGTGCTGCTGACAAATCTGAAGCTGGCGGGAAAACCATCGGAGATGGTGCTGAAACCCGACGGAGGGGAGTTGTACGTGATCGAACCGGATGCACATGGCGTGCAGGCCATCAATACCTGGACGCATGAAGTCGGAGATTACGTCGTGCTCGGATCGGCGCCGACGCACGGAGTACTGATGAGCGATGCGAGCGAAATGTACGTTTCCGATCCCGTGGCGGGCAGTGTGACGCCCGTGGACATCGTGGACCGGCAAGTGAGCCGCCCGATTCCCGCCGGACAATCGCCGGGAGCACTGGGGCTCGATCCCGAGGAAAATCCGCGCCTGTTGTTTGTGGTGGGTGAGGGTTCCGGCGATTTGGCCGTAATTCGCATCGCCAGCGGAACGCAGGACGGCTTGCTCACCATGGTGCCGGTCGGGAACCAACCGAAAGAACTCGCCGTGAAACTGTATTGAATCGTTTCGCCGCGGAATACTTTACGAGGCATGCGGAGCATCCCAGGCAAAGTTTTCCTCGCCAAGCTGGACTTCGAGGAAACCTTCGGCGGGCAGAACGTCCACGGGCAAGCCGCCATGCCAGAGCGCCACGCCGACTCGCAAACGATTCACGCCCGCGAGGCGGAAAAACTCTTTGCTGACCGCAACTTCGAGGATGCGGTCGAAAGCGACTTCGGCGGATTCGCGCGGATTCAAGAGGCAGACAAGGTTTTGCTCGACGGCGAATTCGACCAGGCGTCCGCGCTCGAGGCGGGCCATGATCGTAATCTCTTCCCCGGCATGGATGGTCACGCGAAATTCCACGTCTTCGAGTTCCGAGAAATATTCGTGAAACGGATCCACGCGGACACAAAAACGGTCTGGCTCGAAGCCGAAGCGCAATTCGTGGAGATAGAACGTGCGGCCATGCATCGCTCCGCTGCGCCGCTCGGGAGAATAAAGCCCGGCTCCCATCCATTCGAAATAGGAGGTGTCCCGTCCATCCACTTTCACGCTGAGAAAAGCCGCAGGGGCCAACTGCAAAGCGTGCTCGGGGCGGCGCTTGATGGGCTTGGCCAGTTCGTCGGGGGCGATGCGTCCGAGAGCGAGGTACACGCCGGTGAGGTGCTTGCGGTAAAGAGCATCGAACTCGGCGTCGTTGGCGGTGCTGTGCTCGGGGCCATACCACCAGCACCAATCGCTTCCTTCCGCGGCCAGCAGCGACTCTTTCGCCGCCTTCAATGCGGTTTCCGTGGGGACGTCGGAGCGTCCTTTGGATCGCGCTTCTTCCGCGTTGCGGTAAGTTTCGCGAGCATCCCACAGCAATTCCCAAGCGGCAACGTCCTCGCTATGGCCGATCCAAACGTCGAAGTTGGCGTTGATCCAGGAGGCGGGGAAAATGCTGCTCGTTTTGGGAATTTCGCCAGCGGCGGCGAGCGCTTGGGATGCGGTGAGGGCTCGGAAATCCTGGTCGGCTTGAATCCGTCCGTAGAACTCGCGTAAGAATTCGCGCCCGTTGCCGGGATAGTATTCCCAGGCGTTTTCGCCGTCGAGGAAAAGACAGACGGTCAACGGCTGCGAGGATTGCACGGACTCTCCAAGATGGCGCAGGCGGCCATGGAGATCGGCCGCGGCGGCTTTGCCATCCATGCGGCTGTAGACAAAACCGATCAAATCCGAGAGATGGTGATCGCGAAAGAGGCCGCTAATGTTTTTGTCTGCAAGCTGAAGGCTCCACGGCTTGAACAGGCGGTCGGCGTTGGCAGGAACTCCGCCGGAATCGCGAAAGAAGCCAATATTTAAGGTGCGGCCGAGCACTCCTTCATCCGTTCCAAACCATCGAAAGCCTTCTTCGGCGGCGATGGAGAGAGCTTGATCGCTGACGGAACCCTCGGAGGGCCACAGGCCGGCTGGTTTCACGCCAAAGACGCGCTCGTGATATTCGCGCGCGCGGACCAATTGTTCGCGGGCATCCTCGGGATGGCGATAAGCGCGGCGCGGGAGCGGAGTGGATGGGTTGGCGACGCGAGCGATATCGGAATCGCACAGTAGCGGGAGGATCGGATGGTAGAACGGCGTGGTGCTGAGTTCTACCTGGCCGCGAGCGGCGGCTTCGCGGTAAATCGGCAAAACGATCTTGAGGAATTCAAGCTGCTTGGCTCTGAGAGCAGATTTATCGGTCTTGCTAAAATTCTTGCCTTTGCTGGCGAGCCGGGCGAGGACAGGATCTTTGGCAAGCCACTCTTCGTCCATCCAGGCAAGCTGCGAAAGAACCTGCAAATCGCGCCAATCACGCGGAGTGAATGTGGCCTGGGCTTGCGCGCCGCTTCCGGGACGCGACCATTCGTAGAGTTCGACGAAGCGCGGCCACCGCGACATCAGGCGTTCGTGATTGAGCTGGAAGGCGCGGTTCAGAATCTCCGCTTTGTCTTCCGGATTAAGCTGCTCGGTTTCCTTGAAAGCGAGATCGAACCACGGTTCGTTGAAATTTCCGCTGGCGTATTCCTCCAGCTGCATGCCGAGAGAAGGGACGACGTTGAACGTGGCGTGGAAGCCGGGGAATGCCTCGAGAATTTTGACCATGCCCCAATAGTCCTTGAGGGCGTGGAGACGCGTCCAAGGCAGAACATAGCGGGCGGTTTCCGGATCACGATACTGCGGCTGATGCATGTGCCAGAGGAGGACGAGGTTGATGCGGTTCATCGAGCGGGCAACTCCGCAGCGCGAGACGGCGTGCTACACTCAGCGTTTGCGCCATGCGCATTCTCGATCGGTACATCGTCCGCGAAGTGTCCCGCCATGCAATCCTCGGCCTGCTGGTTTTCACCTTTGTTTTTTTCGTGCCTCAACTTGTGCACCTCATGGAATTGGTGGTCCGCCACAGCGGATCAGGCGGCGAACTTCTGAAACTCTTTTTGTGCCTCTTCCCTGGAGTGCTGACGTTCACGGTGCCGATGGCCATTCTCGTTGGCGTATTGCTGGGCCTGGGAAGAATGTCCGCGGATAGTGAGATTATCGCACTAACCGCCTTGGGAATCGGACGCCGCCGCGTACTGCTTCCCGTAGGAGTAATCGCCGCCGCCGGATTATGCGTTACAGCGATTTTGACACTCTGGATCGGCCCGATCTCCCTGCGCACTCTGCGAGGAGTGGAAACCGCCCTGGTGGCCAACCAGATTTCCTTTCAGGTGCAGCCCCGGGTGTTCGACGAGCGATTCCCCAAAATGGTGCTGTACGTCAACGACGTTGCCGCCGGCGGAACGCAATGGCACGGCGTGTTTCTAGCGGAAACCGGCGAAGAAAGCGGCGCGCGTGTAACGCTGGCGCAGAAGGCGATTGTAATTGCCGAGCCGAAGCAGGGCAAGCTGGAGCTGCATCTGCAGGGCGGGGCCACCCACGAATTTGACCGGCGGGACCCCGACAAGTATTCGGTGACCGAATTCGGACAGAGCGATTGGCCGATCGAGGTGAGCGGCCTCGCGCCCGCGAAGCCGGAAACCGTACGAGACACGGAACGATCCTTTTCGGGGCTGCTGTCCGAGAAGGGACCGGGCTGGCGGGAAGCGCGCGTGGAGTTGCACAGGCGACTGGCATTTCCCGTGGCCTGCCTGGTATTTGCGCTAGTGGCGGTGCCGCTGGGTGCACGGCCAAGGCGAGGAGGACGCGCGGCCGGAATTCTGCTTGCGGTTGCGCTTATTGCGGGCTACTACCTGCTGTTTGTGATGGGAGCAGGGCTGGCGCGGCAAGGAAAGATGCTACCCTCGGCGGGGATTTGGCTCGCAAACTTCATGCTGGCGGCTCTGGGCGTTTTTTTGTTGCCGCGAATGGAACAACTTCGAGGAGACATGCGGTGGACGGGGCCGTTCGAACGGTTCAGGACATGGGCGAGGCTGCGAAAACGGCGCAAGGCGCGCGCCCGCGCGGCAGCACGGGCAACCACCGGCGAGCGCGACAGCGCGGTTCCCTCCGGAAACAGTTTCCCCCGGCTGATGGATTTATACCTGCTGCGCAGATTTTTCTGGTACTTCCTGCTCCTGCTGATCACTTTCATTTTTCTATTCGAGACGTTTACCTTCTTCGAGCTCCTGGACGACATTGCCCGGCACCGCGTGCCGTTCCTGGTGGTGGTGAACTATTTCCGCTATCTGGCGCCGTATCTTGTGTATGAACTGGCGCCACTTGGGGCGCTGGTGGCAGTGCTGGTGACTCTGGGAATCATGAGCAAGAACAACGAGATTGTGGCGTGTAAAGCGAGCGGCATCAGCGTGTACCGGCTGGCGGCGCCACTGCTTTTCGGAGGGCTGGCACTGGCGGCAGGAATGATCCTGATGGACAACACGTTTCTGCCTTACGCCAACCAACGGCAAGACGAATTGCGAAACCAGATCAAGGGGCGGCCGGCGCAGACGTATACGCGGCCGGAGCGCTGGATTTTTGGAGAAAATTCGAAGATTTACAATTACGACCTTTTCGATCCCACCAGCAACCTGTTTGGAGGGCTGAACGTTCTGGAGATTGATCCCACGACATTTCGACTGCGCCGGAGAATTTTCGCTAACCGGGCGCAATGGTCGGCCGCGCAAAATGCCTGGATTCTGGAATCGGGGTGGGTACGAGATTTTTCGGACGGCACCATTACCAACTATGAGAAGTTCACGGCCACAACCTTGCCGGAATTGACGGAGCCGCCGAGCTACTTCAACCGGCAGGTTTTGCAGGCGTTCCAGATGAACTGGCAAGAGCTGCGAAATTACATTGGAGCATTGAGGCAGGCGGGATTCGATGTGTCCGCGCTCACGGTGCAATGGCACGAGAAACTGGCGTATCCGATGATTATTCCGATCAGCATGCTGCTGGCGATTCCCTTCGCATTTTTCGTTGGGACGCGGGGAGCGATCGGCGGAGTGGCACTAGGGCTGGCCATCGGAATTATTTACTGGAGCCTCGCGAGGCTGGTGGAAGCGATGGGAGGAGTAGGCCAGCTTCCGCCGTTTCTGGCAGGGTGGTCGCCGGACTTCGTTTTTTTCTTCCTGGGACTGTATTTCTTCTTCAAGATGCCGACCTAGGCGCACGAGGCTGGGCCTGAGTGAAGGGGAAGAAAGAAAAGCCTGACGCGGGGGGCGCAGAGGAAGAGCCTCCGGGAGAACGGAGAGTTGGAAGCACCCGACGGGCCTCAGCCGGAGCGGAGTTTCCAGAGGATTTTGTGGAGCATACCGAGAAAGACTTCGGCGTCGTCGGGCTGCAGATGAAGGCGGCGAATAAGGCGGCGAAGTTTTTCCGGGGCCGAAGCAGAGACGCGAGGATTGATGTAGCCGCTTTCGCGAAGAGCTTCGAGAAGAGCCGCGTGGATGCGATCCACTGTGGCCATCTCCGCGGATGTGTGGCTTACAGAAGGCGCTTTAGGCAGTGGGCCCCGTGCGAGTTCATAGAGGCAAACTGCGACGGCGTGCGAGAGATTCATGGACTGGTGCTCCTTGCGCGCGGGGATGTGCAGGAGCCAGTGACAATGGCTGAGAACCTCGTTCGATAGGCCCCATTTTTCACTTCCGAAGAGCAAAGCCACCCGACCGGAGCGCAGAGCTTTGCGAATCTTCACGGCGGCGGCGTGCAGCAGAACGAGCGGCTGCCTGGGTTGGCGATTGCTGATCGCGGTCGTACCCACTACCAGGGAACAGTCTGATACAGCCTCGGAGATGTCTTTGCATTCCCGGGTTGCTGCAAGAACGGGGGAAGCGCCGACAGCCGAGCGGGCCTCCCGAAACGCGGGAGCATAAGGGACGACCACACGGAGATGGGGAGCGCCAAAATTGCTCATCGCGCGAGCGACCGAGCCGATGTTCAGAGGATTGCGGGCGGCGACGAGGACGACGCGGAGGTTTTCAAGAGGAGAATTCATCGGGGTCATTGTATTGGTTTTGCAGTGGGCGGGAAATCACGCGGCGAACGAAGAGAAATTCTCGATGCACTTAAGTATAAGGATGAAGCCGCCAGAGAGTAAAGGAACGGTCGAAGTGTCTGCTCGCCGACGGCTTCTTACTTAAAGTAATACTTTAACTAAGAGAAGCGCACCTAATCCTAGCTACTTGCCCTTCTTTTTCTTGGCCTGCTTCTCTTCAACCACTACCTGAGCTGCGGCCAGACGCGAAATGGGGACGCGGAATGGAGAAGCACTGACGTAGTTCATGTCAATCTTGTGGCAGAACTTGACGCTCTCGGCATCGCCACCATGTTCACCGCAAATGCCGACTTTCAGATTGGGGCGAGTCTTGCGGCCACGCTCAATTCCCCAGCGCATGAGCATGCCGACGCCTTTGGTGTCGAGCGACTGGAACGGATCCGCAGGAAAAACGCCGGCTTTTTTCTCGTCAACGTAGTCTGGGAGGAAACGGCCGGCATCATCGCGGGAGAGTCCCATGGTGGTTTGGGTAAGATCGTTGGTGCCGAAGGAAAAAAATTCGGCGACTTCGGCAATCTCATCCGCGAGCAGAGCAGCGCGAGGAAGCTCGATCATGGTGCCCACGAGATACGGAAGTTTGACGCCCGATTCCTTGATGATGGCGTCGGCGACGCGGCGCGTGGCTTGCTCGAGAATACTGAGTTCTTTTTTGTCGAGGGTGAGCGGAATCATGATTTCAGGTAATACTTTAACTCCGCTCTTCTGGCAGTCTATGGCGCCTTCGATGATGGCGCGCACCTGCATCTCCAGAATTTCCGGATAAGTGATGGACAAACGGCAGCCGCGATGGCCGAGCATGGGGTTGGCTTCGTGCAGCTGTTCGACGCGGCGAGCGACCTTTTCGACATCGAGGCCGAGGTCCTTGGCGAGCTCTTCCTGTTTCTTGCGATCGTGAGGAACGAACTCGTGAAGGGGCGGGTCAATGAGACGGATGGTGACCGGGAGGCCGTCCATGGCCTTGAAAATGCCCGTGAAGTCGCGGCGCTGGAACGGCAGGAGCTTGTTCAGAGCCTTGACGCGGTCTTCGCGGTTGTCCGCGAGGATCATTTCCTGGATCGCGCGCTGGCGCTCGGCGCCTTTTTCAGGCTGCTCGAAGTCGGTGAAGAACATGTGCTCCGTGCGGCAGAGGCCGATGCCTTCCGCTCCCATTTCGCGAGCTTTGCGAGAGTCCTGGGGTGTATCGGCATTGGTGCGCACGCCGAGTTTGCGGGTCTGGTCCACCCACTTCATCAAGACGGCGAAGGACTTGGGCAGCTCAGGAGAAACGAGAGGCTGGGCGCCGAGGTAGACAATACCCTGGCTGCCGTCGAGGGTGACCCAATCGCCTTGCTTGACGGTCTTGCCGCCGGCGTTCATGGTTTTGGAGGCATAGTCAATACTGACTTTTTCCGCCCCTACGATGCAGCACTTGCCCCAGCCGCGAGCAACGACGGCAGCGTGGCTGGTCTTGCCGCCAGTGGCGGTGAGGATGCCTTGAGCGACGGCCATGCCGCCGACATCCTCTGGGCTGGTTTCGCGGCGGACGAGGACGACTTTTTCCTTGCGTTCGGCCCAAGCTTCGGCTTCCGCGGCAGTGAAAACGACCTTGCCGACGGCGGCGCCGGGGACGGCGTCAATGCCGTAGGCGAAAATAGTGGACTCGAGAGTCTTGCGGTCCACCTTCACATCAATGACGGGATAGAAGAGGCGCTCGATGTCTTCGGGCTTAATGCGGAGAATGGCATCTTCCTTGGTGATGAGCTTTTCGTTGGCCATGTCCACGGCCATGCGGAAGGCGGCAGCAGGAGTGCGTTTGCCGGTGCGCGTCTGCAACATGTAGAGCTTGCCTTCTTCTACGGTGAATTCCATATCCTGCATGTCGCGATAGTGTTTTTCAAGTTTTACTCGAACTTTTTCGAGCTGGGAATAGACCTTGGGCATAGTCTTGGCCATTTCCGTGAGGTGCATGGGAGTGCGGATGCCGGCGACGACGTCTTCACCCTGGGCGTTCACGAGATAGTCGCCGTAAAATTCCTTTTCGCCGGTGGAAGGATTGCGTGTGAAGCAAACGCCGGTGCCGGAGCTTTCACCCGTATTACCGAAGACCATCTGGACGACGTTGACGGCGGTGCCGAGGAGACCGGTGATTTTTTCGACGCGGCGATAGGTAACGGCTTTCTCTGCCATCCAAGAACCGATAACGGCGCCAATCGCGCCCCAAAGTTGCTCGATGGGGTCTTCGGGAAAGTCCTTACCGGTCTTGTTGCGGAAGTGTTGCTTGTATTCGGCGACGAGTTCCTTCCAGCCGCTGGCGGGGACTGCGGTGTCTTCCCTCACGCCGAGGCGGTCTTTCATGGCGCGGAGGCGATGTTCGAGTTCGTCCTTGGGGAGATCCATGACCACGGTGGAGTACATCTGAACGAAGCGGCGAAAGGCGTCGTAAGCAAAACGCTCGTTTTTTGTGGAGGCGGCGAGACCTGCGACGCTCTGGCTGTTAAGGCCGAGATTGAGGATGGTTTCCATCATGCCGGGCATGGAGCGCGCGGAGCCGGAACGAACGCTGACGAGCAGAGGGTTCTTGGGGTCGCCGAGTTTCTTACCAGTGGCCTTTTCAAGTTTCTTGACGTTGTCGGCGACCTGCTTCTTCAACTCGGATGGATACTTCTTGCTATTCTTGTAGAAGTAATCGCAAGCCTCGGTGGAGATGGTGAAGCCGGCGGGTACGGGAAGACCAATCCTGGTCATTTCCGCAAGACCGGCACCCTTTCCGCCGAGAACCTCGCGCCACTCGCCATCACCCTCTGCTTTGCCTGCACCGAAAAAATAGACCCATTTCTTCACAGTGTGCCTCGTTTCACGATTAGGATTTGCGACCCTGAGTATACGACGATGCGGGCTTTGAAACTCTCCGGGAGCGAACCGCAGGCGTGTCGGCACGCCGACCGGCTCGGATCGTTCAAGGGCCCGATACAACACTTAAAGTAATACTTTCACTTCTTAACCACGGCCATCGCCGCCAATTTCCGAAAAATCAGCGATGGTGGTGAACTCACGGAGGAGCTCCGAAAGCAACGCAAGACGGTTTCTGCGCACGACTTCCTGCTCCGCCATCACCAGCACTTCATCAAAGAAACGGTCCACGGCAGGACGCAGGCCAGCGATGACTTCGAGGGCCTCTTTGTGGCGGCCGGCGCGTTTTTCTTCGCCGAGGCGGACCGCCGCGGTGCGCATCGCGGCGTAGAGCGCGCGCTCGGCTTCGGAATCAAAGAGCTCAGCCCTGATCGCCTGGCCGTCGGGAGCTTTCGTTCCCGCTTTCTCAAGGATCTTTCGGATGCGCTTGAAGGAAACGGCGAGAGGCTCGAAGTTCTTTGAGCGACGAATCGCCTTTAAGGCTTCGAGACGCCGGCGAGCGTCCACGAGATCGTCGGCACCGGCGCGGAAGACCGCATTGATTTCGTCGTATGCAAAGCCTTCCCGTTCCCGGAAGACGAAGCGCGCGCGGTCGAGAATAAAATCCATGACCTGAGCGGTTTGTTCGGGAGAGAGACTACGCTTCGGAGGATTGGTATGCAGTGCCTTGCCTGCGGTCTCAACGGCGAGCGAGAGGGTCACGGGAAGCTTTTTCTCCAGGATGATTTTGACGACGCCGAGGGCAGCGCGGCGCAGGGCGAAAGGATCACTGGAGCCGGTAGGGACGAGGCCGACGGCGAAGCAGGCCACGATGGAATCAAGTTTATCGGCGAGAGCAACGGCAGAGCCGCAGAGATTGCGCGGGATCGGATCGTCGAGACCGACGGGGCGATAGTGATCGTAGATGGCGTCGGCAATTTCGGCAGGCTCGCCTTGAGCGCGGGCATAGAGGCCGCCGACAATACCTTGCAATTCAGTGAATTCGCGGACCATCTCGGTGACCAGGTCGCACTTGGCGAGTTCGGCGGCGCGGTCGGCATCGGCGACGTGCGCGTGAAGCAGGCCGGCGTTGAACCATTGTTCGGCAAGCCAGCGAGCGATGGCCCGGACACGTTCGACCTTGTCGCGGTAGCTGCCGAGGCGGGATTCGTAGGTGACACGTTCGAGTTTGGGGAGATAGTCGGCGAGCCGACATTTCTGATCGGACTTCCAAAAAAACTGGGCATCGGCGAAACGGGCCTTGAGAACCCGTTCATGACCGATGCGTACAAGCCCCTTCGGATCCTTTGCAAGGTTGACGACCGCCAGGAAATTGGGAGCAAGATCGCCGCCGCGCTTTTCCACGGCGAAGTACTTTTGGTGACCACGCATGACGGTGATCAGAATCTCGTCGGGAAGGCGCAGGAAAGAAGGATCGAAGGAACCTTCAATCACCGTGGGGAATTCGTTGAGATAAGTGACTTGCTTGAGCAGTTCCGGGTCTTCGTGAGCGCGGCCACTTCCCTTTTTCGCGACGGAGGTCAGTTCGGAGTCAATCTTGGCGCGACGCTCGGCAGGCCGAAGTATAACGCCGTTGGCGCGGAGTTTCTTTTCATAATCAAGGAAGTTCTTGACGCGGATTCGCGAGACACCGAGAAAACGATGACCGCGGGTCGTGTCGCCAGCGGGGATACCTCCGAAGGAGAACTTGAGGGGCTTGCCATCGAGGAGGGCGACGATCCAACGGATGGGCCGGATGAAGCGCGCTCCATCCAGGCCGGTCCAGGTCATAGTGCGAGGCCAGGAGAGATCGTGAATCAAGCGAGGCAAGAGCTCGGAGAGGATGGCTTCGGTGAGGCGGCCGCGTTTCGTTTGACGCGCCGCGAGGTATTCGCCCTTGGGGGTTTGGGTGAGGTAAACGTCGTGGAGGGCGATGCCTTGCTTCTCGGCGAAGCTGACGGCGGCGCGTGTCGGCGCGCCGACCGGATCGTAGGCCACCGACTTCGGGGGGCCGGTCACTTCGGAGACGACGTCCGCCTGCTTCAAGGGCAAACCCTCTGCCCAAAGAACCAAACGACGAGGAGTAACAAAGGATTCGGCGCGGACGCCCTCCGCAAGACTCTCGGCAGCAAGCAGCTTCTCGAAAGCCAGTTTCATCTCCTCTTCGGCCCGGGGTAGCATGCCGGCGGGAATCTCTTCGCAGCCGACCTCGAAGAGAAGTCCGGCACGGCGCTCCGCGACTTTCTGCTTTGCGCGCGGAGGTTTCATCGGGCCACCTCCGGGCTCTTCACGGGGGTGCCGATTTGCTCGAGATACGCGGCGGCGGTGCGGCAAGCGATCCCGCGAACGCGAGCCATCATGGCGGCGCGCTCCGTCGTGGAGATGACACCGCGAGCATCGAGGAGATTGAAGAGGTGCGAGCACTTCAGGCAATGATCATAGGCGGCGAGAAGCGGGTAGCGCGGGCGTTCAGTCGGCTGGATGCGCGGCCAGCCGTCCAGAATCTCTTTGGCTTGCTTTTCGTGAAGATCGAATTCGGAGCGAATGGATTTGGCGTCGCTGCGGTCAAAGCTGTACTCGGAGAACTGGCGCTCTTCGGCAAGACGGATCTCGCCATAAGTCTTGTCCGCAGACCAGCGCAGGTCATAGACATTTTCCAGGCCTTGCAGGAATGCGCAAATGCGCTCAAGCCCGTAGGTCAGTTCGACGCTGATGGGGTCGAGATCAATTCCGCCGCTTTGCTGGAAGTAAGTGAACTGAGTGATTTCCAAACCGTCGAGAAGGACCTGCCAGCCGATCCCCCAAGCTCCAAGCGTGGGCGATTCCCAGTTGTCTTCCTCAAAGCGAATATCGTGTTCGCGGAGATCAATACCGATCGCCGAGAGGCTTCGCAGGTACATATCCTGGACATCGGCAGGTGAGGGCTTCAGGATCACTTGAAATTGCGAATGCTTGTAGAGGCGGTTGGGATTCTCGCCGTAACGGCCGTCGGCGGGCCGACGACAGGGCTGTACGTAACCGACACGATAGGGAGCGGGACCGAGGACGCGCAAAAAGGTTTCCGGATGCATGGTGCCGGCGCCGACCTCGACATCGTAGGGTTGCTGGAGTACGCAGCCTTCCTTCACCCAAAAATGGGAGAGGCGCAGAATTAAATCCTGAAACGTGAGACCTTTCTTTACTTCAAGCTTTACTTTAGGTGTCAAGACTTCTCCAAAAGTTCACGCGTCGGCAATTTCTTTTCCGAGTGATATTCGATCCAGTTCAGAGCGGCTTCACGCAATTCCTGAAGTGCCGATTTTTTCTCCGCCGGCAGCTCCATTTGGTCAAGACGCTTCACCGCGAAGGATTCGGCGAGTTCCCTGCTCGGGTGCAGGATCGGGCGCATACCTGGACGCTGACAATTCCCGCAATAAATGCAGGGACCGGAATTCCAATGGAATCCCGGCAGGGCACCCAACGCCGAACCGCAAGACGCACAGCGGTCGAGAGGGGGAAGCCATCCACCCAGCTTGACGGTCCAGAATGCAAAGTAAGCCAAAGGAAGGGTCCAATCGGCACGCCGCTCGACCTCCCTGGCCGTCAGCAGGACGAGGCGAAACATAGACTCAGCGGATTCACGTTCTGGAAGCACGCGTTCGACGATCTCGCTTACGACCGCGAGGCCAGTACTGAGACCATAATCGCTCTGGGCCTTGTGGAACGATTCCAGAAGGTCGCACTGCTGAATCCGAACGAGGTCGCGTGTCTCCCGCTCGACGAACCACATCTGCACGTGGGACAGCAACTCCAAAGTCGAGCCATAGCGGTTCTTCAGCCGCCTGGCGCCCGAAGCAACGCCGCGCATGCGGCCTGTACTTCGGCCAAGGAAGCTGACGAGGCGATCCGCTTCGCCTAGTGGATACGTTCTCAGAATGATGGCTTCCGTTTCCCGGGCGGGCATGATGCGTCGGCGCGCCGACCCCGCTGACGATGAGAGCGCGGCACAATCTGAAACCGCGCACAACATCGAACACAATTTCATACCACACGCGCCGCGCCCACGCAACGAGAGCGGATCCTTTCTGAGGAAAAATTTACTTCCTATCGAGTGCGAGTGAAGAGTGGACCAAAGAAGCCAAACCAAATTGGGGCGCTCCCAGCAGAAAAAACAGAGAGAAGTGGGAAAAGGAAGTTCTTCGAGAGTGCGCCTCTCTGAAAGAAAGGTGAACGTAAGCTGCCCAATTCCAAGAAGAAAACGCCGCCTCCGGATTCTGTTAACCAGAGAATTTGCGGGAAATTTATTATCGGACACATCTGGCGATTCAACCTCTTCGCCCGCGCTTTGCAATTTGGCGAGTTTCCGGTACGCTGCCGCACGGCATGCCGACACCGCTGGTTGACGTGACCGGATTGGGCGAGAACGCCGTGGACATTGTTCTGCGGCTGCGGCAGTTCCCTGCTCCGGACGGCAAGGTGGAAATCCACTCGGTGACCACCCGTCTGGGCGGTCAAATTGCGACAGCGCTGGCGGCGATCCGCATGTGGGGACTGAAGGTGCGCTACATCGGGAGCGCCGGGGATGACTCGAGCGCGGAACTACATGCGAAGGAGTTTGCACGGCTTGGCGCGGAGGTTCATCTCCGGACGATACGCCACACACCCAGCCGACTGTCGTACATTCTGGTGAACGAAGCTTCGGCGACGCGCGGAGTTCTGTGGAGGAGGGACAGGAAGTTGCTTCTCAGGCCATCAGACCTCAAGAAGGAGTGGATCGTCCGCTCGAAGCTGCTGTTGATTGACGGGGAAAATCCGTTGGCTTCGCAAAGGGCGGCACAGTGGGCGCGATCCGCAGGGACATCAGTGGTCTGCGATTTCGACACGGCGACGACGGATGCGGACATGCTGTTGCATGACGTGGACTATCCGGTTCTCTCCTCGGCTTTGACTCAATACCTGGCCGAAAGTCCGGACTACCTGACCGCACTTCCCTTGCTGATGCAGCGCTATAAATCAAGGCTGATTTGCACGACGCTTTCCGAGCAAGGAGCGCTGGCTTGGGACGGCGAGTCCTTCTGGTACGCTCCAGCATATCGCGTGCACGCAGTGGATACGACCGGAGCGGGGGACCTATTCCATGCCGGGTTTACGTTCGGACTGCTACAGGGATGGGGTTGGCAGAGGATAATGCATTTTGCCTGCGCTGCGGCTGGATTGAACTGCACGGCCCAGGGTGCGCGGGGAAGAATTGGATCGGTCCGCACGATTGAAGCGCTTTCCCGCTCGAGAAGCCGAAATTTGCCTCTGTATTCCGCCCGCGAGCTGAAAAGAGCCGCCGAGCACGCGCGCCACCTCAGGAGCTGAAACAGCCGATCCATGTTCATTCCACTGAAGGACCTGAATCCGCACCGGACGTATCCCGTAGTAAACACGACTTTGATCGTGCTGAACTTTGTGGTTTTCATTTATGAACTCATGCTTCCGCCGCAACTGTTCAAGATCTTCATGACGGTGAACGCGACGGTGCCGGCTCGCTTCCCCGTATGGCTGGCGGGGCACATGAGTTTCGGCGCAGCGTTCCTGCCCATTATTACGAGCATGTTCCTCCATTCGGGTTGGCTGCACATCCTGGGCAACATGTTGTTTTTGTGGATCTTTGGAGACAACGTCGAGGATCATTTTGGCCATATCGGCTATCTCTTTTTTTATTTCCTGTCGGGCATTGCCGCGGGGTTCCTGCACATCATCTTCAATCTGCATTCGGCGGTTCCGGCTCTGGGAGCAAGCGGCGCCATCTCCGGAGTTATGGGCGCCTATGCGGTTTTGTACCCCCGCGCCAAGGTGCTGACGCTGGTGTTGATCTTCCTGGTGCCGATCCCGGCGATCATCATCCTGGGCTACTGGTTCGTGTTGCAATTCCTGGAGGGAGTGAGCTCTCTCGGAGGGATGACGACGGGAGGAGTGGCCTGGTGGGCGCACATTGGCGGATTCATTTTTGGAAGCCTGCTGACCTGGGCGGTCAAGCGACGATAACGCCCGAGGCTTAAAGTTTTGCTTGAAGGGACTGTGGGTGGCTAAACAGCGACTCGCTTCGCCAGCCAATCCCCTACCTCCCCAGTCTTCTTGTCGCCGCCGAGGTCTGGAGTAACGAACCCTTCCTGGATGCTCGAGTGCACCGCGCGCCTGAGGGTGTCGCCCTCGTTCTTCATGCCCAGGAAGTCGAGCATCATCGCCGAAGCGAGTACGGAGCCGAGGGGATTGGCAATTCCTTTTCCGGCGATATTCGGAGCGGAGCCATGAACAGGCTCGAAGAGCGAGGTTTTTCCAGGATGGATGTTGCCGGAGGGCGCCAGGCCGAGGCCTCCGGCAAGCTGCGCTCCGAGGTCGCTGATGATGTCGCCGAAGAGGTTGCATGTCACGATGACGTCAAACTGGCGGGGATCGCGAACGACTTCCATGGCCAGAGTATCAATATAGAGGTGGCGCGAATCGACATCCGGGTATTCCCGGCGCACTTCCTTGAACACACGCTGCCAGAGATCATGGGCAAAGGTCATGGCGTTGGATTTGTCGCTCATGCACACGCGTTTGAGGCCGTTGGAACGGGCGTACTCGAAGGCATAGCGGATGATGCGTTCGACGCCCTTGCGGGAATTCACGTCTTCCTGAACAGCAATCTCGTCCGCAGTTCCTTTCTTGAAGAAGCCGCCGACGCCAACGTAGAGGCCTTCGGTGTTTTCGCGGAAGACCATGAAGCGGACGTCTCTTTCCGAACGGCCGCGCAAGGGGGTGAGGCGTTCGTGCAGGAGATCCACGGGACGCGCATTAACGTAGAGATCGAGCTTGAAGCGGAGGCCAAGAAGAATATCTGCGGCGTGCTGGTTGGAAGGGACGCGGGGATCACCGAGAGCGCCGAAGAGGATGGCGTCGAAGTCGTCGCGGAGCATTTCGACAGCGCCTTCGGGGAGCGTCACGCCCTCGCGGAGAAACTTGTCTGCACCCCAATCGAACTCGACGAACTCGACGGCACGATTCGAGCGCCCCACGGCAGCGCGGATCACTTTGACGGCTTCTGGTGTGACCTCCTTGCCGACGCCGTCGCCGGGAATTAAGGCGATGCGTGCCGCGGGACCTCCGTTGCGAAGGGGGACGGCGCTCAATGTGTGGCTCCGGTGCCGTATTGTTTCATTAGCTTGGCGGCTTGCCAATCATTCATGTAAAACGCTCCTTGCGAACGGTCAGGGCCTCGATGCGATCCAGCCGCGGCCGGTAACCGATGCCGGGACCTTCCGGAACGCGAATGGTGCCATGCGATGATACTTCGACCTCGGGCTCGATGATGTCTTCCCGCCAATAACGTTTGCTGGCGGAGACGTCTCCCGGAAGGATGAAATTGGGAAGCGTGGAGAGAGCGATGTTGTGAGCGCGACCGATTCCGGATTCCAGCATGCCTCCGCACCAGACTGGGATTGCGTTTTGTTGGCAGAAGTCGTGGATCGCACGAGCGGGAGTGTAGCCGCCCACCCGGCCAAGCTTAATGTTGATAATCCGGCAGGCTCCAAGAAGGATTACGGCACGGGCTTGTTCCTCGGTGTGGATACATTCGTCGAGACAGATGGGAGTCTCGAGGCGTTTTTGTAGCTCGACATGGCTGTAAAGATCATCCCAGCCGAGAGGCTGCTCAATCATCATGAGATAGAACTCTTCGAGTTGCTTCAGGAGGGGCCAATCTTCGAGGCGGTAGGCGGAGTTGGCGTCCACCATCAATTTGATTTGCGGGAACTCATGGCGGAGCCGACGCACCGGCTTGAGGTCGTAGCCAGGCTTGATCTTGATTTTGATGCGCTGGTAGCCTGCTTCAAGTTCCACTTGAACCGCAGAGACGAGCTCTTCAAGTGATGGTTGAATGCCAATGGATACGCCGCTGGCAATTTCCTGGCGGACGCCACCAAGCAGCTTCCATAGAGGTAGATTCTTATGCTTCGCCTCGGCATCCCAGATTGAGGCCTCAAGTGCGCCTTTGGCCATGTTGTGGCCGCGGACCCAGGCGAGAACCTTCCAAACTTCAGCGGCGCGGGAGAATTCCCTATCTCTCAGCAATGGCCACAAGAACTCCCGGAGGATGAGCCAAGCGGTATCCGTGGTTTCAGGGCTGTAGGACGGCGTTTCGCCCGCGACGCATTCTGCCCAACCGGAGACTCCGTCCACGAGCGATTCGACCAGAATGATGCGACGGCGTTCAGTGCGTTCCAAACTGGTCTCAAAGGGGGCGGCCAGCGGCATGTGCAGCTCGCGAAGAACAATCTCGTTGACGCGCATACCCTTTCCTTAGAAATCGCTCCACGGTGCGAGCAGATAGGCCGGATCGGCGGGCAAGGTGCGCACCGCCAGGGCGGCATAACCTTTCCCGAACCAGTTTGAAAATTCTGTCCGGAGTCTCGCCTGGGTACCTTGGACGCGAGTGGGGTCGTTTGCTTTCCACTGCTCGAGCTCCGCGGGAAGATGAATCGTCGCCGGGGCTTCGAGAGGGTCGTTCGTTTCGCGCGCGATGGCTGCCAGAACCCGCGGGGAATCCAGATACCACTCGGCGACCAGACGATCCGTGGCCAGGCCGCGATGCAGCGGACTGGAGGTGATGCCATAGAGATTGGGCAGGTAGCGCCGGCAGATTGCACCCAAACGATTGAGATTAAAGTGCGCGTTGCGGAGCTCCAAGGGGTCGAAGGTCCACTCGATGAGGCGAATACCCCGGCCCAGGGCTTCTTCACGTTGAAACATCTTTAGGCTGCGGCCGACTCCACGGTCCCGGTAACCAGCGGCGACTCCCGTCATGTGGGAATGCAAGTAGGGGGCGCCATTGCGAAGGCCAACGAGAGCCAGCGTGTAACCGACCAAGCGCCGGTTGTCGAAGGCGCCAAGGACCTGGCCGCCCGTTTCGACGGCGATGATAAACGTCGTCGAAGGCTCGACGTCTAGATCGGCTTCGCCCCAGATTTCGCGCTGCAAGTCCACGCACGCCTGGAACTCTTCGAGCGAGTCGCATTTGCGGACGGTCAGGCTGGTCATAGGATTCATCAGGCCCGGGATTTCTTTGCGGTCAATGGGCGCTGCTTGGCGCGATTCCATAATTCTTCCATTTCCTGGCGGGGCACCGCGGCAAGTTCGCTGCCGTCTGCGCGGGCTGCGCTTTCCATCTCACGAAACCGGGCGGCGAACTTTGCGTTCGCGGCCTTGAGTGCGATTTCGGGATCCACCCCAAGAAAACGAGCCAGGTTCACTGCGGCAAAAAGGAGGTCGCCGATCTCTTCTTCGATCGCGCGCGGAAATTTGTCTTGCAGGGCGGCGCGCACCTCGGAGGATTCTTCGGCTAGTTTATCCAACACGCCTTCGGGGTTTTCCCAGTCGAAGCCGATCCGAGAGGCGCGGCGCGTCAATTGGAAGCCCTCCATCATGGCGGGCAAAGTGTGCGGGATGCCGTCGAGGAGGGACGCCGGCGCTTTTTGATCGGAAGAATCGCCGGAGGAGACTAAAGCTTTTCGCTCCTCGGATTTGATCTGCTCCCAGTTCTTGAGGACTTCGGCGGCGTCGCGGGCACGCTTTTCACCAAAGACGTGGGGGTGGCGGCGCACCATCTTCTCGTGAATTTCGCGAATCACATCGCTGATGGTGAAGCGGCCTTCTTCCCGCGCGATCTGCGCGTGGAAAACGACCTGGAGAAGCAGGTCACCCAACTCCTCGGCGAACTTGGCGTCGCTGCCGCTCTCGAGCGCGTCGAGCACCTCGTAGGCTTCCTCGATCAGATAGGTTCTTAGCGAGGCGTGGGTTTGTTCACGGTCCCAAGGACAGCCACCGGGAGCCCGGAGCCGGGCTTGTAATGCGACGAGACGCTCAAACCAAGCGCCCGGCGCATCGCTTCGGGCGACGCTGCTTCCTGGCTTCTTACGGCTCGCACGCTTTGATCGTCTACTTTTCGACGGCGGCATTTCGCGGGTTGTGTGCTCTTCGATTTCAAAGGCTCCACTTTACGGGGAGCCCATTCATTTTACAAGCAGCCGCGATGCGCGCTCCAATTGACCTGTCCGAGCGTGAGCCATGCTAGACTTAGGAGAAATCCATGAAAGAGGTTTTCCTTTGCCCGACAACAAGTCTGAAGAGAGCTTTCGCGTCATAGACCGCCGGCCGTTTACCTCGGAGGGGGAACTGCGCCAGGAAGTTGTTGAAGAAGAGGCACGCGAATCCGCCCGGGAACAAGCCAAGCCTCCCGCGGAAACGAAACCGGAGGCGTCTCCATCACCCGCACCTCCGGCGGATGCCCCGAAGCGGTCACCGGCATTTGAGAGTTTGATCCGGATGATTGGGAGCAATGCCGCGATGGTTTTGGGCGCGTATACGGATCCGCGAACCGGCCAGGCCATGATTGACCCGGAGGCGGCACGCGAACTGATTGACATGCTCGATGCGCTGCACGAAAAGACCAAGGGCAAACTGGCGCCGGAAGAGGAGCACTTGCTGCTGGACCTTTCGGGAAAACTGAAAATGACCTACCTGGAAATCAACCAAGCGCTCGCAGCGCAGGCCACACAAGCGAAGGCAAAGACCCGCTAGTGTCGCCTAACGGCAGCGCGAGATCATCTACGGTCTTGCAGCAAAAGAATTCCGAACCATGCCTTCGCGATCAATACAACTGACGGTTCTCGGATCCGGCACCTCCATGGGTGTACCGTCGTTGGGATGCCACTGCACCGTGTGCGAATCCCGCGATTCGCATGATAAACGGCTACGATCTTCCGTTCTTCTTTCCCGTGACGGGCGAAACGTGGTGATTGATACGACTCCCGACTTTCGCCAGCAGGCGCTGCGAGCAGGACTGGACAGGCTGGACGCGGTGGTGCTTACTCATGCCCATGCCGATCACATCCAGGGATTCGACGATATCCGCCCCTTTACGCTCAGGCAGAAGGCCGATATTCCCGTTTACGCCAGTGCGGAAACATTTCGAGTTTTAAGGCGAGCCTTTTCTTATGTGTTCGACGATCAGCCGAAGTTGAGCACTGTTCCGAGCGTCTCATTGCACGTAATTGACGGTCCGTTCGAGCTGCTGGGAGTTCGCTTCGTGCCCGTGCCGCTGGTTCACGGAGATATGAGCGTGCTGGGGTTTCGTTTTGGAAGCGCGGCCTACCTCACAGACTTTAGTTCCGTGCCTGAGGCATCATTAGCGCTTCTGCACGATCTGGGAGATTTAATCCTGGATGCTCTGCGGGATGAACCGCACCCCATGCACCAGACGGTGGAACAGGCGCTCGCTCTGGTTGGGCGGGTGAAGCCGCGGCGCGCATGGTTCACGCACATTGCCCATGAACTTTCCCATGAAGCAACAAACGAGCGGCTGCAAAGGATGGGCCATTCGAATGTACAGCTTGCTTACGACGGGCTGAAAATCGAAGTGCGAACAGAAACGCAAGATAGAATGCCGCCGAACGGCCCAGGCAAAGATACGCGCGATTCCTCGCTTGCTGTGTTCGCCTCCTCGACGGAATGGAAGTCCCGCTACGCGCCAAGCGGCCGGGGCAGTGTTCTGGCCATCGGCAATTTTGATGGGATACACCTGGGGCATCAGGCGATCCTTCGTGAGGCGGTGGCGCGGGCGAGCCAGAATGGAGGGGTCGCGACGGCACTTACTTTCGAGCCGCCCCCGTTGAAAGTCCTGCGGCCGGAATTTGCGCCTAAAAGAATCTCCACAAATTCCCAGCGAATCGAACGGTTCCAGTTTCTCGGGATGGAAACGGCAGTCGTGCTGCCGTTTACACTCGATCTTGCCAAGCTGGCACCCGAAGAATTCGTGAGAGACATTCTCGTGAATGATTTGAACGTGAGGGCGGTGCTTGTCGGGGAAAACTTCCGATTCGGGCACAAGCAGGCGGGAGATGCGGCGCGGCTTCGCGAATTGGGGACCGAACTGGGATTCGAGGTCCTGATTCTCCCGCCGGTTATCTACCGAGGAGAGATTATTTCCAGCACGGCGATCCGCCGCGAGATTGCCGCGGGTAATGTGAGCGATGCGGGGCGCATGCTGGGGCGCCCGTTTGCATTGACCGGCGAAGTGGTTCCTGGCACCGGGACAGGGAGACGCTTTACATTCCCCACGCTGAATCTAAATGCAGAGCAAGAGCTTCTGCCTGCTCGCGGCGTCTATATCACACGGACTGTACTTGAGGGAGAGGAGAAAAGCCGGCGTTCGGTCACGAACATCGGAGTGCGGCCCACGTTCAACGGGGCCTCGCTTTCCGTGGAAACGCACATTTTGGATGCCAAAGGCGACTTCGGCGCCAGGCGAATGGAGTTGCATTTCTGGGAGCGCCTTCGTGAAGAGAAGAAATTCTCCGGCCCCGACGGGCTACGCGCTCAGATTGCCCGGGACATCGCCACCGCAATCCGCTTCTTCGACCTATTGCGATCTGTCAGGAGCCACCGCGCCTCTGTTTGAAGCGCGAATCGATCAGGAAATTCCCTTTTGCAGGCATTCGGCGCAGTAGCCGCCCACTTCGGTGCGGGAGACGGTAACTTTCATCCCGAAATCGCGCTCGATTTGCGACTTCAGCTGTTCGTAAAGGCGGCTTTCGAATTCGCGGACCTTGCCGCACTTCAAACAGGCCACGTGGATGTGGTCGCGCGGGCCATGCGTCTCGTAGTAATGGCGGTCGCCGCGAAGATGGAGCAAATCAAGCTCGTCAATCAGGCGGTGCTTCTTCAGGAGATCAATTGTGCGGTAAACGGTGACGAGATGGACTCCGGAATCTATTTTCTTGGCGCGGTCGAAAATCTGGTCCACGTCCAGATGCTGCTCCGCATCGTCCATGACTTGCAGGATCACGCGCCGCTGTCGGGTCATGCGAATGCCGAGCTGGCTGACGAGCTGCGCCAGCCTACCCGTCGTTTCGGCTGTGTTCAGGCGTTCGCCGGTGGAGGCCCGGTGCGCAGGCGTCGCGGACATCAATCACTCTCCTGAATAGCGCCTTGAGCCGATGGCGCCGCCGCGGCGGATGTCGAAGTCAGGATCGGATCGGCAGGAGCCGCACAACGTCATGGTACATCACTATGGAAAACAGCACCAAAAGGAAGACAAACCCCACTTGGATGAAGCGCTCCTTGAAAGTTAGGCTCAGATCGCGCCGGCGAATGCCTTCAATCGAGAGGAGCAACAGGTGGCCGCCATCCAGAATGGGAATGGGCAAAAGGTTGAGAACGCCAAGATTCAAGCTGATGACCGCCATCAAATTGATCACGGCGTAAGTGCCTTCCTGAACCGCTTGACCGGCAAGGTCGGCGATTCCCACCGGACCCTGCAGTTGCGAGATGGACATCTTTCCGGTAAACAGCTTGCCGACAACTCCAAACAGCTGCACCGTAACATTCCACGAACCTGCCGCCGCGTTCGAGACTGCCGAAGTCAGCGTCATGGGCTTATAAGCCCAATGCTCTTCCCGCGCCACGCCGATCCGATAGACCTGCTTCCCATTGTCGCCAGTGACCGTCGTCGGCTGCAACGAGAGCGTCAGCAGCTTTTCACCGCGCTTCACTCCCACGGTCAGAGTCTTGCCTCCGGAATTCTCGACCATGTCCACGAATTCCGGCCAGTTAGAAATCGCTGTCCCATTCACGGACACAATTTCGTCGCCGCGTTGCATCCCTGCGCGATGGGCGGGGTAGCCCTTGCTGACCTGGCCAATGACCGTGCGGATCGGTTGATAGCGCACGGGCGCCTCGGCGTCGAGAATCGCTTTGGTGTTCACGGTAATTTGCCGCTCAGCACCCTGATGTTCGATGGCGAGCTTCATCGAATCATTCTGTGATCCGGCAGTGAATTGATCGTCCACCGCATCCCACGTCGCGGTCGGAACTCCATTGACCGCTTTAATGCGATCGCCGGGGACAACTCCGTCGCTCTTCAGCGGGTCATTCGCGGCCATGCTGACGATCACGGGCGGATTGTTCAAGAAGGATGGGTAAGGCATGCCGCGAAGAATATAAAAGCCGCCGACCAAGAGAATGGGCATGAGCAAATTCACGCTCGGACCAGCGAGAATGATCAAAGCGCGCTGCCAGCGCGGCTTGCTCATCAATTCGTCGGGAGCGCCGGTGGGACCCTGCTGCCCCGAATCAATTTCCGAAAGATCCTGCCCCGCCATGCGGACGTAGCCGCCAAGAGGCAAAGCGCTCAGGCGGTACTCGGTGGGCCCGCTCTTCCAGCCAAACAGCTTCGGGCCAAAGCCGATGGAGAATACATCCACGCGCACTCCGCAGAGGCGCGCAACGATGAAGTGTCCCCACTCATGGACGAGAATCATCACGCCCAAGACCAGGATGATGCCGAGCAAAGTATCCATAATCTGTCTTACTCCGTCTTTCGTTTCAGGAAGCGGCAACAGCTCCCACAGCAAGCCGGCCCGTTTCTTCTTCGGCCATTCGACGCGCTTCGGCATCCGCCGCGAGCACGTCTTCCATCTTCTCCAACCGCACGCGTGGAATCCTGCCCAAAACCCGCTCAATGACTTCCGCAATCCCGGAAAAAGGCAACCGACGCTCAAGAAACGCGGCGACGGCAATCTCGTCGGCCGCATTCAATGCGCAGGGAAAAGCGCCACCCTTCTTTAGAGCCTGCCGCGCCAGCCCTAAGCATGGATACCGGCGGGAAGAAACCCTGGAAAAGTCCAAGCGTTTCAGCCGTTTCCAGTCCAGGGCCATCTCGTTCGATGCCGCCCGCTCCGGATAGGTTAGCGCATATTGAATGGGCATGCGCATGTCCGTAGGGCCAAGTTGCGCCAAGATTGAACCGTCCACAAATTCCACCATGGAGTGGATTGTGGATTGGGGGTGGATGACCACGTCAACCTGATCGGGGCGGACGCCGAAAAGCCAACGCGCCTCAATGACCTCGAATCCCTTGTTCATCATCGTGGCCGAGTCCACCGTGATGCGCTTGCCCATGCGCCATTTGGGATGCGCCAGTGCCTGCTCTACAGTAACCTTCTCAAGATCTTTGATCGGCGTCTTCCGGAACGGTCCACCAGAAGCAGTCAGAACAATCCGCCGCACTTCTCCGTGTTGCCCTCCCCGCAAGCATTGATGGACCGCATTGTGCTCGCTGTCCACGGGGAGAAGTTCCTTGCCAGATTTGGCCACGGCAGCCATCACCAGTTCTCCCGCCGCCACAAGGACTTCCTTGTTGGAGAGCGCGATGGTTTTGCCCAACTTGATAGCTTCGTACGTCGCTTCGAGACCTACGACTCCCACGGCAGCAGATACAACAATATCGGCGCCGGCATGCGTGCCCACGGCGAGCATGCCTTCTCGCCCATGGTGAATCGAGGGAAGCGGGGCAATTCCCTTCTCTCTCAGCTTACGAGCGAGTTGGTCCGCCTTGAAAGAATCTGCCACGGAAACAACTTCGGGCCGATGGCGGACTATCTGCCCGATTAGTTCATCGAGATTGGCCCCCGCAGCCAGCGAGATGACTCCGAACCGTCCAGGCAGCGCTTCCACAACCGAAAGGCACTGGCGACCAATCGAGCCGGTGGAACCCAAGATGGCAAGCTGCTTCACGTGGCGGTGTTTCCTTTGTTCGGATGCCGGGGATGCTACGGACTTACGTCCGAGGCGAGCAAATCCATATCCAATAATACCAGACAACCGGGATGGCCAGAATCAGAGCGTCAATGCGGTCGAGGATTCCACCGTGGCCCGGCAATATGGCGCCTGAATCCTTCACTCCTGCGCTGCGCTTGTAGGCCGATTCCAGCAGGTCGCCGGTCTGCCCAAACAGGTTCCCCGCGGCGGCCATTCCGAGGAGTTGCGGAAGTGGAATGTTCACCCACCGGGAGAAAACGAGGCCAACCGCCAGGGAGCCGAGCAGGCTTGCGATGGTTCCTTCCCAAGTCTTCTTGGGACTGAGATGCGGCGCGAGTGAATGACGACCGATGGACCTTCCTACGAAATAGGCGGCAGAGTCTCCCACCCAAACGATGACCAGCGAGAAAAGCAGAAGCCAAGGTCCGAGGTCGGCGAGACCGTGGAGGCGCACGGCGAAGCTCAAGGGAAAGGCAACAAGCAGCAGGCCCCCTGAACTGATTCCAGCAGCCGGAAGTGCCTCCACGAGTGGGCGGCGGGTCCACAGGGTCAACGCGGCAACGCCCAGCACAAACAGAAAGAAGACGTCAGTCACAGTGGGAAGGGTTCCGTAGAATCGTCCAAAGCCACCGCGCACAATGATCCCCGGCCCAAGCTGGCGAAGCGGTTCGGCGGCCGCCAACCACTGCACATAGACGAGCATAATGGCACACGTCGCCGTCCAGAAACGGTAAGCTCGATGGCCTATGGCGTCCCCGAGCGCAAAGAACTCGAAGAGAGCCAGCAACATCACCAGAGCGACCGCCAGGGCGACGACACCCGTGGACGCTTGCACAACCAAGCCAACCACAAGCGGAATCAGGACGGCCGCTGTCGCCACTCGCTTCCAGGTCATTTATGGAGCATCCCCTAAGGCGAAACCGAATTCACCTCATGATACTTGGGGAGCAACTTGGGGGGAAGAAGAATGGGAAGCGCCGATCAGTCGAAAGCTGCCCGCACGGGCTTTTCCGCAGAGCCATCGGCTTCGCCGATTCCCCCGTAGCGACGATCACGTTTCTGATATTCCACCAGCGCTTCAAGCAGACGCGCGCGGTTGAAGTCCGGCCAAAGCGTTTCCGTGACGAAAATTTCCGCGTAGGCGATCTGCCACAGGAGGAAGTTACTGACGCGCATTTCCCCGCTCGTGCGGATCAAGAGATCCGGGTCGGGGAGCCCCGCCGTGTATAACCGCTCGGATAAATCTGCCTCCGTCACCAGTGCAAGTTTCCCGGATTCCCGCCGCGCCGTGATGACACGATTCACGGCGTCTACGATCTCCGCCCTGCCGCCGTAGTTGAGCGCTACGCAGAGCACCATGCCGGTGTTGTTCGCGGTGGACTCCATCGCCTCTCGAGTATCTTTCTGCACGCCGGCCGGAAGATCATCGGCGCGTCCCAGAAATCTCATCCGGATGTTGTTCCTCTGAATCAGCGGCATTTCCCGCCGCAGATATTCGCGGAGCAACTGCATGAGAAAATCAATCTCCGTTTTTGGCCGCCGCCAATTTTCCACGGAGAAGGCATACAGCGTAAGCGCCTTGATCTTCAAACGGGCGCAGGTTTCGATCGTGGAACGAGCGGTTTGGGTTCCCGCACGGTGGCCGGCGATGCGTGGCAGGTGGCGGCGCTGCGCCCAACGGCCATTGCCGTCCATGATCACCGCCACGTGCTGGGGCAGTCGGGAGAGGTCAAGCTTCTCAAGAATGTAGGCCTCTTCCGCGGTCAGAGTTCCCAGGGGATGAGAGGCCGCCAGGTGAAGCGTTTTGTGCGATTTGCTATGTGCCACGGAGTTTCCGGTCGTTTGCCTTTACGCCATAAAGTTACCATACGCGGCAAAGAGCGTACAATCAACTCTCTGGAAGATGCCCAAAAAACAAAGTGTCAGCGGCCCATCCCCGTCGAAGCGGGATTCACAATCGCGGTATAGACCAGGATCAGCGTGAGGACGATCATCGCCACGGTGGTGGTCCAAGCCACCCAGTTGAAACCTTTGCTGTTCACCTGGTCGCCCATCAAGTCGCGGCGGTTAACCAGCATGAGAATGAAAATCAGGACAGCAGGCAGGAGAACTCCATTGGCCACCTGGGAAAGCACCGCAACGCGCACGAGAGGCGCTCCGGGAATGAGAATCAAAAGCGCGCCAATGACGATGAGCGCCGTATAAAGCGTATAGAAAATCTTGGCTTCGCCGAATTTGCGGTCAATGCCGGATTCGAATCCCAGGGCTTCGCAGATTACGTAGGATGTGGACAACGGCAGGATGGAGGCGGCGAAGAGCGAAGCGTTCAGGAGGCCGAGCGCAAACAGGGCACTCGCCAGATTGCCCGCAAGCGGGCGCAACGCCATCGCCGCGGACTTGGCGTCCGGGATGTCTCGGTGCCCGGACACGTAAAGCGTCGCCGCGGTGCAGACAATGATGAAAAACACGATCACCATGCAACTGATGCTGCCGATCAATACGTCCTTGCGCGTGTCCGCATATTGGCGCGGCCCAACGCGCTTCTCGACGACCGCTGCTTGCAGATAGAAATGTTGCCAGGGCGCAATGGTGGTGCCCACGAGCGCGGCAAGAATTAGAAAATATCCCGGATTGAATGGCGGGACGTGCACAAAAGGACGAATCGTAGGCACCAGATGGGTCAGGTGGGGCGGCAGCAGATAGAGAAGCGCGATGAGCCAATCCGGCTTCGCTTTTACGGCAGAAACGATATAGGCGAGGTACACGACGCAAACGGTCAGAAATATCTTCTCCACCCGTGCGGCTGAACCGTGCACCACCAGCAGCCACACGGCTAATGCCGCGATCGGAACCGAAATGTATTTGCTGATCCCGAACATCTCGAGGGAAGAAGCCACACCCGCAAACTCTGCGCACACGTTGCCCAGATTCACCAGCAGGACGAACATCATGATGAAGAACGTTACGCGGAATCCGAATTCCTCGCGAATCAGGTCGGAAAGCCCCTTGCCCGTGTACGCGCCCATGCGCGAGCACATTTCCAGCGTGACGTAGAGCGCGATGGTCATGGGAATGAGCGACCAGAGCACCATGTAGCCGTACTGCGCCCCGGACTGCGAATAGACGTAGATCCCGCCAGCGTCGTTGTCCACGTTGGAAACGATCAATCCCGGTCCCACAATTGCCAGAAATGCCAGCAAGCGCCGGCGATGTGGACGCGCCGCTTTACGGATCCTGTCCACCAGATCCATCCACTCAGTCCAACGCTCGCGTATGGCTTCCCTATCCCACATGCGCTTGGCTCTTGCGCCTCCGCATCACTTCAACAGTTGCGATACCACATCGTCCACTGTGATCGCCCCCATTGGGCGGCGATTTTCGTCAATCACCGTCAGCATCCGCAAGTTGTACTTATCAAAAAGCTCGAACACTTCCTTTTCCTTCGCATCGGCGGGGACGCTGAGGAGCGGTTCGGTCTTCAGTTCCTGCAAGGTCACGTCCCCTGCCGCAAGCAGCAGCCGCGAGACAGGAACCGTCCCGGAAAACTGCGCCCCGGCGTCCAGGAGCACGATGGTGTCGAGTTGTTCGAGGTTCAAGTCCTGCTGCCTCATCCAGTTGAGCACTTCATCGCGGGTGGATGTCTCGCCCACAAAAACGAACTCCGGGTTCATCATGCCCCCCGCGGTCGAGGGGTCAAATTCCAGCAATTCCCGTACCTCTTCAGCCTCCTGGCCCGGCATTTCCTCCAGAAGTTCTTCTGAAGTTCCCTTGGGTAGATCGCCGAGGACGTCGGCGGCCGCATCGGGAGCCATTTCCTCCAGAATATCCGCGGCTTTCTCGGGGTCGAGCTTTTCCACAATCTGGCTGGTGATTCGGGCGTCCAGTTCGCCCAGGACTGCGGCAGCGGTTTCCTCGTCTAACGACGCGATAATGCTCTGGCGTTCCGCCGCAGAGAGTTCCTCCATGATTTCCGCAAGGTCGGCCGGGTGCAGATCCTCGAGCCTTTCGTGGGTGATGCGCAGCTTCAAGCGCCGCAGCGGGTCTGGTTCCACCAAGTTTACAAACTCCCACCGGATCGTCTTGGGTGGCAGATTCTTTTGTACCTGGCGAATCAATCCCGGAGGCGCGATTCCCTGCATGAGCCGGCGTATGGCTCCTGGTAGCCCGACGTCCACCTGTGCAACGCGAAGTTCGGTGCTGCCGTTGGTCCGCTGCTCAGCCAGGTCCACATCGTTCACGCGCACCACTTTCCTTCCGCTCGTGTCAATAATCTGCTGATCCATAAGATCTTTGCCCACCGCCAGCCAGGCTTCATTGGGCTCAAACGCGTTCAATGCCCGTTCATTTACGTTCAAGCGCATGCTGCCCGGCCCCACCCAGGCAACCTGATCGTATCGCGCGACTAATGGCTGGAAATGTCCGCGGGAAAGCAAGTAGTGAGCTATTCGGTTAGGCTGTTCAGCCGGCTCGATGAACAGTTCGCGGATCCGCCCGACATAATTTCCTTGGGCGTCGTAAGTCTTCGCTTCCATCAGTTCTGTGGCATAGAGCATGGTGCACCTCTCCGGACCAAATCGAAAAACAAAAACCCGCCGGCTTGAGCGATTCGCCAGCGGGTAAGTGCTTTACAGCATTGTACTTACCTCTAGTCTGGGCCGGACCAATCCCTGCCTTTGGACCGCCGTTTCGCCTTCTGTGGATCGCCCTCGGCCGTTCCGCGTCCCAAGAATTCCCTACCTCGCTCCCTCAAGTGTGGAACGCTACCGGGGCCAGGTTCATATTCCCTTGGCGAATTCATCGCAAACTTCTCGCTCCGAGCGTAGTGATAAGGCGTAACGAAAAAAATTACAAGAAAAAAATACACGCTTGTGCAGATTTCGATGACGGATTCGTTAGCGGCCGCTCATTTATGATCGAAGACCATATCGCGAGGCGATTGCCCTCGGCGGCGGCACTCTTCCAGATAAAGCGCCAGGTAGCTCTTGAGGATGTAATCCGAGCGGCGGTAACCCAGAAGTTGTGCCGCGCGGTCAATCGCATCAGGCGGACCTTCCAGTTCTACAAAGGTCCCGAGGGGCGTTTCGTCCAGCTCAATCAGCAGGTTCTTGGCCCAACGCAGTGCGGTCGGCAGTTTCATTGTGGTTCGGTATTTCTCGTAGCGGAACCATCCCCGCATCCCCAGACTTTCAAAGATGCTCCCCAACGCCGCTGCATCAGCCACTTCAATCTCAATCTCTTCGCGGACTTTGTGGGGCCAGGAAGGTACATAATTTGCCGGATTGCCAATCGCCTTCTCCGGTTTGACCGCCGGTTGCTTAAAGGTCAGCACAATTCTTGGCTTCGCGGTCTTCGCAGTTGTAGAGCGGCTCTTGTTCGCGCCAGGAGATTCCGTGCGAATCCGAAGCAGCTGGCCGTGCTTCGCCAGTCCGCCCTGGGGGGTGTCATAAATCACGTTCCACTCATGAATGCGGCCCTTGCCTTCTCCAACGGGCTTGGCCCCAAGCCGCTTTAGAGCGCGCGACAGCGACTTCATGTCTTCGACGCGAAGTTTGATCTCTATTTCTCGCGGCATGTTCCCCCCTCGTCCACGCCTGCTTTCTCTCTCCGCCGACTTCCGCTAGTATAACCAACGCACGCGAGCCATCTGCGCGGCGACCGAACCCCGCCGCACGCGCCTAACACCGAGAAGCATGCGACCTGATTCCCAATCCGCCACATCCGTCTTTTCCGGCGAAAATCTCCAAACCGCCGTGCCCGTTCCTCCCGTGGCTGCACGAAAACCCTTGGAACAGACTATCCACGGCGACCGGCGCGTGGACGATTACTCTTGGTTGCGCCAAAAGGAAAACCCGGAGGTTCTCCGCTACCTCGAAGCCGAGAATGTCTACACCGATGCGATGCTCAAACCCACGGAGGCCTTGCAGGAGAAGCTCTATCAGGAAATGCTCTCGCGCATTCAGCAGACCGACCTTTCCGTCCCTTATGTTTTACGAGGCTATCTCTACTTCACGCGCACGGAAGAAGGCAAGCAGTACCCCATTCATTGCCGCAGGTTGGACCAGGAAGGCTCTCGTGAGGAGGTACTGCTTGAACTGAATGCGCTCGCAGAAGGCCACAGCTATCTCGGATTGGGTGCGTACGAGATCAGCGAGGATAATCGTTGGCTGGCTTATTCGCTGGATACCACCGGTTTTCGTCAATACACCTTGCGAATCAAGAATCTCCACACAAATGAAACTCTTCCCCTTTCAGTCGAGCGAGTGACCAGCGCCGCCTGGGCATCCGACAATCGCACACTGTTCTACACAGTGGAAGATTCGATCACCAAGCGCTCGTATCGGCTCTATCGCCATCTTCTAGGATCGAGCGACCCGGGTACGATGTTGTTCGAAGAGTTTGACGAACGTTTCCGGCTCGAAATCGAGAAAACCCGCAGTGGCGGCTACTTATTGCTCCTCTCTGCGAGCCATACGGCAAGCGAGGTGCGCTATCTCCGCGCGAATGACCCATTGGGAACCTTCAGCATCATCGTTCCGCGCGAAGAGAATCATGAATACTACGCAGATCATCATCCTTCGGGAGCTGGGATCGCCGCGGGCGGTGTCTTCCTCATTCGGACGAACTCTGGTGGCAGGACCTTTCGACTCGTTTCCGCTCCGGAGGAAAAGCCTCAGCGTGAGAACTGGCGCGAGCTGGTTCCCAACCGCCCGACCGTCATGCTGGCCGGAGTGAGCGCGTTTCAACCACATTTGGCGCTCTTTGAGCGGGAGGACGGTCTGCCGCATCTGCGGATTGTGGACCTCTCGGCAGGTGAACCGGACTTTCTTGCGTGTTCGCATCGGATCGAGTTCAGCGAGCCGGCTTACAACGCCGCTCCAGGAACGAATCCGGAATTCAACCAAGATCATTTTCGATTCCAGTACGAGTCCTTGATCACTCCGCGCTCTATCTTCGATTACGACATACGCAGCCGTGAACGTGTCCTGCGTAAGCAGCAGTCCGTCCTTGGCGGCTACGACCCGTCGCGTTATGAAAGCGAACGGCTTCACGCCACATCACCCGACGGCACCAAAATCCCTATTTCTCTGGTGGCGCGGCGCGGCATACCGCGCGACGGCAATGCGCCGCTTCTGCTGTACGGTTACGGCAGTTACGGCATCCCCGTCCCCGTCAGTTTCAGTTCAAATCGGCTCAGCCTGCTCGACCGGGGCATTCGTTTTGCGATTGCGCACGTTCGCGGAGGAGGAGAACTTGGCAAGCCCTGGCATGATGCCGGCCGGATGCACCTCAAGCTCAACACATTCACCGATTTCATTGCATCCGCGGAACACCTGATCGCGGAAAGGTACACTTCGCCGCAAAAGCTTTCCATTGAGGGAGGCAGCGCGGGCGGTTTGCTCATGGGCGCGGTGACAAACATGCGTCCCGACCTCTTTCGCGCGGTGATCAGCCACGTCCCGTTCGTGGATGTGATCAATACCATGCTCGACGCGACGCTTCCGCTGACGGTGGGCGAGTACGAAGAATGGGGCAATCCGCAGATTGCGGAAGATTATTTCTATATGAAATCCTACTGTCCATATAGCAATCTCGAGCGCAAGCCCTACCCGGCGATGCTCATAAAGACTTCTTTGAACGATAGCCAGGTGATGTACTGGGAGCCCGCGAAATATGTGGCGCAACTTCGCCGCTTGAAAACCGGCGCGAATCCGTTGTTGTTCAAGATCAATATGGGCGCCGGACACGGCGGGGCATCGGGACGTTATGATTATCTTCGCGAGATCGCTCTGGATTACGCTTTTCTTTTGACTCAGCTGGAAAATGAGGTTTGATCCTCTTTCATGAGTGACCCTTCCACACCGTTGATGCAGCAGTACCACACCATAAAGGGGCGCTATCCGCAGGCGCTGCTGCTTTTCCGTCTTGGTGATTTCTACGAACTTTTTTATGAAGACGCGCTACTCGCCTCTCGCGAGCTGCAGATCACGCTCACTTCGCGCAACCGCGAGAAGGGACAGCCGATCCCCATGTGCGGCGTTCCTTATCACGCCGCCGACGGCTATATCGCCCGCCTGATTCGTGCCGGCTTCAAAGTCGCCATCTGCGACCAGATGGAGCTTCCCGGACCGGGCAAGAAACTTGTACGTCGCGAAGTTGTCCGCGTCATCACCCCAGGCACCGCCACGGACGTTGCGGTTCTCGATGCCCGGGAAAATAACTTTCTCGCCGCCGTCTCCGCTGACTCTTCCTCTCAAGCGATTGGTCTCGCCTTCGTGGATCTTTCCACCGGCGAATTTCAAACCACCGAATTCCGCGGCCCAAGCGCGGAAGAATACCTGCGCGATGAGCTCCAGCTTTTGCATCCGCGCGAAACTTTGCTTCCGCGCCCTCAGCAGCTCTTCGAAACTTCAAAAACCACGCTTCTCGAGGGCACTGGCGGCGTGGAAACGCGCATCGAAGATTGGATTTTCCAGTACGAGTACGCCCGCCGTATCTTGCAGGAACAGTTTGGCCTCGCCGAGCTCACTGGGCTCGGGCTGGACGATCATCCTTGGGCTGTCTCATCAGCCGGTGCAGTCATCCACTATTTACGGGAAAACGCTTCTCGTGGCGATGACGCCGCGGGCATCGAAGCGCTTCGCCATCTTGATCACGTACGCTATTACGAGCAGCAGAACGCCCTCATCCTCGATCCAATCTCGGTCCGCAACCTCGAACTGGTCGCTCCTCTTTTCTCCGATGATGCGGCCAAAGGTTCGCCCGCTACGGTGCTCGCAACGCTCGACGCAACCGTTACTGGAATGGGCGCGCGGCTTCTTCGCGCCTGGCTTCTTCGTCCCTTGATTGACCGTGACGCAATCGAAGCGCGCCTCGACGCCGTCGCTCATCTCGTCCAGCAAACCGTGGTCCGCGGTGAAATTCGCAAGGAGTTGAGAGGAATCCAAGATCTCGAGCGGTTGACCAGCCGCATTACTTTGGGCCTCGCTACCCCCCGCGAGCTCGTGGCGTTGCGGAAGTCTCTCGCGCAGCTTCCCGTCCTGAAAAATTTCCTCACCCCTCCTCCCTTAGGCGGAAGCGAACTCCTTCGCTCCTTGTTCACCGAAATGGACGACCTCGCCGACGTGCGTGAACGCCTTGAGCGCGCCATCGCCGACGAACCGCCCGCTCTCTCCACCGATCCCGGAGTCATCCGAACCGGCTATCATCCCGGGCTTGACGAACTACGTAACCTTAGCCAGCACAGCAAGCAAGTCATCGCCGCCATGGAGGATCGCGAACGCAAGCGCACCGGCATCGCCTCGCTCAAGATCCGCTTCAACCAGGTGTTCGGCTATTACATTGAAATCTCGAAGCCGAATCTTGCACTTGCGCCCGCCGATTACGAACGCAAGCAAACTCTGGTCAACGCGGAACGCTTCACTTCTTCCGAACTGAAAGATTACGAGCGCAAGGTGCTCGCCGCCGATGAACGCATCCTCGAGATCGAGCGGCAGCTCTTCGTAGACGTACGTTCCGGCATCGCCGCGCAAGCCGCGCGCCTTCGCCGCACTGCGGCCGCCGTCGCGCAACTTGACGTGCTCGCCGCGCTCGCAAAGCTGGCCGCTGACCGCGGCTACGCTCGCCCCGAGTTCAACGCCACGGGCGAATTGCTCATCATCGGCGGCCGCCACCCGGTCATCGAAGAACTCCTCCGCCAGCGCGGCGAGCGCTTCGTTCCCAACGATCTCTGTCTCGAATCCGATCGCCAGCAACTCCTGCTTTTGACCGGCCCAAACATGGGTGGCAAATCCACCTATCTTCGCCAGGCCGCGCTCATCATCATCATGGCCCAGATCGGTTCCTTTGTTCCCGCGCGTCAGGCGCGCCTGCCCATCACCGACCGCATTTTCACGCGCATCGGCGCCAACGACAATCTTGCTCGTGGGCGTTCCACTTTTCTCGTCGAAATGAGCGAAGTCGCCACCATTCTTCACCACGCCACGCCGGCCAGCCTCGTTCTACTCGACGAAGTCGGCCGCGGCACCGCCACCTTTGACGGCCTCTCCATCGCCTGGGCCGTCGTCGAGCATCTGCAAAAACACACGCGCGCCCGCACGCTCTTCGCCACGCACTACCACGAGCTTACCGAGCTTGCCGATCTTCTCCCCACCGTGAAAAACGTTCATGTTTCCGTCAAGGAAACGCCCAACGAGATCATTTTTCTTCGCAGCGTTGAACCCGGCAGCGCCGACAAAAGCTATGGCATCGAAGTCGCGCGTCTCGCCGGTCTTCCACGCACGGTGATCGAGCGCGCGCGCGAAGTGCTCCTAAAACACGAGCAGAGCGAGCACGAGCTCAGCGAAACCCTCTCACCCGGCGCCGGAGAAGCTCACTCAAATAACGGCGACCAGCAAGTCCTCTTCACCCCGCTCGATCGCGGCGTCCTCGAAAAACTTCGTTCCGCCGACCTCGACAACTTAAAGCCCCTCGACGCCCTCAATCTCCTTTCCGACCTCAAGAAACAAATCTCCTGACCAGACCTACATTTCCACTGCGGCCGCGTATCTCCGCTCTTTCCGCTCTGCCTCTGCGTTTCGTGTGTTACTTCTTTGTCTTTCCTCTCTCGTCTTCTCTGTGTCCTCCGTGTCCTCTGTGTTACAACTCTTTTTGTCGTCTGCTCATGCTTACAAAGCCCATGTTCGTGCTCGGCATCATGTCCGGCACTTCCGCCGACGGCATTGACGTCGCCCTGGCGCGCATTTCCGGCGCCCCGCCGCATCTCACCGGCAAGCTCCTCGATCACGCCAGTTTTCCTCACCCCAAAAAGCTACGCTTCGAAATTCTCCGCATCGCTGAGGGTGCGCCAGTCCCCGCCGCCGAAATCTCCCAATTGAATTTTCGTCTGGGTGCCGCGTTTGCTGACGTTGCGCTCGCCGCCTGCAAGGAATTCCGCGCTTCGCCGCGAACAATTTCGCTCATCGGCAGCCACGGGCAGACGATCTTTCACCGGGGCCAGCCGGAAGCGTTCCTAGGCAGGCCTACAGCTTCCACTCTTCAAATCGGCGATCCTTCCGTCATCGCCGCCCGTACTGGCATAACCACCGTCGGCGATTTTCGACCCGCGGACCTCGCTCTTGGCGGCCAGGGCGCCCCTCTCGTTCCCTACGCCGACTATCTCCTGCTGCGTCACAACAAGATTGGCCGTGTTGCGCTGAATCTTGGCGGCATCGCCAATATCACGGCCATTCCCGCCAACGCGAAACCCTGCGATGTGATCGCGTTCGATACGGGCCCCGGCAATATGCTGATTGACGCGCTCGTCTCCCATTTCACGCGCGGACGTCAACGCTTTGACAAAAACGCGCGTCTCGCGCGCCGCGGCCGCTCGATCCCCACAATCCTCAACGAGATGCTTCTCGATCCGTATCTCCGATTGAAGCCCCCCAAAAGCACCGGTCGCGAATATTTTGGCCAAGAATATGTGAATCGCATTCTTGCGCTTGGCCGCCGCCATCGCGCTGCATCCAACGATCTCATCCGGACCGTCACGCTATTCACGTCGCTCTCCATCGCCGATGCATTGCACCGCTTCGTCCTTCCCAGCAACAAGATTGCCCAGCTCATCGTCTCCGGTGGCGGTGCTCACAATCCGTTGCTCCTCGGGCAGCTCTCCGCTCTTCTTCCGGGCATCGAACTTATCCCATCCGCTTCACTCGGTCTTCCCGAGGCCGCCAAGGAGGCCTACGCTTTCGCCCTGCTTGCCTACGAGACATTCCACCGCCGCCCTTCCAATCTTCCTTCTGCCACCGGCGCCCGCGGTCCGGCAATTCTCGGTAAAATCTGCTATGCCCCTCCGCGCTAGCCGCTCTCTCGTCTCCAGGCTTCTTCTTGGCAACGCCTCTCCGATCTCTCCGTTCTTCCTTTGTGCCCTCTGTGTTTCCGTCTTTTTTCTCTTCGCCTGCGCGCGCCACCAAAAATTCGATCCCTCCTCGCTAACCTTCGTCATCGAATCCAATCCCACCAACCTCGATCCCCGCTTCGCCACCGATTCCCAATCCCAGCGCATTGACGGCCTTCTTTTCAGCAGCCTCGTCGCTCGCGATGATCGAATGAATCTCCACGGTGACCTCGCCGAATCCTGGAACACCCCCGATCCGCTGACCTACATCTTTCATCTCCGCAATAACGTCCGCTTTCACGATGGCCGTCCGCTCACTTCCGCCGACGTCAAAGCCACCTTCGATTTCATGCTAGATCCCGCGAACCGGTCTCCCAAGCGCGGCGCCTTTCAAAACGTCGCGAAAATTGAAGCTCCCGATCCCGCCACCGTCGTCTTTCATCTCAAGGAGCCGTACGCTTCGTTCCTCTGGGATCTCTCGCGTCCCGCCGTGGGCATCGTTCCGCAAAACGCTGGCCCCGATTTCTCGCTTCATCCCATCGGCTCGGGCCCATTCGTTTTCGTTTCGCAGGCCCAGGACGATCAGGTCATCGTTCGCCGCAATCCGGACTACTTTCTCGGTGCACCAGATATCGCCACTGTCCGCTTTCGCGTTGTGCCTGACGCCGTCGTCCGCGCCCTCGAACTTCGTAAAGGCTCCGCCGACCTCGAGATGAGTTCCCTTCCCGCCGACATGATCCCCACACTCATCCGTCAGCCCGATCTGATGCTCACCGAACGCCGCGGCACAAATTTTGCTTATCTCGGCATCAACTTCGAAGATGCCATACTCGCCCATCGCGAAGTTCGCCAGGCCCTGGCCTTCGCCACCGATCGCGAATCCCTCATTCGCTATCTGCTTCACGGCGAAGCACGCGTCGCCTCCGGCATTCTTCCGCCCAATCACTGGGCCTACGAGCCAAACGTCGCGCAATATCCCTACGATCCTGCTCGCGCGGAAAAACTCCTCGATGCCGCAGGCTTTCCCCGTCAGTCCAGCGGCATGCGTTTTCATCTCACGCTGAAAACTACGACTCAGGAGGAGGCTCGCCTCGTCGGTGCCGCTTTGCAGGAGGAATGGCGCAAAGTCGGAATTGATCTCGAACTCCGGCCGCTCGAGCTCGCCACTCTGCTTTCCGATTCCGTCCGCGGCAATTTCCAGCTCACCTTTCTCCGCTGGGTCGGCGCCAACGACGATCCCGCCGCCTTCGAGCTGTTCTTTTCCTCAAAGCGCTTCCCACCCGATGGCGCCAACCGCGGACACTACCGCAATCCGCTTGTGGACGCGCTCACCGACCAGATTCGCGTAGAAATGGACCATGAAAAGAGAAAGGAACTCTGTTCCGAAGTCCAGAAAATTCTCGCTGAAGATCTTCCCTATATCCCCCTCTGGTTCACCGATGTGGTCTCCGTCCACCGCCGCGAACTCGGTGATTTACAACTCTCTCCCGTCGGCGATTACGACTTCCTCGCCGCCCTCAAACCTCACCCGTAACACGACCTCGAAAATCGGCACATTTCTGCCCTCAAGTGCGCCGTTCGCGAGGTACGAACCTCTTTCTTTCCAGGTTTGCTTTGAGCTATTTGTTATTAGATGTGAGGTGCCAGCCCTCAACTTCCATTATTCCAATGCCGCCTCAATCTCCGCGCTCGGCACTGCGCCTTCCCTTCCAATCCTCCAAGCATCATCCATCAATTCCACGATCGTTGAAGGCAGCGTCGCTTTCGTCTCTCCCGAATCCAGAATGAGCGGCAGCCGCGCCCCCAGTTGCTTCATCACTTGCTCGCCGCTGGCGCACGAAGGAAATCCCGAGATATTCGCGCTCGTTCCCGTGATCGGCGCGTCAAACTCTTCGATCAACCGCGTCACCACATTGTTTCGCGGCCACCGCAAAGCGACCCTTCGGGTATTCGCCGTCACCTTCAACGGCACGCGATGCGAAGCCTCCACCACCAGCGTCAGCGCTCCCGGCCAGAATTTTTCCGCCAGGCGCAAAAAATTCTGCGGCACGTCCCGCGCCAGCAGCATTGCCTGATCCAGCGAATTCACCAAAATGGGCAGCGCACGCGTTTCCGGCCTGCCCTTCACACGGTAAATCTCGTCCACCGCCGCCAGATTGAATGGATCCGCCCCCAAGCCATAGAGCGTGTCCGTCGGTAACGCGATCACGCAGCCCCGCGCAAGCAGCCCAGCCGCATACCGCACCACTTCGATTTCGGGGGATTCCGGGTTGACACGTAGCAGTTCTGCAGGCAACTTTCTGGCCTTTTGCGAAGTTACCACCCCACCGCAGCGCTTCGCGCCGCTGCCCATCTCGTCGCGACGCTACCATACGCTTCGCGGCCATGCAATAACGGACCTTGCTGGTCAAGTATCGAGACCCCTGTCGGCAAAGCCTCTCGACTGGCTGTCTTGGGCCCTCCCCGAAGCCGCCGCGTCTGGTGTTGGCGCTGCCGCCCACAGATTTGCTACCCTCCACTCCAATGGCATCTCCCGGCAAATCTTCGCGCTCCGATCGTGCTCCGGGCGCTCGCGACGTTCTCACCAGCCGCGACAACCGCTGGCTGAAAAGCTTTCGCATGGCCCTTCGTGGTGGCCTGCCCACGGAACAGGGCTTTGTCGGCGTCGAAGGCCCTCGCCTCGTCGAAGAAGCTCTCCGCTCCGGTTGCTCTGTAGGCGCGGTCATCTTTAGCGAGTCCGGCGAACGCCACCGCACTCGCCTCGCACCCTATCTTGTGGAATCCGAAATCGCTTTCCCCGTACTCCGCACAACCGACCGCCTCTTCGATGGCATCGCCGACACGGAAACTCCCCAGGGCGTCGCCGCGCTCGTGCAACCGCGCAAAGCCTCTTTCGACGACATTGTTCGCCTATCATCCTCCGGCGCCGCTCCGCTCCTCGCCGTCTTAGTCGGTGTCCAGGATCCCGGCAACGTCGGCACTATTCTCCGCACCGCCGCAGCCTTTGGTGCTACCGCCGCCGTCACCGCCGCGTCGGGCCAGAGCGGCACCGCCAGCCCTTTTTCTCCCAAAGCACTCCGTGCTTCCGCCGGTGCAGCGCTTCATCTTCCCATTCTCCCTGGCATGGCCCTTTCCATTGTTCTCGCGCAGCTTCGCGTCGCGGGAGTCCGCACTCTTGCCTCCACTCTCCGTGAACCGGCCGATGGCGATCAACCCTACCTCGCTCCCTGGGAAGTGGATTGGTGCGAACCCGTTGCTCTCCTCATCGGCAACGAAGGTGCCGGTTTGCCAGAAGAAGTCGAGCGCAGCGCCGACGCCCGCCTCCGCATTCCCATGGTTACCGGCATCGAGTCGCTCAACGCCGCCGCTGCCGCCGCCGTCCTCTTCTACGAAGCCGCCCGCCAGCGTAATTCTTTGTCCGCGCAATCGTAATGGCGCCTCGGCGGTTGCGCTTCTCCCGGCTTCCTGTAGATGCCGGACTTCAGCCGGGCTCTTCTTCCACTTTCATAGCTGCCGCCATCTGCCGTGGCCGCTTCTCCCCAATCCGCAAAAGCTCTAAACTAGCTTGAGAACCCCATGAGCCTCTTTGCTCCCATCCCCTCCGGCGAATCTGACGCCGACACTCTGCTCGCCAATCAGCCGCTCGCTGAGCGCATGCGCCCTCGCACCCTCGACGAATTCATCGGCCAGGAAAAGCTCCTCGGCCCCGGCAAGCCTCTCCGCATGCAGATCGAAAGCGACAACCTTGGCTCCATGCTCTTCTGGGGGCCTCCGGGCTGCGGCAAAACCACTCTCGCTCGCCTCATTGCCCGCCTTACCAAATCCGATTTCGTGGCTTTCAGTGCCGTTCTCGCGGGCATCAAGGAAATCAAAGACGTAATGGCCGCCGCAGAATTTAAGTCCCGCGCGGGCCATCGCACCATTGTCTTTGTGGACGAAGTCCACCGCTTCAACAAGGCCCAGCAGGACGCTTTTCTCCCTCACGTAGAAGCCGGCCACATCATCTTCATCGGCGCGACCACGGAGAATCCCTCCTTCGAAGTGATTTCCCCGCTTCTCTCTCGCACCAAGGTTTATGTCCTCGAACCGCTCACTTCCCCGCAAATTGTCGAGCTTCT
>DATJAD010000038.1:0-21673 GCA_035516615.1 Candidatus Acidiferrum sp.
CCCGCGAAGCGCGCGGCCGAGCCAAGTTCCTCCTCGATGCGCAGCAATTGGTTGTACTTCGAAATGCGATCGGTGCGCGAAGCCGATCCGGTCTTGATCTGCCCGGCCCCCGTGGCGACAGCAAAATCCGCGATGAACGTGTCCTCAGTCTCGCCCGAACGGTGCGAAATGATGGATTTGTAGCCGGCTTTCCGGCCCATCTCGACGGCTTCGATCGTTTCCGTAACCGTGCCGATCTGATTCAGCTTGATCAGGATGGCGTTGGCAATCCCCTCATCAATCCCGCGCTTGAAAATCTCCGTGTTGGTCACAAAAATGTCATCTCCTATTAGCTGGATGCGCTTCTTCGATGATTTCGCCCCCATTTTCTCGGTCAGCTTTTTCCATCCGGGCCAATCATCCTCGCCCATGCCGTCCTCCAGCGAAACGATGGGATATTTCTCCACCCACTTCGCCCAGTATTCGATCATGTCCTCGGGCGAATGCGCGCTCTTGTCCGATTTCTTGAAAACATATTTTCCGCTGGCTTTGTCGTAGAACTCGCTGGCCGCCGGATCGAGCGCCAGAGCCACCTGCTCGCCGGGCTTGTAGCCGGCGGCGGCGATGGCTTCGAGAATCAACTGGATGACTTCTTCGTTGGACTTGCAGTTGGGTGCAAATCCGCCTTCGTCGCCGACGGCCGTCGAGTAGCCGTGTTTCTTCAGCACGGCTTTCAACGAGTGGAAGACTTCCACGCCCCAGCGCAAGGCTTCCGAAAAACTCTTTGCGCCCACGGCCATCACCAGGAATTCCTGGAAATCCACGGAATTATCCGCGTGCGCGCCGCCGTTCAAAATGTTCATCATCGGCAGCGGAAGAAGATTCGCGCTTTTGTCGCTCGAAAATTGCGAAAGATATTTGTGCAGCGGCTGCTTTAGCGCCGTGGCGGAAGCGCGCGCGGCGCCCATGGAGATCGCAAGAATGGCGTTCGCTCCGAGCCGCGATTTCGTTGGCGTGCCGTCGAGCGCGATCATTTTGCGGTCGAGCCCAGGCTGATCCGTCGCGTCAAAGCCCGTGACAGCCTTGGCGAGTTCGCCATTCACGTTTGCAACAGCTTTCAGGACTCCTTTGCCGAGATACTTGCTTTTGTCGCCGTCGCGTAATTCAAGGGCTTCATGTTCTCCGGTGGAAGCGCCCGAGGGCACAATCGCCCTGCCCAATACTCCGGACTCGAGCACAACATCGGCTTCAATGGTGGGGTTGCCTCGGGAATCGAGCACTTGTCTCGCATGGACTTTGCTGATCTTCGTGGACATAACTGTGGCTTCTCCTCGGGAAAATGCAACCCACGATTGTATCAGAGGACGAACTTCAGCTCCGCATCAGCTCGTGATCAGACCGCGGCGTTTCGGATGAAACGCGGGAGGCATTTTCATTTCTTTCGGAAGGGTTGGAACCCGATGGCGCCTGGAGTTTGAGAAAGCCAAAAAGTTGACAATCAGATTTCTCTTACGGTTCCGCCATCAGTTCGTCCACGTAACACCACATCCAATCCTCGCCTGGCTCGATGGACTGGATGACGGGATGCTTCGTGGCATGAAAATGTTTCGTGGCGTGCTTGTTCTTGGAAGAATCGCAGCAGCCGACGTGGCCGCATTCTAGGCAGAGCCGCAAATGAACCCAGGTATCGCCCATCTTGAGGCACTCTTCGCAGCCTTTGGTATGTGGCTTTGCGTGCTTTGTTTGTCTCAGATGAATGCACGTGGGACTCATTGTGCTTTGGCCTCCTCAGCTTGCGATGGAGCAACCGGCTGCTTGAACGGCAGACGGACACGAAAGCGCGTATCCCCGGGCTGCGATTTCAGCTCAATCGAGCCATGATGCCTGCGTACGATGCGCATGACCGTATCGAGGCCCAGCCCGGTCCCTTCTCCCACCTTTTTGGTGGTAAAAAATGGCTCGAAAATGCGCGATTGAATTTGTGGCGGCACTCCCGGGCCATTGTCCCCGATTTCCACGATGGCGCAGTCCAGCTCACGAAGCGTGCGAACGCGAAGTTCGCCCTCGCCTTTCATCGCGTCAATGGCATTGTCAATCAGATTGGTCCACACCTGATTGAGCTCGCCGCCATAGGCGCAGACGCGCGGAAGCTGCGAATCGTAATCGCGGACGACAGTGACCCCCGTTTTCAAGCGGTGGCCAAAAATCTTCAATGTATTTTCCAAATCCTCGCGCAGGTCCACTTCCTGCATGGGTCCCTGGTCCATATAGGAATAGCGTTTGATGGCGGTGACCAGATCGCTGATGCGGCGCGTGCTGTTTTCGATTTCCTGGACAAGGCCATATACCGTGATCAGCGCCGCCACACGGCGCACTGCATAGCCCACGGTTTCCTCGCCCGTTGAAGCAGCAAGTGCATCGAGCTTCTCCGCGGAGATTCCCGCATCCGCCAGAACCGAGGCAATCTTGTAGGGCTCCTCAACCTGGTGCTGTTCGAGCCAGTTCGTGATGGAATCCTCGAGATCGCTGAAATCGAGCGGGTCCACGGAAGGAGACGCCGGGGAGGATGCTTGCCGCACCGCTTCCTGCTCGAACTGGAGAAGCACATTGCGCTGCTCGTCCGAGTACGAACGCTTAAGCAGCTTGATACTGGCGCTGCGTACGTTGTTCATAGCCTCGACCAACGACTGCGAAGCGCGGCGGGCGGCCGCCGCCGGATTATTCAGCTCGTGCGCCAGTCCTGCGGAAAGCTTGCCCAGCGCCATGAGCTTTTCGTGCTGCGTCTCCGTGCGCGTGGTCTCGCGGATGCGATCGGACATGATGCCCACGAGCCGTTGCCCGAGAAGCGGCATTCGTTGCAGCATTTCCGGAAAATGCTGTTTATGAAGTCGCAGCATGCGCGTGGGAAGCACCGTACGAGCCGTGCCGGTGAACTGTGTCAAACGCGAAAAAGGAAGATACCCGGTGACCTGCCCTGCGGTGGCCATGAAGAACGGAGCGCCCGGAGCATCAGCGCGCTCAAATTGCAGCTCGCCTTCAAGGATCACGGTGAGATGCTCGGCGGGATCGCCGGGACGCGACAATATTTCGCCCCCGGGGAACTTCAATTCCTCCATGCGGGCGGCAAGCCACTCCAGGTCCTCGGCTGGCAGATCGCTGAAGATGGAGACGCCGCGCAGATCCGCGACGATGCGGGCAATCTGGCCGGCTGTTTGCGATTCGCTCATGTCAGACGGTGCTCAGGTACTGATGCACGAACTGCACGGCATTGGCGCCTTCGCCGACTCCCGAGGCCACGCGCTTGATCGAGCGATAGCGTACGTCTCCGGCGACGAAAATTCCCGGGATGCAGGCTTCGAGAAGCCACGGATCGCGCTCAAGAGGCCAACTGCGAGGTGGTTTGCCGTCGCGCATGAGATCCGGCCCCGTCACGATGAAGCCTTTCTCGTCGCGTTCAACGATATCCGCGAGCCATTCCGTTCGCGGAGCGGCGCCGATGAATATGAACAGTGAGTTGGTGCTGACTTTTTGGATTTCGTTCGTTGTGGTGCAGAGAATGGAAACGGCCTCGAGATGATCTTCTCCGAAAACTTCGACGATCTGCGAATTCAATTCGACCTGGATGTTTTCCGTCTGGCGAATCTGGTCAATCAAATATTGCGACATGCTGGCCTGCAGCGATTTGCCGCGGACTAGCATGATGACCCGCCGGGCGTACTGCGAAAAGAACATCGCCGCCTGTCCCGCGGAATTCGCGCCGCCGACAATGTACACGTCCTCGCCGCGGCAGGAGGCAGCTTCGGTCATGGCAGCGCCGTAATATACTCCCGCGCCCTGCACACGGTCCATTCCGGGTACGTCGAGCCGGCGATAGGACACGCCCGTGGCGATGATGAGCGCCTTCGCGCCGATTTCCGTGCCGTCGGCAAGGGTGAGGAATTTCGATCCGGCTTCCACGCGCAACTTGCTGACTTCCTGCGGGGTGAGAATTTCCACGCCAAACCGCCGAGCCTGGGCCACGGCGCGGCGCGCAAGGTCCGCGCCGCTCAAGCCGGAAGGGAATCCCAAATAATTTTCAATGCGTGAACTCATTCCCGCCTGGCCGCCCGGAGCGTCGCGCTCGATCATCACGGTGCGCAAACCTTCCGAAGCGCCATAGACCGCTGCGGCAAGTCCCGCAGGCCCGCCGCCCACGATAAGGAGATCATAAAAAGAAGTTTCCGCGCGGGTGCGCAGGCCAAGACGCGCGGCGATTTCCAGCGTGGTGGGATCAGGAAGGAACGTTCCGTCGGAGAAAATTACGGAAGGAAGTTTCGCTGCTTCGCCACCCACCAGGGCGAGCGCCTCGCGAATCTCGCTATTCTGCGGCGCGCTCTCTACGTCCAGCCAGTGATGCGGTACCTGATTGCGCGCAAGGAAATCGCGCACGGCATAAGAGCGCGGCGACCAGCGATGCCCCAGGACGCGCACTCCCGAGAAAGCGGGCCGGAAACCTGCTTGCCAGTCTTCCAGCAAATCATCCAGCACGGGATACAGCTGCTGTTCGGGCGGGTCCCACGGCTTCAAAAGAAAATGGTGGATTTTCGCTTGATTGATGGCCTGGATCGCCGCATCGGTATCCGCATAAGCTGTGAGCAGAACGCGGCGCGAATCCGGATAAAGCTCCATGGCGCGGCGAATAAATTCGACCCCGCTCATTTCCGGCATGCGCTGGTCGGCGAGCAAGAGTCCGACAGCTTCGCCGCGCTTCTTAAGCCCTTGCAGCGCGTGGAGTGCCGAAGCGCCGGAATCCGCGCGCATGACGCGGTAGTTTTCCGCGTAATGCTTGCGCAGGTCGCGATCCACCGCCCGCAAGACTTCCGCATCATCATCAACGGCCATCAACACTGGTTTGGCCATGGCATTTCCTCGTGCTCCATCCGGCGAGATCGTTCCGATCCACCTTACGCTTTGCAGAATTTGGATGCACGAAACGGAGACGAGGTCACAGAAACAGTCCTCTGATCACCCCCTCATGCTAGGCGGTCTCCGGCTCTTCGATGAGGGATTCCTGCCGCACCACCACGACGATCCCCGAATCCGTAACGTGAAAGCGGCGTTTGTCGGCTTCGAGGTCGTAGCCAATCTCCGTACGCTCAGGGAGGCTGACGTGGCGGTCAATGATCGCCCGCCGGATTCTTGAATGGCGCCCGACATTCACGTGGTTGTAAATAATGCTGTCCGAAACGTCGCAGTAGCTGTTCACGCGCACGTCGTTGCCGACGACGCATTTCGAAACGCGCCCGCCGGAGACCACCGATCCGCCCGCAACGATCGAGTCCACAGCCACGCCCATGCGGTCCGGATCGCCGAAAACGAATTTCGCGGGAGGATACTGGTGCTGCCAGGTGCGCAGCGGCCATTCCTTGTCGTAAAGATTGAAAATGGGCGAAACATCCACCAGATCCATGTTCGCTTCGTAGTAGGCGTCAATCGTGCCCACGTCGCGCCAGTAGAGCGTGGATTTGCTGTTCTCATCCACAAAATCGTAAGCGAAAACCCGGTGCTTGTTGATGATCCGCGGCAGAATGTCCTTGCCAAAATCGTGGTGGGATTTGGGATCCTCGGAATCCGCGAGAAGTATGGGAATGAGCAGCTGCGTATTGAAAATGTAGATGCCCATGGAAGCGTTGCACTGACCGGGAGCGTGCGGAGATTCCTTTGGCTGCGCGGGCTTCTCCTCGAAACCGATGATGCGCCAATCCTTGTCCACTTCGATCACGCCGAATTGCCTCGCTGCCTCGGGCGCGGGAATCTGTATGGTGCCCACGGTAACGTCCGCAGCGGAATCCAGATGCTGCTGGAACATTTTGGCGTAATTCATTTTGTAGATGTGGTCGCCCGAAAGAATGAAGACGTATTTGGATCTCTCGCTTCCGATCGAATAAATGTTTTGGTACACGGCGTCCGCGGTTCCCTGGTACCACTCCTTGGAAACGCGCATCTGGGGAGGAAGCAGCTCGATGTAATCGCCGAGCCCAGCAAGAGGTGACCAGCCGGCGCGGACGTGCCGGTTAAGGCTGAGGGCCTTGTACTGCGTGAGGATGAAAATCCTTCGCAGATTGGAGTTGATGCAGTTCGAAAGAGTGATGTCAATGATGCGGTAGAGCGCGCCGAAAGGAACGGCGGGTTTGGCGCGGTCACGGGTCAGCGGCCAGAGCCGTTCGCCCTGGCCCCCCGCAAGAAGTACGACGATGGCATCGCGCATGTCGGACATGAATGGCCCCCGGGCGCGCATTTTGTAAATGCAGGCTCATTCTAACCCCAACAGAGAGGCAAGAAACAAGAGAAACCAGAGCGCTCGCCAGCGCGCCGCAGCTTGCGCGAACTCAGCATCGCACTGGGGAAATCCACTTTATTTACCACACCATTAAAGGAGTATCCAGTTCGTTACGCCGGCGCCGCATTTCCCTCCAAGCTGGCACCGTGGCGAAAGATTGCTTGACTTGCCGGGTCGAATTGATTAGAAGATGCCCAGCTACCTCTTCAAAGGTGTTCTCGAACATTACTGAATTCAGGCGCTCTGCCGGCAGGGAGTATGTGACCAGCCAACGAGAGCCGTGCGATAATGACAGGGGGCGGTGTCCGTAAGAAACAGCGGAACCGCACCGGCCGCTTTGCGGCCGGTCAAGAAAGGAACCAATCCCAACCGGATTGGGGGTGAACGATTCGTGGCCGAAGTCATTATCCAGGAAAGTGAGTCTCTGGAAAATGCGCTGCGCCGCTTCAAGCGCAAAGTGCAACAGGAAGACATCATCAAGGAAATCAAGAAGCACAGCTTCTATATGAAGCCCGGCGAGAAGCGCCGGGCCAAGGAAGCGCTTTCGCGGAAGCGCTTGCGCAAAAAGCAGCGGAGGGAACAGGAGTAATTCCTGCTCCTCTCGCAGTTCAGCGCCGCGTCTCCGCGAGTCAGGCCCCGGTTAGGCAGAGAAGTTTGGATTGCAGCAGCCGATTCGCGCTCGCAGGCCAAGGGACCCCAGCCCGGCTTCCCCGGACGACAGGTTTCCCCCAACATACAGGCCTTTCGTGCCGAGACTGCGCTTCCCTCTGCCCCTTCGGGGACGGGGGGAGAGCGGTTCATGGAATACCATGACAAGGTTCTGAAGTGCTCGGAGTGCGGCGCCGAATTCGTATTCACCGCGGGCGAACAGATGTTCTTTGCCGACAAAGGCTTCAAGAACGAGCCCAAGCGGTGCAAAGCCTGCAAAGCCAAGCGTGCGGAAACAGGCGGCGGGGGCGGAGGTGGACCGGTAAGGTCGGAAACCAAGACCACTTGCTCACAGTGCGGCAAGGAAACGACTGTTCCTTTTCGTCCGACCCAGGGTCGCCCGGTCTTTTGCCGGGAGTGCTTCCAGCAGCGACGGGCGCTGGGAGCTGCCTGAACAATTTCAGGCGTTTGAGTGGTCGCCGCAAACTCGGATCGAGGTGGTTTCTCCCTCTCACGCGGGGGACCGCCAGGTTCCCTCCTCATTTGCACGGTGTGCCGAGAGACGGCTCCAGGAGAACCCCCCCGAGAGAATGCAGAATGCCCATTAGCGGGCAGTCCGGAAAAGGCTTGCAGAAAAATGACCAACGGTCATATCTGACCGGGGGTCATATATGACCCGCGGTCACCCTTGACGCATGGCCAGTTTTTGGACAAGCCCAGGGGCAGGGATGTAATTTCGGCGACCGCAAGGTATCATAGGCCCGGCGTCCCCATCGAAAGCCCAGCTGCCCGGAGGGCCATCTCATGGCTCACCGCTTTACCATCGGTGTCGAAGAGGAATTCCAGATCATTGATCCCGTGACGTGCGAATTGCGTTCGCACGTCATGCAATTGGTGTCTTCAGCATCGCCGGACATCCTCGACCAAGTGAAGCAGGAAATGCACCAATCCATCGTCGAAACCGGAACGCGCATCTGCGAGAACGTTGGCGAATTGCGCATCGAAATGCATCGTACGCGCGGTGAGTTGGTGGCGGCGGCGGAGCGCGCGGGATTGCAAGTGGCGGCGGCGGGCACACATCCGTTCTCCAGCTGGATTGACCAGGTGATTTCTCCCGGCGAACGCTACCAGAACATCGTCGAGGAATTGCAGCAGCTCGCGCGCTCGCTTTTGATTTTCGGGATGCATATCCACGTGGCGATGCCGGACAAGCAGACCACCATTGATTTGATGAACATGGTGCGCTACTTTCTGCCGCACCTCCTGGCGCTTTCCACGAGTTCTCCTTTCTGGATGGGGCGCAACACGGGGCTGAAATCTTTCCGGACAACCGTTTTCCGGCGTTTTCCACGCACGGGTGTGCCGGAGCAGTTCGAGTCCTGGAGCGAGTACGAAAATTTCGTAAATCTTCTGGTGCGGCTGAATTGCATTGATAACGGCAAGAAAATCTGGTGGGACGTGCGGCCGCATCCGGCGTTTGGGACGCTGGAATTCCGGATGTGTGACGTCACCACGAAGATCGAGGAAGCCGTGGCCATCGCGGCGCTGACGCAAGCGATCGTGGTGAAGCTGCACCGGCTGTACACGCACAATCAGAGCTGGCGCATTTACCGGCGCGCGCTGATCGAAGAAAACAAATGGCGCGCGGCGCGCTACGGCATCGAAGGCAAGATGGTGGATTTTGGCAAGGAAGCGGAAGTGCCGATGCGGTCGCTGATTCCGGAACTGCTCGAGCTCGTGGACGACGTGGTGGACGATCTGGGAAGCCGCAGCGCGGTCGAATATATACAGACCATTCTGCACGAAGGTACCAGCGCCGAGCGGCAGTTGCGCGTTTTCGAGCAGACCGGCGACTTGAACGCAGTGGTAAGGCATCTCGTCGCCGAAACGCGGGGCGGCGTTACGGAGCCACGGCAGTCATCCGCACATGCCGTCAACTGACGACAGCGGCGAGCGCTGAAACGCGCGAATCGCGGTAAGGAGCGTCTCCCATGCAAAAAATCGGCTTGCTGTGCGGGCGCGAGTACGCTTTTCCTCCCGCATTTATCGCGCGCGTGAATCAGCTTGGAAAAAAAGATGGAGTGGCCGCGGAATTCGTGAAGCTCGGCGGCACGCCGATGGGCCAACCCGGCGAATACCGCGTGATCGTTGACCGCATCTCCCACGAGGTTGAGTACTACCGGGGGTTTTTGAAGCACGCGCTGCTTCAGGGAACTTACGTCATCAACAATCCCTTCTGGTGGACCGCCGACGATAAATTTTTTAATTATGCCGTGGCGGCGAAACTGGGCATCGCCATTCCCAAGACAGTTCTGCTGCCGCAAAAGGGCTATCCCAGCGACGTGGACATCACCGCAGAATCGCTGCACAACCTCAATTACCCGATCGAGTGGGACGCTTTGCTGGATTACGTTGGACGACCGGCCATCCTCAAGCCATTTTCCGGAGGCGGCTGGAAGCACGTCTACAAAGTTCATGACAAGGAAGAACTCATCGCCGCATACGACAAAACCGCTCCCTATTGCATGACGCTGCAGGAGTTCATTGATTTCGACCGCTACGTGCGGTGCTTCACCTTTGGCAAGACGGACATCATTCCCGTGCACTACGATCCGAAGGAACGCCGCTATAACGTGGATCACGATTATCTTTCCGCATCGCTGGGCATGCGGGTGGTGAAGGATGCACAGACCATCAATCAGGCGCTCGGCTACGAGATGAACACGATTGAATTCGCCATCAAGGGCGACGTGCCTTATGCGATTGACTTCCTGAATCCCGCGCCCGATTTTGAGCGCGACCGCATCACCGAGTTCTATTTCGACCTGGCGGTGGAGAAGATGGCTAATCTGGTGATTGACCGCGCGCTTCTCGGCGTACCTTCCAACGCCTGGCCGCGCTGGGAAGAGATGCTGGGAATCGGCGCCGCCGCCGGATTTACGGGAGCTCCGAAAGCCGCGGCGGCAGGCCAAACGAGAGCGGCAGGAACCTCAAATCCTCCTCCAGGAGCAATCGCGTAGATGAACTCCGGCGCCGTCTTGACCTCAATGACACCGGACCCGGCGCAAACATGGCACGAGTTGCTGCGGGGGTCGCTGGACACGTCCACGCGGTTCACGGAACAGTTTTATGAGAAGTTGCGAGCGGAAAAACTTGTCTTTGGCGACCGCGTCCACTGCCCCTTTCTCCGGCCATTTTTTCTTTCTCCCGAAGATGAGCAGCGCGTACGCATCGTTGCCGAAACGATGGTGGAACTTGCTGAGCGAGTGACCGCTGCCGCGCTCGACGATCCTTCTCTGCTTGCGCAGTTCCATCTTCGACCGGAAGAGGAGCGGCTCGTACGCATTCACAACGGTTATGGCCCGGCGAGCACGGCTTCGCGCCTGGACGCGTTCCTGCTGCCCGATTCGCTGATGTTCGCCGAATACAACGGCGAATCGCCTGCGGGAGCCGGATACGCGGAAACTTTGGCGAACATCTTCAGCGATCTCCCGGTGATGCGGGAGTTTGCGAAGCGTTTCGAGGTACACAGCTATCCGCTAATCGCCAAACTGCTGGACGCGCTGGTGACGAGTTATATCGATTGGGGAGGAACATCTTCGCTTCCGCAGATGGCGATCGTGGATTGGCGGGGCGTGCCGACGTGGAGCGAATTCGAGATTCTGCAGGCGCGCTTTGGAGCAATGGGCGTCCCGGTGGAGCTGGCAGATCCAAGCGAGCTGGTGTTCGATGGAAAAAGTCTCGCGGCTAACGGCAAGAAAATTGACCTCGTCTATCGCCGCGTGCTGATGAACGACATCGTGGCGCGCCCGGCGGAGTGCAGGGCCCTGGTGGACGCGTATGAAGCGGGAGCAGTGTGCGTGGCGAACCATTTCCGCTGCAAGATTCCGCACGTGAAGGCATACTTTGCGGTGTTGACCGACGAACGCAATGCTTCGCTCTTTTCGTTCGACGAGCGACTGTTGATCCGCAAACACGTGCCGTGGACGCGGGTGGCCGCGGATGTGCCGACGGGACACTATGGTGAGCACATCGAACTGCTTTCATTTATGCGCCGCAACCGGGAAAAGTTAGTGTTGAAGCCCAGCGATGAGTATGGCGGAAGCGGCGTGACGCTCGGATGGGAAACGAACGAGAGCGATTGGGATGCCGCGATCGAGAAAGCCATTTCGGGCAATCACGGCTGCTGGATCGTACAGGAGCGAATCCCGATTCGCCGCGAAGTATTTCCGTTCGTGGAACCAAAAGGCCACGTCGGCTTTCGCGATATGCTCGTGGATTTCGCGCCGTATCTTTATCGCGGAAAGCTGTGCGGATTCCTCACCCGGCTGAGCGCCACGGGCCTGGCCAATGTGACCAGCGGGGGCGGGCAGGTTCCCGCATTTCGTGTTATTTCCAAACCCTGAGGGACATCTGAGCAAACTGAAATCGCAAGGAGGAAACCTCATGATCGCGAGAGCAAATCTTTCGAGGGACAAACTGTAAAATGGAGTGCGACAACGATAAAATGAGAAAAATGCCCTTCGGCGCTGCCCAAACTGCATTGATGCCTGGCGCGAAGAACGCCGTGGAAACGTGCCTTGCGGTGCGTCCCGGAGAGCAGGTCGCGCTGATCGCGGACGAGAGAAGCCGGGCCGTGGCGGCGGCGCTGGAAGCCGCGCTCGAGCGCAATCACGCGAAAACCGTGCCGCTTCTGCTCGAAGATTTCGGGCCGCGGCCGCTCAAGAACGCGCCGGAACCTGTTTTGCATGCTCTTGAAACAGCGGACGCCGGGATTCTGGCGATGACGCCGCAACCCGGCGAGCTTGGCGCACGCATGGCGATCGTGCACGTTGTCGAAAGGCGAAGGATTCGCTACGCGCACATGATCGGCGTAACGCCGCAAATCATGCAGCAGGGAATGTGCGCGGATTACCGCATGGTGGACCGGTTGAGCGACAAGCTGCGCGAACGCATGCTTCGCGCGGAGACGCTGACGGTAAAGACCCAGGCAGGCACATCACTTGCCGCGCATTTCGATCAGAAGCTGGATTGGGTAAAGACGAGCGGACTGATCAGCCCTCGATATTGGTCCAATTTGCCGGCAGGAGAGGTGTTCACGACTCCTGCGAGCGTGGATGGCACATTCGTGTGTGACGCGACGGCAGGCGACTACTTCAACGGCAAATACGGCGATCTGCAGACCACGCCGATGCGGCTGACTATCAAGTCAGGACGGCTCGCTAGCGTCGAGTGCGGACGCAAGGATCTGGAAAATGAATTCTGGGATTATTGCCACACGGACGAAAACAGCGACCGCGTCGGAGAGCTAGCGTTCGGCACGAATCTCGGCCTATCGGAAATGATCGGAATTCTGCTTCAGGACGAAAAATTTCCCGGCGTGCACATCGCCTTCGGCGATCCTTACGGCAGCCAGACCCACGCCGACTGGAAATCCAAAACGCACGTGGACGTGCTGACGCGGAACTGCAACGTGTGGATTGACGATGACCAGGTCATCGAAAACGGCCACTACCAGCTCGACCACCTCGGTTTGTCCTGAACTCTTCCGCAAATGCAAGGGAGAAACGCCCTCAAAGGTCCGAGGAGAGGTTCCAAGAAATTTGCGGCAACCCCGGAAAATCAGAATACGTGAGAGACATACTCGCGCATTTGGTGTTTCCAAAAGGGCCAATCGTGGCCGCCCATCGGTCCCCAGTTGTCCAGATGATGGAGAATGCCCTTTTGCGAAAGCACTTCGGAGAGGCGGTAGGTGGGCGCGCTGTTCTCCCAGGGTCCCGTGCCCGTGGAAAGGTGAATATCGCAGGTGGCGAGCTGCGAAAAGTTCCAAGGATCGTTCAAATTGGACAGGTAATCCACGGGATTATTGAAATAGAAATTGTCATCGTACATGCCGTCCATGAAGTTTCGCAGGTCGTAGACGCCGGACATTGCCAGACAGCGCTTGATGACGTCGGGGTGCTTGAAAAGGGAATTCGCGGCGTGATACGCGCCGAAGGAAGAGCCCATGGTAGTGATGGCGAGGCCCGGAGTCTTGCAATTGTCCCAAATGAAGGGCACCACTTCCTCGCGGAAATAAGAGTCAAACACGGACTGGACATAACTGCGGTGAAAAGGGTGAGCGGACTTGTTGTAGAAACTCAAGCCATTGATGGAATTGACAGTAAAGAACTTGATCTTGCCCGAGTCAATGAAGTCGCCGAGCGCGCCGATGAGGCCCTGGCCTTCGAGTTCCCATTCGTCTCCGGCGCTGGTGGGAAAACCCACGATGGGCGAACCCCAATGTCCATAGACGACCACGCCGAGTTCGAGCCCAAGCCGATGCGAGTACCAGCGATGAACTTCGCGTTTCATTCTGAAATCCTCGTAGGATGCGGGGAGCAGGAAGTATGCCAGCGGAGGGCACGCCGCGGCAACGGCCAGCCCATTTTCCGGCTTCTCTGAATTATGAGAAAATGCCGTTGAACGCAAGCTTCAGGGAGTCCAGCCAGCGACCAAGCCCAGGAATCCGCCGGCAAGCGATCGAACGGAGGAAGAGTCCCCATGGCAAAACGAAAAGTGAAGCGCACAGCGCGTGTCGCGAAGAGCAGCGACCGAGAGCTGCGCGAACACCTTGTCTATCTCCTGAAAGGCGGCGGAGCGCACGTGCATTTCGAGGATGCGGTGGAGGGATTCCCCGCCCGCAAGCGCGGCGTGTTTGCCAAGGGCTTGCCTCATACCGGCTGGCAACTCCTGGAACACATGCGACTGGCGCAATGGGACATCCTGGAATTCAGCCGCAATCCCAAACATGTTTCTCCGCCGTTCCCCGGCGGCTACTGGCCGAAGACGCCGGTGCCTCCGAATGAAGCGGCGTGGGAAAAAAGCGTGCGCGAGTTTAAGCGCGACCTGAATGAACTGATCAAACTGGTGAAAAGTCCGCGCACCGATCTGTACGCGAGATTTCCCTGGGGAGACGGCCAGACGATCCTGCGAGAAGGGCTGCTGACCGCCGATCACAACGCGTACCATCTCGGCGAGATGGTCTATTTGCGCCGGGCACTTGGCGCTTGGCCCGATGCCTGATCGCTGAAAACGCTTTTAGTAGGGCTTTCTGCCGGCCTGCTCCTTCCAGGCCGCGAAGATGGCCAGCGATTCCTCGCGCAGGAGCTGCACCATGGGGATGCTGCGGTCCGCGGGCGGCTTTGTCAATTCGGCGTAAATGAACGCGTCGTCGAAGCTGGCCGCAGCTGCGTCCGCGGCATTCGCCGCATAATAAACTCGCGCCGCGCGCGCCCAATAGATCGCTCCCAGGCACATCGGGCACGGTTCACAGGTCGCGTACAGATCGCAACCAGTCAATTGAAAGGAATTGAGCGCGCGGCAGGCGCCGCGAATGGCCACAATTTCCGCGTGCGCGGTGGGATCGTTCGTGGAGGCGACGAGATTCATGCCTTCCGCGATCGTCTGACCGTGCTTGACGATCAGGCATGCGAACGGCCCGCCGCGGCCCGTGCGTACGTTCTCGATGGCCAGCGCGATGGCGCGCTTCATAATTTCCGATTGCATTTGCGAGAGAAGCTCCGCAGAACAGAGTGCCCTTGTCTTCACCATTTCTCAAGCAGCCTCGCAATCCGGTGCGGGGAAGTGCTAAACATTCCAGGGTACCCTGCGAGTGTCTCCCGCAGCCTCTTCCGCGCGGAGACTCACGGAGGATTTGCAGGACAATCAAACGGCGTTAGGATGTGAAGCTGAACATGTCCGAAAAACCGGAGGGCTCGATGGTGCGAATCGAGAATGTAGGCCGACGGGGTTTCCTGAAGGGAATGCTCGGCGCGGGAGCGTTTGTGCTGAGCGTGCAGTTGCTGCCGGAACAGTTGTTCGCCGCGGATGATTCCGTCGCGGGCTCGGCGATGAATCCTTCGATGAAGGGGCCGTTCGCGCCAAGCGTCTATCTGGCGATTGATACGGACGGCACCGCGTACATCATCGCGCATCGCTCGGAGATGGGGAGCGGCCCGCGCACCGCTTTGCCGCGCATTGTTGCGGACGAACTGGACGCGGATTGGGCGCGCGTGAAGATTGTCCAGGCGACAGGCGACGAGAAATATGCCGACCAGGACACCGACGGCTCGCATTCCGTGCGTAGCTTTTTCGACCCGCTGCGCGAGGCCGGCGCCACGGCGCGGCTGATGCTGGTGCAAGCCGCGGCAAAAAAATGGAACGTGCCCGAGAACGAATGCAGCACGGGTGTTCATGAGGTTTTGCACAAAAAGAGCGGTAGGAAACTCGGCTATGGCGAAGTTGCGGCGGATGCCGCGAAGCTTCCCGTGCCGAAGAAAGAGGATGTGAAGCTGAAGTCGCGCAGCGAGTGGCGCTACATCGGCAAGGGTGTCCACAGCTACGATTTGAACGACATGGTCACGGGCAAGGCGGTCTACGGCTTTGATACCAAACTGGACGGGATGCTGTTCGCGAATGTCGCTCATCCGCCCGTTCTTGGAAGCACGCCGAAGTCCGTGGACGATTCTGCCACGCTTGCAATGAAGGGCGTCAAACAAACGGAAAAGCTCGAGGGATTCAAGCCGCCGGTAACAATGCAAGCGCTCGGAGGCGTGGCCGTGATCGCGGATAATTCCTGGGCCGCCATGGAAGGCAAGAAAAAACTAAAAATCGAATGGACCGATAGTGCGCACAGCGTTTATTCGTCCGATCCATATAAGAGGGAATTGCAGGAGACGTCGCGCAAGCCGGGGAAAGTGGTGCGCGACGTTGGCAACGTGGATGAAGCGTTCGCAAAAGGAGGAAAAATCATCGAGGCCGAGTATTACGCGCCGATGCTGGCGCACGCTTCGATGGAGCCTCCCGCAGCGCTGGCGCATTTTCACGATGGAAAGATGGAAGTGTGGGCCGCAACGCAAAGTCCGCAGGGGGCTCGGGACGCCGTGGCCGCTGCGACCGGTTTGAGGAAGGAAGACGTCACGGTTTATGTGACGCTGCTTGGCGGTGCGTTCGGCCGGAAGTCGTTTCCGGACTTTGCGGTCGAGGCGGCGGTTCTTTCGCAGAAGACCGGAAAGCCGGTCAAGGTCGTCTGGAGCCGCGAGGACGACATCCAATTCGACACGTATCACTCGGTGGCCGCCATGTATATGAAAGCCGCGGTGGGACCGGAAGGAATGCCGACGGCGTGGCTGCAGCGCAGCACGTTCCCGCCGATTGCGTCCACGTTCGACGCGGGCGCGGAACATGCCGACGCCGGAGAGATCGGCCTGGGATGGAGCGATCTGCCGTACGCGATTCCCAATCATCGCGCGGAGAACGGCGCAGCCGCTGCGCACGTTCGCATCGGCTGGTTGCGCAGCGTGTGCAATATTTTCCATTCCTTCGCGGAACATTCGTTTTCAGGCGAACTCGCGCATGCGGCAGGAGCAGATCCCCGCGAATACGAAATCAAATTGCTTGGACCGGGCAGGATTATTCCGAGATCCGAACTCGCCAAGGACTATCCGAATTACGATGGCGACTATAAGGAATATCCCATTGATACGGCGCGATTCCGGCGCGTGCTGGAAATCGCCACGGAAAAGGCCGGCTGGGGCAAGAAGAAAAGCGGAAATGGATTCGGCATGGGCCTCGCGATTCACCGCAGCTTTTTGACCTACGTCGCGACGGTGGTGCAGGTGGAAATGGATAAGGACGGCAAAGTCACGATTCCGCGCGTGGACACTGCCGTGGATGCGGGGATAATTGTCAATCCCGAGATGGTGCGTCAGCAATTTGAAGGCGCGGCCACGTTCGGCGCCAGCCTCGCTTTCTACGGCGAAATCACCGCGACGAATGGGGTAATCAACCAGGGCAATTTCGATAGTTACCCGATGGCGCGCATGAATACGGCGCCGCGCGAAACTTACGTGCATATTGTGGAAAGCGAAGCACCTCCGGCAGGCGTGGGAGAACCGGGTGTGCCGCCGTTTACGCCCGCGCTGTGCAACGCGATTTTTGCCGCGACGGGCAAGCGCGCCCGCGAACTGCCGCTATCGAAAATAGGTTTGGCGTAAGGCGGGACTCTTTCAGATACTCTCTTGCGCAAGCCGCACATCTCGCATAGGGTTCTCTGTTCTTAATTCCGCATTCGATGCCGAAAATCCCGGAGGCCCTTTTGCACAGAAAACTTTCTTTTCTGCTCACTGCATGCGCCATGGCGTTTCTCCCCGCACAAGCGCAGCGCAGGCCGGTTCTTCCGCAGATTGATCTTCCTCATCCCTACTACTATCACGAGCTCTACCTTCCTCAATTGACGAGTGGCCCGAGCAGCGTGGCCTGGGCACCCGATTCGAAGGATGTTGTCTACTCCATGGCGGGATCACTCTGGCGGCAGGAGCTCGATTCGAAAGAAGCGGTTCAGCTCACCGACGGCCCCGGCTACGACTACCAGCCGGACTGGTCGCCCGACGGAAGGAGCATCATTTACGTGTCGTATCAAAAAGATGCCATGGAACTTTGGCTACTCGATGTCCCAACCGGAAATGCGCACCAGCTCACCGAGGGAGGCGCGGTGAATGTTGAGCCGCGCTGGTCCCCCGATGGAAAGCGCATCGTGTTCGTTTCGACCTCCTACAACAAGCGCTTCCACATTTTTCGCGCGGACGTTCGCGACAAAAAGCTGGAAAACATCGTGCGACTCACCGGCGAAACGAAAAGCGATTTGCCGCGCTACTACTACAGCCCCTACGACACCGAAATCAATCCGGTCTGGACGCGCGACGGCCAGAGTGTTCTCTTCATCTGCAACAAGGGCCACATTCACGGCACCGGCGGATTCTGGCTGATGAAAGCCGATCCCGGCGCCGTTGCCCACGAAATTCACTACGAAGAGACGAACTGGAATGCGCGTCCGGATTTTTCTCCGGATGGCTCCCGCATGGTTTACGGCTCTTATCTCGGGCGCGAGTGGCATCAATTGTGGGTCATGCCCGCAAAAGGCGGCGACGCTTTTCCGATTTCTTATGGCGATTGGGACGATACCAATGTCCGCTGGTCGCCCGACGGCAAAACGCTTGCGTTCGTTTCCAATCGAAACGGAAACACCGAGCTCTGGCTTCAGAGGTACGAGGGAGGGGGGCAATGGCAGCTTCAAATCGCCCAACGCCAGTACTTAAAGCCCACAATGAGCGTTTCGGTGCACGTCACCGACGAGAACGGCCATCTCGCACCAGCGCGAGTTTCCATCACCGGCGAAGATGGCCGCTTCTACGCTCCGGTGGACTCTTGGATCTTTGCGGACGATGGCTACGATCGAAGCGAACGGCCGTTTGAAGCGCACTACTTCTATACCAAAGGGAACGATAGCGTCACCATGCCACTCGGCAAATTTTACGTGGACGTGGTGCAAGGCTTCCAGCGCCCCCTGCAGTCAAAGACGACTCTCTTTGCCTCCGGCAGAAACCATGCTGTCCTTGTTCAGTTGGCCCCAAAATGGCGACTGGGCGATACAAGTGGAAAATGGGTCAGCAGCGATCTTCATGTGCACATGAATTACGGCGGAACCTACCGGAGCAATCCGGGCATCCTTGCGCAAATGGCCAAAGCGGAGAACGTCCAGATCGTGAACAATTTGATCGTGAACAAGGAGCAGCGTTTCCCGGACATCGCTTATGACGGCAAGGGAATTGATCCTGCTTCGGACGCGGAAACGCTTATCGTTCATGGCCAGGAATTTCACACCAGCTATTGGGGCCACCGTGGCATTCTCGGGCCGCTGAAGCATATTCTGCTCCCCGGCTATGCGGGCTATCCCAACACCGCCGCGGCCAGTCTTTTTCCGATGAACGCCGATGTCTATGACATGGCGCATGCACAAGGCGCTTTGGTTGGCGCGGTGCATCCTTTCGATGAAGAGCCCGATCCCTTCGCCAAACCTCCGCAGAACATCGCCGACGAGCTGCCCGTGGACGTCGCTCTCGGCAAACTCGATTACATGGAAATCGTCGGTTTCAGCGATCACAAATCCACCGCCGCCGTCTGGTATCGCTTGCTGAATCTGGGTTTTCATCTGCCTGCGGGAGCGGGGACCGACGCCACCACAAACTACGCCGCGCCGATTCGCGGGAATGTGGGATTCGACCGCGTTTACGCGTGGGTGCCGGAGTGGCCTCAGAATCTCGATGTCTGGATGGACGCTCTTAAAAAAGGGCGCACGTTTGCCACCAATGGGCCACTTATCGAATTCACATTGAACGATCATGGCGTCGGCGATGAATTGCGTTTCGATGCGCCTCAGGACGCGGTTCCCTTCACCGCCAAGCTGCGCTCCATCGTTCCTGTGGATCACTTCGATGTGGTCTGCAATGGCCGCGTCGCGCAGAGCCTCAAGCTCGATGGCGCTCGAGAATCCGCCGACGTTAGCGGCACGCTTCCCCTGAACGAAAGCGGCTGGTGCGTTCTCCGCGCCTACACCGATAAAGCCGAATATCCCGTTCTCGACAAATACGCCTACGCTACCACCAGCCCGATCTACATCACCATCGCCGGGAAACCGCAGCGCTCGCCCGAAGATGCTAAATATTTTGACGCCTGGATTGCCCAGACGATTGATGTGACCTCGCATTACCACGACTGGAACTCCACGGAAGAAAAAGAAAGCGTCCTGAAGCGCCTGCGCGAAGCTCAGGCAATATTTCGTTCAAAGGAGTGACGAAAGAGCCGCGAGGTACGGATGAGCCGCTTGGACTTTGGGCGAAATGACGATAGAATGCTGGCGAAGTAAAGCGGTACACGGACATTGCGTGTTCCAGCCGGCTGTCAGAAACAAGGATTTTCCGGTCCGTAGACGCAAACGCGAACGGCAGGCGACAATATCACCGGGTTCGCTCCCCCGAAACATTTTTATGATGAACTTTTGAACGTGCTCCTGAAGCAGGACAGGGAGGCATCTTTATGATTGTGGGTGTACCGCGTGAAAGTTATCCAGGAGAACGCCGTGTCGCGCTCGTTCCGGCTGCGATCCCCAACCTAGCCAAGGCCGGGTTGCAGGTGGTCGTCGAAGCCGGAGCAGGCGTCGAAGCGGGTTATCCGGACGCAGAGTACGCAGAAAAAGGAGCGAAGCTGGTACCAAGCCGCGCCGAGGTCTTTGGCACTGCGGACATCATCGTGCAGGTTCTCTGCCACGGATCCAACGATAAAACCGGCAAAGCGGATCTTTCGTTGATGCGGCGGGATCAGGTGCTGATCGGCTTCCTGCGGCCGCTCGGGACGGTTTCAACGCTCGAGGAAATTGCGAAAACCGGCGTGATGGCGTTTTCGGTCGAACTCATGCCACGCACCACACGCGCCCAGAGCATGGACGCGCTCTCCTCGATGGCCACCATTTGCGGTTACAAAGCTGTGGTTACGGCCGCGGACAAATTGCCGCGCATCTTCCCGATGTTGACCACCGCCGCGGGCACGATTACTCCGGCGCGCGTGTTTATCATCGGTGCGGGCGTGGCGGGCTTGCAGGCGATTGCCTCGGCAAGACGCTTGGGCGCAGTGGCCTCTGCCTACGACATGCGGCCCGCCGCAAAGGAACAGGTCATGAGTCTCGGAGGCCGCTTCGTGGAGCTTCCCATCGAAGCCAAGGACGCGCAGGACGCCCGCGGTTATGCCCGCGCGCAGGACGAAGAGTTTTATAAGAAGCAGCGGCAACTGTTGGGCGAGGTTGTTGCCAAAAGCGATGTCGTGATTGCCGCTGCGGTCATCCCGGGAAAAAAATCTCCCATTCTGGTCACCGAAGAAATGGTGAAGAGCATGCCGCCAGGCTCCGTCATCGTGGATCTCGCCGCCGAGCGTGGAGGGAATTGCGAGATTACGGTACCGGGAGAAAACGTCGTCAAGCATGGCGTGACGCTCATCGGGCAGGTGAATCTGGCGAGCACCGTGCCGTATCACGCGAGCCAGATGTACGCGCGGAACGTTACTGCGTTCCTGGTGCACCTGGTGAAGGACGGCAAGCTGCAAATCAACGAAAGCGATGAGATCCATCGCGATACGCTGCTCACCCGCGGAGGTGAAATCGTGAACGCACGGCTTCGTGAATTTTTCTCGCTGCCCGCTCTGGCAGCCAAGGTTTAAGGAGGAAAGGATGCCAGCGGATTTCATCTCCAGCTTGTTCGTATTCATCCTGGCGGCGTTTTTGGGACTTGATCTCATCAAGCGCGTGTCTCCGCTCCTGCACACGCCGCTGATGTCCCTCACGAACGCTCTCGACGCGATCGTGGTGGTTGCAGCCATCATCATCGCCGGCCGGCATGAAACAAAGCTCTCGACGCTTCTGGGCCTGGTTGCCGTCGCCGCTTCCTTCAGCAACATGGTCGGCGGCTTCCTGATCACGGACCGCATGCTGCACATGTTCAAGACCGCGAAGGCGAAGAAACCATGAGCCCAGCTACGCTGCAGCAGCTCATTGATTTCAGCTACATCATCGCGGTCATTGGATTCATCCTCGCGCTCAAGTGGCTGAGTTCTCCGGTTTCCGCGATGCGCGGCGTCCTGATCGGAGAAATTGCCTCCGCGCTGGCCGTGGCCGCGACTCTCTTCGATCCGCAGGTTACTCATTACAAGTGGATTATCATCGCGCTCATCATCGGCGCCGGAGTGGGCGTTCCGCTCGGCATGGTGAAGATGACCGCTGTGCCGCAGCGAACCGCATTGAGCCACGCGTTCGGCGCGATGTCCGCCGCGCTCATCGGTATCGCCGAGTATTACGTGGGC
>DATJAD010000039.1:0-3868 GCA_035516615.1 Candidatus Acidiferrum sp.
AGTGGCAATCCATCCTGAAGCGCTTGCACGCGATCAGCGATCACGTGAACGCGGCACCGGCAAATCTCCGCCCTATCGGTAATCCGTCGCGGCTGCCGCAGCCCGCGACGGGGAATGGAAACGGCAACGGCCATTACGGCCCGGCCGTTAGCCAGGCGAATGCGCATCTGCTTAATCATGCGCATGGGCATGCGCAGGGCTTTCCGCTGCGGCGTCCGGGCGCGCCGTTCGGGTCACCGTCCCAGGGCAAACCGGTATTACAACGGCCGCTAGCCAGATAGCAGGCTGTTATCTGCCGCAGAGTTTTTCTTTCCTAAGGGCGTGCTTCCGCACGCCCTTTTTTTCCGTGGACAATTTGCGGGGGCGTGGGGATGAGGGTTCTGTTTTCGATGGGTGCGAACGGCTATTCGCGCACGACAGAGACTTTTGCGGCGGGCACTTCGAGCCGCATGAGCCGGTGATCGGAGTCGAGGTAGAGTTGGACTTCAAGATCACTGGTGGTGATTTTGAGGCCTTCGTACGATTTGCCGTCGGCGTTTAGAGAACCGTTCGCTTCGATGGTAATCATGCCTGGTGTCAACTCCTGTGGAATGAGGACAGGCAGGCTCTGCGCGCCGCGTTTGGACCAATCGTAGATCCGGGCAAGGACCGCATATTGATGATAGAGATTGTTGTCAAGAACTGCGATCAGCGGCGTGCCAAACGTCAGATCCTGCTCGAATGGCCGGGCGCCCTGAATCTGAAGAGTGATTCTGGCCACCCCACTGGAGAAATCAATGTGGGCGCCGTTGGTTTTGTCCGCTTGCGAGGTCCAGTCGTAGGCGACAGGAGTACCGTCAGGCCGAAGAATCAGTTTGCCGGTGACTTTCGTTTGTTTTCCGTTGGGCGGTTTCAGTTCGGTGGTTCCTCGGGCGACCCAGTTCGAGCCTGAGGAGGAAATTTCAAATTCTTCATGGCCCACGGAATTTCCATCGAGGAGGATATTGAATTTTCCTTTGTCCGGCTGGAAAAGTCCGGAAGATGCGCTTTTTGCCGGCGCAGCAAAACCGGCGTTCGCAAGGCAGAGGACGGCGAGTCCCAGCACTAAGCAGCAGCTTCCCGCAAATTGGATCACTCGATACTTCATGTATTCCCCCAACCGAAACACACAGAACTGCAACCAGCGGCGATGTTTGCAAGCGCAGCAATGTAAGGATGGCACGGATCGAAAGCAGTGGCTGCGGAATTAAGGGCGAGGTTTTTCGACAACTAAATGGCCCTCCCCACCGGCGGGAAGAATGGCGAGGCGCAGAATTTCCGCCACGACCAGCGCAGGGCTGCCGGAACTATCCACGCGAAAGTCAGCAAGCTGATAGGAAGGAAGGCGCTGCGCATGGAGGGAGCGAAAGGAAGCTTCATCGCGAAAGAGCGGACGCCCCGTCATGGTCATGCAGCGGGCGAGCAGGGTTTCGACAGGGGAGTCAAGCCAAACAACGGGAATGGATTGAGCCCGCAGAAATTCCGGGGCGCCGGCTTGAGCGTAGGTTCCGCCGCCGAGAGCAAGGACCAGGGATTCCTTGTTCTCCACGGCTCGGCCGAGAACGGAGCGCAATTGCTCCGCCTCGAGAGCGCGAAATGCAGGTTCGCCGTAACGCTCAAAAAATTCCGAGATGCGCATTCGAGCTGCTTTCTCAATGCGATCATCGAGATCCACGAATCGCCATGCAAGCTGGCGAGCGAGCAAGGTGCCGACGGTGGTCTTGCCGGAACCCATGAAACCGGCGAGACACAAGATCGGAGCACGCGGCGTGAAACCGCGCTGCAAAGGAGCCTGATTCACAAAAGTAGCCGAACGGAAACCGTCAATCGCGCTTCAGAATGCGGATTGTACCACTGTAGGAGGAGAGTTCCACCTTGGCCAGGCCGCCGCCAAGAGTGCCAAAGAAACTCTTGGTGAATTTTGATGCCGCATGCCTCACGCCGTGGGTATCCGGCTTCAGAAACGCTTCCGCGCGGTTATCCACGGTCCCTGTGGCCGTTTGCGCGTTCAGGTCAAAAGAATCACTGCCGGAGAAGCGCACTTCCACCAGGCCCTTGCCGCTGCGCATGGAATAAAGGCCGGTGCGAATGAAATCGCCGTCGAAAAGAATATTGCCAGAGATCGTGGACACAGTGACGTTGGTCAACTGCGGCTGCAGAATCTGTGCGCCGCCGCTGATGGAGGCAAAATCAAGCTTCCCGCCGCATTGCGTGCAAACCAGCGAACCGCCGGTTGTCTTGACAATGATGTAACCGGAAACCTCCTTGAGGTGCACATCTCCGGCGACGCTCTCGAGCTTCATGTCTCCTAGAACCTGCTCGACATAAATCAAGCCGGCCTGAGTCTTGATCTGGAGCTCGGTTTCCTCGGGAACGGTCAGTTGAAGATCGTCTTCGAGGTCCGCGGGAGAGGCAGTGGGATCCAGGACTGTGGCGGTAACGTCCACACGATCCCCGGCTTGTTCCGTTTCCACGCCGATCTTGTCCGAAGGCTGGGATCCAGTGACGACAACCTCGGGATTCTTGGAGGACTTGACCTCAATTCGGCCGTTAGCCACGTTTTGAATCACGACGACAGGATGGCCCTTAACCTGGAAGTGCTTCTCGAGATGCTGCGTTGCGACCGCCGCAACTGGGGACAATAAAAGAACAGCCGCTCCGATTGCGGTTACCAGGCTGATTTCCATTCTCTTCCTGAAGCTAGAGGCGAGATTCATCTTAGTTCACGCTCCCTCCGCGCTCCATCATCGCGGAAAGTAATTCTGCTTTCTGCCGGTACGCGCCCGACAGATATTCCCGAGCCAATTCGTCCTGGGGATTTTCCTGCAGATGCCGGCGGCAATCCTTAATGAAATCGTCGAGAGTGCCGAGATTCTGGCGCATCGACGTGTCCACCACGGACGTGCCCGCGAGCTGCATGTTATCCAAATCCCGCTCTTCCTGGTCCAGGGTAAGTGCGGTTTGGGCGTAAGGATCAGGGACTTGGGGCGTGACTTGGACGTCGGTCACGCTCTTCCTGGGGTATAACTGAACTACAGCAGCGGCAGCGATCAGCAAGCCGGCGGCAGCCGTGGCCAGAGCACGGCCTCTGAAAAATCGCGCGAAACTTTTCCATCCCAATCCGTGTTCTAAGACAAGACTTGGATTCTTGATGATTCCTTCCGCTTCCAATTGGGTCCGCAAAGCCAGCCAGAGACGGGCAGGAGGCTCTACCTCCGCTGGCAAAGTATGCGCAGCAGAAACGATTCCAGAGAGATCCGAGACAAGCTCGCGGCACGCGGCGCAGGCCGCAATGTGCGCACGCGCGGCTTCCGGAACAGGCAGCAGTCCATCCTGTTCCAGGACCAGTTCCACATCTTTGCACTGCATGTATTGTTACTCCGCTGGAGCCGCTTTTGCACGGCTCCCCATTCGTACCCGAACTCTTTTAGCGCGGACCTGAAATCGATCGTTCGCCACAGCCCCGGATGAAAGCATTGTAGCTCATTCCGGGAGTCCGCTCTGCGCCTTCGCTACCTGGCGTTCCTGGCGCGCCAGGCTGCGCGCTTCTTCCTGCAACAGCTCTCGCAATCTCGTGCGTGCCTTGTGCAGTTGCGACTTCGAGTTTCCGACCGAGCAGCCCATAATATCCGCAATCTCGTTGTGCTCGTAGCCTTGCACATCATGCAGCACAAAGATCGTGCGATAGCCCGGAGGCAATTTCTCGATCGAACGTTCGAGATTGACCCGGTCCACCGCGCCGCTCAACCGCAAATCCGGCGCACCGATGTCCTTCCGCGGACCACCCGTTTCGTCATCCGGCTCAGTCGTCTCTTCAAGAGAGGCGGCAGGGAGGGACTTCTTGCGCAAC
>DATJAD010000040.1:0-4410 GCA_035516615.1 Candidatus Acidiferrum sp.
TTGCGCTCGCAGATGACCGAGGCCGATGCGCAGACCGAACTGGCCAAGCCCGTGGAGGGCTATGAAGTTGTGGTTACCGGCCCGGATATGACTCCATTCCAAAACGTGGACGAAAACGCGCTCAAGAGCGCCGCGACTCTCACCCTCAAGCGTTCCAAGAACAAGCTCACGCCAACCGCGGTGCGCATCCAGAAAACTCAGGACGGCAGCAAGGTGGCTGGAATTCTGTACATCTTTCCGGCGAAGTCGGCCAACGGCGAAACCACCATCGGCACGGATGAGAAGAACGTGGAATTCTCCTGCACCGCCGGGAAATTTACCCTGAAGTGGAGTTTCGACGTCTCGAAGATGGCCGACAGCCAGGGCCGCGACTTGTAAAATGCGGTGTCGCGAAGCACGAGCCGAGTCGCTGGTGAAGTGTGCGGCTGAAGTCATCGGGCGATCAATTCAAAGGAGCATCGAATGAAGATACTCGCACGGTTTGTTCTGGCGGCTCTTGCGGTCGCGGCAATCACTCCAGGGCTCGTCGCGCAGCGCGGCATGTTTCAAGCGCCGGATTTCCAGGGGATGTGGAACCCGGTCGCGGGATCGGGCGGCACGTACGAATCCACATCCAAGTCGGGAGAAAAATCGCAGATGGATATTTTTCTCCTCGGGAAGGAATCTGCCGGCGGCAAGGATGCGTACTGGATGGAGATCGTGACGAGCGATCGAAAGAATCCCAGCACTCCTTTCATTATCAAATCGCTTTACTCCTTTGACGGCGGCACGATGGAGATCTCCAAGACGGTGATGCAGATGGGCGGGCGGCCTCCAATGGAGATTCCCATGCAGATGAGCGGCTCAAAGAAAATCACCGTGGACATTCGCAAGAAGGGAACCAATCTCGGCACGGAAACGATTACAACTCCGGCCGGCGAATTCGCTTGCGAGCACTGGCGTTCCGAGGAAGGCAACGACATGTGGCTTTCGGCGCAGGTCCCGCCCTACGGCCTGGTTAAGAACAACTCCAAGGACGGCGCGTCGATGGTCCTGGTTCACGTGATTACCGGCGCGAAAGACAAGATCGTCGGAACGCCGCAGCCCATGATGACTCGCTGAAGCGCGTCCCAGCGGCAGAAGATCCGCGGGATTTTTTCTCACTCGCGTTTTCTGAAAACCTCCAGGGCTGCGTCGGCCACTCGCAGCCGACGCGCGTAAAAATCGATAGCAGCTATCCAATTTTCCGATGCATGGCCTCGCCACGCTCGCGTGATATTCTCGCCGTTCCCGGAGAAATCTGCGAATGACGCCGTCCGAAGACAAGTTCTATTGTGCGCGTGTGATCGAACGCCAGGACTTCGCCTCCGATCTGTGGAAGATCCGCATCGCGCCGGAAGCGCCATTTCGATTTGCCGCCGGGCAATACGCCACGCTGGGAGTGAGGTCAGGCGATAAGCTGGTCGAGCGCGCGTACTCGATCGTGTCAAGTCCTTACGAAGAAAGCGTCGAGTTTTTCATCGAATTGGTGCCCGAAGGCGATCTCACTCCTCTCTTATTCAGGTTGAATCCCGGCGACGACCTGAAGATGCGCAAGATCGCCAAGGGGCGTTTCACTCTCGATCTGCAGAGCGGCCGCACGAAGCATCTGCTGCTATGCACCGTCACGGGCATCGCGCCGTTTGTCAGCTACGTCCGTACGCTCAAACGCGATTGGGACGATAAGAAATTTCCCGGCGAGCACCAGCTCTACATTTTGAACGCCGCCAGCCGCTCCTGGGAATTCGGCTACAGCGACGAGCTGGAAAAAATCGCCGCGGAAGTGCCGTGGCTCAAGTATGTCAGCTCGGTGAGCCGCCCGTGGGAAGACGCGGAGTGGCGCGGGGAAGTGGGCCGCGTGGAGGATTTGATCCGCAAGTACGCAGATGAATGGGAGATCACTCCCGAGAACGCCACCGGCTATCTTTGCGGGCACCCGCAGATGATCGAGCACGGCATGGGAATTCTGAGGCGGCGCGGATTCCCCATCGCTTCACTGCGGCAAGAGGTGTATTGGGTTCCGGCGAAGTGAAATCCGGGACGCCCGCCATGCCAGACCGCGGCTGCCTGATCGATTTTTCCTTTCGATTCTTATTCGCTCTGTGCGCTCCTCTAACCGAAACAAGGGTTCATTTAAATTTTCCGTAACTTAAAGAAAACAAACGACGGAAATTTTTCTAACCGAAACAAAAATCGAAAGCCCGCGGATGCGTTTTGCTCGCCGTTTTGTTTCGAAAGCGACGGCGATTTTGGAAGAATGAGCAGACACGCACCGCAGAGACGCAGAGGGCGCGGAGTAGGGGCCGGGGTTCACCACCGGCCCGGTGTGGATTTGGGTTCTTTGACCAGGCCCAACCAAAACCCACGGCCACCCCGGGGGCGTAGTGAATCCGCCCCCCTACGATAAAGCGGGAAATGCTGCCGCAGCCGGCGTTGAAGCCAAGCATTTTACCTAGACTCCTATTCCTCAATGATTTCGCGCGAACTTCCAGCAGGTTCTGAAGGGCCAGCCCCGCGCTTAGGGACTGCGCACTACTCCGATGTTTGTATCACAAGAGTACCAAGTTGTCAACAGTTTTGTGAGGGGTACTGGTGGAAATTGAGCTGGCGCGAAGCCGATCGGGAGGGACGCGGGGAGCCGGATGGCCGGAAAAGTCAAAGGCGGGGCTGAAGACCTCCACCCTTCCCGCAAACCGGGAAGGATTGGGGCACCCCACGGCAAGCCCTCGGAAAAGGCTGGCCCACCCGCCCCAACGTCCACCGCAGACCTCACGTGGCAATGCTCAGATGGATGCTCAGATCATGACCCGCATTCTTGCTGATGCGAACCTGAACCAGAAGCGGATTCACGCCCGTGGAGGAGAACCGCAGGTGGAACAGATTCCCAGCTGGTTTCTCAACCGAGAAGTACCCTTTGTCGTCAGTCTTAGCGGAGGCCAGTACCGTCTTCCAGTCAGCGCTACACAGTTCGACCGTCACTCCCTTTCCCGCCGCCTTTTCCAATCCGATGTGGACGTGGCCCGAAAGGGACTGACTGACGATCACACCTTCCTGTACGACAAGCTGGGTTTGAGCTTGCGCCGACCAGACGGGCCAGAACAGCAGAATAGCCAGACAAGAAAACCAGTTTGAGCTTTTCATCATATTGGCAGGTGGCTCACGATTTCTCCCTCTCCGTATTGTCCGTTTGGGGCATTTCTCCCGATCGCGGGATGATAACACCCTTGACGTTAACGGTGCGGTATAGGAACTGCCGGGAGTTAGCTGTGCGTGTTCCTCGATATGGGCCGGTGACGTCCCGCGGCTAAAGCCGAACTTATGGCGCGACCGTTTCGCTGGACTGAAGTCCAGCTCCCCCTGCTGAAGCAGGGGGCTCCCACCGGGGCCGAAAAATTCCACGCGCGACGGCGGCGCATGGGGCAGCCGGCCGTTAGAGAGGCTCGGTTCGGACGTTGTCGCCAGCGGTGATCAGGCCCACGTGTTCGATGCCCGCGCCGCGCATGATGTCAATCGCGCGCGCCACTTCTGCGAATGGGACTTCTTCGGCGCCTTCGACGAAGGCCACCTTATCGGCGCGCTGCTTGAAAATATCGGAGAGGCGTGTGCCGAGCACATTCCAGTCGCTTTGCTCCTGGTTAATCATGAGCTTCCCGCCTTGCATCACCTGTACCACGATCGTATGAGGATCGGGTGGCTCGGGTTTCGAATGCGGCGGAGGAGCTTGGGGAACTAAGGTGGGCAACCCAGTGGGCGCGTTCGGCGTGATCACCATGAAGATGATGATGAGCACCAACAGCGCATCAATCAACGGAACAATGTTGGGGTCTGAAACCGGCCCACCTTTACATCCACCAAGTGCCATTCCCATGAGCAGGACTCCTCATCGAATGCGCCGCCGTGCTAATCCGAGCCATCCCGGAAGATGTGGCAGCGGCGCAGATTTGTTCGTCAGGATTTTTGACACCGCTTCTCGCGGTTTGTGCCAGACAATCGCGCTCGTGATGAGGCGGGCGGGACACATTATCTCTATCTCTACATCATCTGTTCGAACAATTTGTCACGCATTGTGGGATGAGAGTACCGTTGACGTTAACGGTGCAGTATCGGTACTTCAGGAGTTTGGGTGTGGGTGCTGCTCGAAAAGGGATGGCACGTCCCGCGGCTAAAGCCGAACTTATGGCGTGACTCTTTTGCTGGACTGAAGTCCAGCTCCCCCTGCTGAAGCAGGGGGCTCCCTCCAACGACTGCGTACTTGGAAACCTCGACCATTCCTACGAACCGGGAAGGATCGGGCAGTCACGGCAAACCCTCGGAGAAGGCCACGCAATCCTCCGAGACCGGATTGAACTCGGAGCGCGCTGCACGACACGCGTAAGGGCACCGAAGGCGGGC
>DATJAD010000041.1:0-4004 GCA_035516615.1 Candidatus Acidiferrum sp.
TATCCGGACAATGTCATTCGCGAATTTGTGCGCGAAGCCCACTCGCAGGGCGTGGATATCTTTCGCGTGTTTGATTCCCTGAATTCCATCGAAAACATGCGTGTTTCTCTCGATGCTGTGCTCGAATCAGGAGCGGTTTGCGAGGCCGCGATCTGCTATACCGGGGATATATTGGACAAATCGCGTCCAAAATATTCTCTGCAATACTATGTCGGTCTGGCCAAACAGTTTGAAAGGCTTGGCGTTCATTTTCTTGCCATCAAAGACATGGCCGGACTTTGCAAGCCCTACGCCGCTTTCGAGATCATCAAGCGCCTCAAGGAAGAGCTCGGCTTGCCGATCCACTTTCACACTCACGACACCAGCGGCATCAACGCTTCTTCGATTCTGAAGGCATCCGAAGCGGGAGTGGATGCTGCCGACGCGGCTATCGCCGCCATGAGCGGCGGTACCAGCCAGCCGAATCTCAATTCCATCGTAGCTGCTCTTCGCCACACGTCCCGCGATACGCAGCTCGATCTGGACGCTTTGAACGAGTGCTCCGACTACTGGGACATCGTGCGCAGCTTGTATCTTCCCTTTGATTCCGTGCCCAAAGCGGGCTCCGCGCGCCTCTACGAACATGAAATTCCTGGCGGACAGTACACAAATCTCCGCGAGCAGGCGGCTGCGATGGGACTCGGCCACCGTTGGCGCGAAGTCGAGAAAACGTACGCGCAGGTGAATCTGCTGTTCGGGGACATCGTCAAAGTCACTCCCTCAAGCAAGGTTGTCGGCGACATGACTCTTTTCCTGATGGCCAAGGAAATGGTCCCGGAGGAAGTGCTGAAGCTCGGCATGCATCACGACGTGGCTTTCCCCAACTCCGTCGCGGAAATGTTTTCCGGGGTGCTCGGCACTCCGCCGGAAGGATGGCCAAAAAGGATTCAACAGATCCTGCTGCGTGGCAAGAAGCCGTTGAAAGGCAGGCCGGGCGCGAATCTTCCCGCGGCGGATTTTGCCGCTGAAAAGGAATTGCTGGAAAAGAAGACGGGCCACTCCGTTCGGCACGACGAGCTGCTGAGTTACCTGCTCTATCCCGATGTTTTCCTGAAGTATGACAAATTCCGGCAGACGTATTCGGATGTGGGCGTCGTGCCTACGGCGCCGTTTTTTTACGGCTTGAAATCGGGCGAGGAAATTACCGTCGAAATTGAAGCCGGAAAAACTCTGATCATCAAATTTCTTACGGCCAGCGAGCCGCATCCTGATGGAACGCGAACATTATTTTTTGAGCTGAACGGCCAGCCACGGGAGGTGAACGTGCGCGACAAGGCGCTGCGCGTCGTCGAGCGAGCGCATCCCAAGGCCGATCCCGCTGATCCCGGGCAGGTCGGCGCTCCCACGGCGGGAATGGTCAGCAGCGTGGCCGTGCAGGTTAACCATGCGGTCGAGCGCGGTGCTAAACTTCTGACCCTCGAAGCGATGAAAATGCAATCAAACATCTATGCTCCTATCGCTGGGAAAATCGTGAAGATTCTTGTTTCACCGGGCCAGAGTGTCGAAGCCAAAGACTTGCTGGTGATCATCGCGCCGTGAGCGCCCCCGAACTCCGCAAACATGAGCAATTCTTCTCGCGTTTCCTGCGCAACCGGCGCGACATCATCGTTTACCTGCCGCCTGGCTATGATCAGCAACCTCGCCGCCGTTTTCCTGTCCTCTATATGCAGGATGGCCAAAACCTTTTTGATGGCGAGACTTCTTTCATTCACGGCATGGACTGGCATGTCGGGCAGACGGCGGACGAGCTGATTCGCGCCGCGAAAGTCGAATCGCTGATCATCGTGGGAGTCTACAACACCGGTAAATCGCGCATCCGCGAATACACTCCTACACGCGCTCCAAAGCTCGGCGGCGGCGGCGCCGATCGCTACGGGAAATTCCTCGTTAATGAACTGATTCCGTTCGTGCGCGCGAACTATCGCGTAGAGGACGCCGTGGAAACCCGCGGCATCGCCGGATCCTCGCTCGGCGGATTGCTGGCGCTTTATCTTGGACTGAGAATGCCTCAAGTATTCGGCAAAATAGGCGCTCTCTCGCCTTCCGTATGGTGGAATCAGCGGGTCATGCTCCGCTACGCGGCAAAAACAAAAGCGGATCCGCGCCCTCGCGTTTGGCTGGATATCGGAACCCGCGAGGGGCCACGCATCGTGGAAGACGTCGAGAAATTTCGGGACGTTTTGCTGCAAAAAGGCTGGCGACTCGGCCATGACCTATATTACCAGCGGGTCGAAGGAGCCGAGCACAATGAAGCAGCCTGGGCGCAGCGCGTTGGGCCATTCCTCGAGTTTCTGTTTCCCGCAAACTAGGCCCGCAGTATACTGCGCCCCTTGGATTCGCGCGTGACCGTCAATGTCGCGCCGGGTGCAAATACGTGGCGACCAACGAACCTCTTGCGATCCTGTGCGTCAGCTCCTATGAAAAGGGGCAGGAGTTTCTGCGCGAGGCCAAACGCTTGGGCTGCCGGGTCATGCTCCTGACCGTCGAAAAACTTCGCGACGCCGACTGGCCAAAAGAGGCCGTTGACGAATTCTTTTTCATGCCGGAGGGGCTTCCGCTTCCTCAGCTCATCAACGCGGTCACCTATGCGGCGCGCACGCGGCGAATTGACCGCATCGTCGCGCTTGACGAATTTGACATGGAAAACGTTTCGGCTTTGCGCGAGCACATGCGCATTCCGGGAATGGGGCTCACCACGGTTCGCTTTTTCCGGGACAAGCTCGCCATGAGGATTCGCGCCCGGGAAGCCGGCCTCCCAGTTCCGGAATTCGTGGGTATCCTCAATTACGATGAAGTGCGCGCTTTTCTGGAGAAGGTCACCGGGCCGTGGTTACTGAAACCGCGTTCGCAGGCCTCGGGAATCGGCATGAGGAAGATCGAGCGCGCCTGCGATCTCTGGCCATGGCTCGATCAATTGGCTGACCAGCAGTCATTTTACCTGCTAGAGGAATTTGTTCCCGGTAGCGTCTTTCACGTGGACAGTGTCGTCAGTGAACGCGAAATCTTGTTCGCCGAAGCGCACGCCTACGGCACTCCACCTCTTGAGACGTCACATCTCGGCGGCGTCTTCACCACGCGCACGCTTCCGCGTGATTCTGCGGAAAGAAACGAACTGCTCGAAATCAACCGCAAACTGATCGCGGCGCTTGGCCTGGTGCGAGGCGTCACCCATGCGGAATTCTTAAGAGCCCATTCCGACGGTCGCTTCCATTTTATTGAGATCGCCGCGCGTGTCGGTGGCGCTTACATTTCCAACGCCATTGAAGCAGCCACGGGAATCAATTTGTGGCGCGAATGGGCGCGTCTTGAACTTGGCGCAGGAAAAGTTTCCTACTCCTTGCCGGCGATGCGGCAAGACTACGCCGGAGTGATTTTGTCTCTTGCCAGGCAGGAATGTCCGGATACAACCTCCTACCACGATGCGGAAATCGTTTATCGCGTCAAGAAATTCCATCATGCGGGCTTGGTCCTAAAATCAGAGAGCGCGGAACGTGTCAAAGGCCTGCTGGACGCCTATTCGCTACGCTTCGTTAACGACTTCCTTGCTTCGGAGCCAGTTCCCGAAAAGCCGACCGCCTGACCGCGAACCTATCCTTCTTTCCACACTGTACCTCGACTGGTTATAGGACTGGCCGGAAGGCTAGTTACTTTCACGAACGGATTTCTGCTACGCTGTTTGCTCCAGCCATTACTAAGGACTAGAGTTTCGAGTACCCCGAGCGGATATCTGCATGGGGCATGCTATCCCTGGAGACAGCCGATGTGGGGGAATCCAAAAAAGCCGGAAGCGCCGCAAGCCGCGCAGCCCGAGCCAAAAAATATTTCAACGAATCAGCCGCCGAAGCCTGCTCCGGCGACTTGGGAGGGAACAAAGGCGATGAGTACTGATGCCATGCGTCCACTGGGTGCGACCGCGGACCGCGCTACCGCGCGGCTGGGGCCGAGCCTGCATATCAAAGGAGAAA
>DATJAD010000042.1:0-3970 GCA_035516615.1 Candidatus Acidiferrum sp.
TAGCAGCTCGTTGAAGAATCGAGTTTTGAGAGATTTCGGTTCTTGAATTTCAAGGTGACCACTGCATTGCGTAGGAGTCGTTTGGTCGTGCTATGTGCTTCACTGGCCCGAAGCGGGACCCGAAGTCACGCTGCCGCCATCAGGTTTCGCAATCGGCAGAGGTTGTAAGCAGCCCCGGTAAAGGTGAACAGCCACCCCACTTTGGCGATCCCTCGTAACTTCACTTTCCTTAACATCCCGACCATCTTCATCCACCCGAACGTCTGCTCCACTCGCTTGCGCTTCTGCTGACTGACTTCATACCCTGCGTGCCGGGTGGTCCGCTCGTCCACTGCGCTCCTGCGCTTCGTATCGTTCTGTGCCACATGCGGCGTAATGTTCATCCCGCGCAGTTCTCGTACGAATTCCCGCGTGTCGTAGTTCTTGTCTCCTCCCAACGTCACGCGCTTTCCCGCGGGGAGCGCTTCGGCCATGAGCAGCGCCGCATCGCGTTCCGCTCGGCCATTGGCCTCGGTTAGAAAGGTCTGCACCAAGAGTCCGTTACGGTTCTCCATCAATACATGTCCCAGGTAGCCGAGCTTCGCTTCGCTCCCGCGGGACTTCTTGAATAGCCGCGCCTCGGGATCCGTCGTCGATCTATGGGTCTGGTTCTTGCGCTTCTCCCCGTGAAAGTCCACCTCTCCCCCGGGCCCGGGCGGCTTCCCCTGCCCGTCCTTCCGCCGAAAGCTCTTCTGACTCGCCCAGGCCTCGATCAGCGTGCCGTCCACCGTGAAATGTTCATCCGACATGTACGGCTTCGCTCGTTCCAGCACCCGTTGAAAAAACGACTCGGCGATCTCTTCGTTCAGTAAACGCTGTCGATTCTTGCTATACACCGCGTGATTCCATACCGTCTCGTCCATCTCCATCCCTACAAACCACCGGAACAGCATGTTGTACTGTAGTTGCTCGATCAGCATGCGCTCACTGCGCACCGAGTAGAAAACCTGCAACAACAGGGACCTCAACAGTCGCTCCGGGGCAATCGACGGCCGCCCCACTTTGGAATACAGCTTCGCGAACTTCGGCGACATCTCCTTCAGAATCTCGTCCACCATCTTGCGAATCGGTCGCAACGGATGATCCGCGGGAACCCGCTTCTCGGGAGAAATGTAGCTGAAAATTCCGTCTTGCAGGTCATCGTCGCCGCGCATTCACTCGCCTCCTTGACGTTCCTTCCACTCAGACGAGTTCTCTTATATTAAAGTTGCAGTGCCAGCGGGATTTTTCAACGAACTGTTAGCGGTGCTTTGCTGCTGCAGTTTGTTACTGGCAATCTTCAGCGAGTGATTATGGAATTTATTTCCCTTCTCAACCACCATGTGACGCCGTACTACGATTACACGGATGCGGCCAGTCAGATGTTCTGGATGTACTACACCGTCTTTGTGGGGAGTCTCCTCCTATCGCTAATCACCGGTTCCTTTGTAGCGATGGTTGCTAAACGGAGGGAAATGATAGCCACGATCAGCTTGGGCTTTGTATCTCTGGTAATGACAGCGACGACCTTTTGGACGTTGGTTGCTAGGCATAAAGCCGTCGATCCTGTCCTTTTGCCTAAAATCATGATCGACCAATTGGGTGCCTCGCTCCTGATTGTCATTGGCGGAATCATCGTCCGTGAGATCAGGTCGGCTGCACCTTAGAGTCGTTCCGATGCATGACTCGTGTCGCCACAGATACCACGCTACATCTCCCTTACAATCTCCATAGCCTTCTGCATCTGAGGGTCCTGTCCTGCTAGAAGGTCGTCCGGCAACAGTTCGACTGGAACACTCGGCGTCACGCCTTTTTTGCTGGGGATGAAGCTGTCGCCCTTGTACTCGCCCTCGGAAGAGGGCGGCTACAGGGCGCCGGGGGTCGGAGAAGCACGCCCTGCGAAATCTGGAAACTTGGATTACTATGTGCGCGCAACATGGCGGTGCATTCTTTCACCGGTAGAGGCATGCGCACAAAAGACGCGAGGCTGACCGGGCGCAAGATTGTTGTGGACTAATTTTGTGTTCGTTTTGATCGATGCGAATTGAGAACGCCTTTCCTGATTTCAAATGAACACTCTAATCGCACGCATCCTAGCAAGGAAGAAGCTTTGCGCGCTTCCGCTCGTGCTGCTGACAGCCATGGCGTTGCCAGCACAGCAGGAAGTGGCGATCAAGGTGAACGCAGGCAAGCCGATGGGGCGCTGGGAACCGGTCTGGGCGTGGGTTGGACACGATGAGCCGAACTACACGTACAGCGAGGAGGGTCGGCATCTTCTGGCGCGACTTTCGCAACTCAGCCCTTATCCGGTGCACGACCGCACGCACAACCTGCTGACTTCGGGCGATGGCACTCCGGCATTGAAGTGGGGCTCCACGAATGCGTTCACGCGCGACGCATCCGGCAGGCCGGTCTATAGCTGGACGATCGTGGACAAGATTTTTGACACCTACCAGGCCACGGGCATTACGCCGCTCGTGGAGATCGGATTCATGCCGGAAGCGCTCTCCACGCATCCGGAACCTTACCAGCATCATTGGCCGAAGGATTTCGCCACCGGCTGGGCGTATCCGCCAAAGGACTACCAGGAATGGTCGGACCTCGTCTATCGCTGGGTGCGCCACATGGTGGACCGCTACGGAGCGGCCGAGGTTGCAAAGTGGGAGTGGGAGGTATGGAACGAGCCGGATATTTTTTATTGGAAAGGGACAGCCGAAGAGTATTTCAAATTCTACGATTTTACCGTTGCGGCGGTGCGGCGGGCTCTGCCGGGTGCGCGTGTGGGTGGACCAGCCAGCACCGGTCCGGCGAACCAACGAGCGGGCGACTTCCTGCGTGACTTTCTGGAGCACTGTGCGAATGGCGTGAACTACGCGACGGGAAAGAAGGACGTCCCGCTTGACTTCATCTCATTTCACGCGAAGGGAAAAGCAGGCTTCGTGAATGGGCATGTGGAGCTGAATCTGGCAACGCATCTGAGGGACATCGACGAGGGGTTCGCCATTGTCGAGAAGTTTCCTACACTGCGCCAATTGCCAGTGCTCCTCACGGAATCAGATCCGGAGAGTTGCGCCGCGTGCGACACAGCGGCACATCCTGAAAACGGCTATCGTTTGACTTCCCAATATGCCAGTTATGCTGCGGACCTTTTGCATGCAACGCTGGCGCTGGCGGAGCGGCATCACATCCAATTGGAAGGCGCGGTTAGCTGGGCGTTCACCTTACCGGGCCAGCCGCTATTTGCGGGGCATCGCGCTTTCACGACCAATGATATCGACCTGCCGCTGCTGAATGCGTTTCGGATGTTCGGGCTTATGAGAGGGGAACGTGTGGCCGCCGAAAGCAGCGGCGCGCTGGATGTTGGGGACATCCTCCAGTCGAGCGTGAAAACGAAATCTGACGTGAACGTCGTCGCCGCTCGCGACAACCACAGGGTGAGTGTGCTGGTGTGGAGCTATCACGACGATTCCAATCAGTCCGTTCCCGCGGCGATTCGCTTGAAAATCGAAGGTCTGCCGCAAGGCGTGTCGCAACTGCTGCTGGAGCATTGGCGCGTGGATCAGGATCACAGCAATGCCTATACCGCCTGGCAGGCAATGGGCTCGCCGCAAAATCCTTCTGCGGCACAATTGGAACGTCTTACGGCTGCGGGACAGCTTCAGTTGCTGGAATCCCCGCGCTGGGTTTCCGTGCGTGGCGAGGCCGTTGAGCTTACGTTTAGCGAGCCACCGCAAGGCGTATCCCTGTTGGACCTGACCTGGTGAGGAGAGGCGAAATCCGGGCGGACAGCGCCAAGCGGCCAGCCAGTGCTGAGGGCGCACAGAGAAGAGAGAGCATATTCGGGTGGGCGTCCGTTTGTGCCGAGCTGGGGCGCAACGTGTTGCGCCACTACAAAGTTGGCAGGACCGGGGGAGGGCAATTCCCGCCCTCTGAAGAGGGCGGCTACAGGATG
>DATJAD010000043.1:0-4991 GCA_035516615.1 Candidatus Acidiferrum sp.
ACGCCCCGGTCCGTCAATCCCATCCGCTGCGCGGGCAGGGCGGAAAATTTCCGGATCGCTTCCGGCAGCGTCAGCAAATGCTTTTCCTCCACAAACAGCCGGATGATGCGCGGAAACGTTCCGTACGCGCGCGGATGCGGATGATCCTTGCCCAGCAATCCCGTTGGCGACGTCCCTTGATAATCGTTGTCAATCGAGACCCACGGCTGCTCCAGTGCCAGCTCCACGTCCGGCTCGCTCATGGCAAAAACGGAAACGCTCGTGAATCCCTCGTCTTTGATCAGCAAATCGAAAATCGTGTTGATCGGATCCTCGTTCCAGAGTTTCGCCACCTCCGCAATCGTCTTGCCCTGAAGCGATTCCAGCGCCGGATTCTTCACCGAACTGATCAGGATTCCATCCGGCCCCGCGACTTCCTGCCATTCGTTGTCCCACGCCTCCGAGCGCGTTTCCATGTCCTTGCGGATCTTCGCGCGCATGGCTGGATCCTTTAGCCGCCCGAGCATCTTCTGCGTGCCGCCATCCGCCGCCCACGGTGGAATGAACGCGGCCAGCCCGTTGTTCCACGCCGTGTACGCATACGTATCCGCCTCGATGTCCAGCCCATCGCTCCGCATCTTGTCCAGGTAAGCCACCACCTGCGGCATCTTTCCCCAGTTAGGTTTTCCTCCTGCTTTCAGGTGAAAAATTTCCACTGCCGTATGCGCCTCGCGCGCGATACGGGCCGTCTCCGCCAGCGCGGTCATCTCGCCGTCGCCTTCGTTCCGCATGTGCGTCGCGTAGATTCCTCCGTATTGCGCGCTTACGCTCGCCAGCGCGATCAATTCTTCCGTTGAAGCGTAGGGCGCCGGCGGATATTCCAGCGCGCTGGAGACGCCGCGCGCTCCTTCGCGCATCGCTTCCGCAACGATTGCCTTCATCCTCTCAAGCTCCGCGGGAGTGGCCTGCCGGTCTCCGTCGCCGATCACGATCCTCCGAATCTGCGTCGCGCCCACGTACGTGCCCAGGTTGATGCCCATTCCTTGCTTCTGCAGCCGCTCGAAATACTCCGTGAACGTCCGCCAATCCGGCGTGATGCCGTAGTGTTCGAACTCCGCGTGTGCATCCGCCAGCGTCGCGTCCGTCTGTGGAGCGATCGAATCGCCTTCGCCGGTGATCTCCGTGGTAATCCCCTGGAAAATCTTGGATGGCAGGTGCGGATCAACGAGGATCGTCACTTCCGATTGTCCCAGCATGTCAATGAATCCCGGCGCCACCACGCGCCCCGCCGCGTCAATCTCGTGCCTCGCCTTCGCGTGCGACAAATTCCCGATTGCCGCAATCCTCCCGCCGCGAATACCGATGTCCCCTGCGTACCACGGTGAGCCGGTCCCATCAATGATGTGCCCGTTGCGGATTACCACGTCGTACGTCGCGCTCTCCTCCCCTTGTGCATGCGCTTTCGGCAGCGCCATAACCACAGCGATCGCGCTCACCGCCAGCAACGCCGCCAATACCGCCAATCGTCTCCGCATCTTCTCCCCCAGGAAAATGTAGTTCGAACTCCGCACGCAAGAATAAACCCGTTGTGCCGCTCACGCGGCACAATTCCTTAGCCCTTCGATTATTAAGATTGGTTGCTTTGCTGTACGAGCGTAATCAAGTTTTCTACTTCGAGAATCCCGCCAACGGCTGCCTCAATTCAGGATGGATCGTCAGTGATCGTTGCGCTTCGTTTAGCGCGGCCAAAGCCAGCCGAACGTCCCGGCCGTCAGCAGAGCGTAAACCAGCCCATCCACAACTTCCTTGATCGTCACGCTCCACAACTGACCCTTCCAGATGCCGTTGCTCAGATTCGCCAGCCCGTACGCTAGGAACGCTGCCAGGGCCGCCACGTGAAAAACCCTCAGATACGGAGTGCCCTGCCCCAGCGCGCTACCCGCCACGCACGCCACAAAAAAGCTGATGATCAGGCAGTAAGCGAACCATAGTCCGAGAAACTTTGGCATATTGGGCGGCCCGCTCGGGAATACCGTCATCATGCCCACCGGGCCCTGATTGTATTTTTCGACCGCTGCCGGGGTTTTCATCTCTTTCGGTGAGCAAAATGGGAAGACATAGAGTCCGCGCTTCAACCCCGCGCTGCGCAGTGCTGCCATCACATTGTCTTCGTCGGGCAGCCTCGAATAGTCGCTCTTATGGTAGGGCAGCACGGTATGCATAATGGAACTGGCGATGAACACAATCACCGCCGCCAACAAAATCGGGAGCCAGAGCGCCGTGAGAGGGACCATATCCAGCCTCCTTGAGTTTCAAGTTAGTGAGTTGCAACTTCCTACGCGGGATGCTCTTGCGCAAGAGGCTACCCTCCTACCCTCCCCGGGTCAAGGCCCCTCTCATGGCCCTCAATATCATTTACGCCCAAGTTCTTTTCGTTCTATCGCTCGGTCGTCGGCTTTCCCGTTCTTCTACTGCGCGCCGTAGTAACCGTCGCGCGCCTGGACAATCAAGTCCTTCTGTTTGGTCACGAGGTGAATTTTGTGGTACCCGGGCCCCGCGCCCTGATCCGGCGTATATCCCAGGCTGTACTGGTTCCTCAGTTCCTCCTGGATCTCCGCATAAATCTTGTCCACCGTCTCCTTTTTGGAGACCTGGAACATTCGCCCGCCCGTCTCCTTCGAAATCTGCTCCAGGATTTTCTTGCCGTCGGGACGCTGCTCCTCCGGGAATCTCCGCTGACGTCCGCCGTAGGGTCCACGCGGACCACCCATCCCAAATCCACCGTGGCTAGATCCGCCGTGCCCTTCTTCTCCGGCAAACAGAATCGAATACACCACGGTGTCGGCTCGCTGCGCCGTCTCGATCGCCGTCGCCAGTGTTTCCTTGCTCCCGCGATCCACGCCATCCGTAAGGACGATCAGGGCTTTGCGTCCTTGCTGCTTGCTCATCAGTTCATCGGATGCAAGATAGACGGCATCGTACAGCAGAGTTCCTCCGCCTCTCCCTCGGCCGCCTCTTTGGTGAGGACCTCCGTCTGTGCCTTGTCCACCCCCGCTTTGTCCTCCGCCGTACCCGCCCATCTGCGGCACATTCAGGGATTGCAGCGCGGCTTGCAGTTTCGGGCGCGACCCCGTGAAATCCTGCAAGAGCTCCACCTCCCGGTCGAAGTGAATCACGAACGCGAGATCCTTGTCCTGGCGGAGCATTTGGTCGAGAAAGGTGTAACTGGCGCTCCGCTCCTGCTCCAGCACACTTCTTTGGCTGAAGCTGGTATCCACAAGCAAACCTAGCCGCAATGGCAGGTCTGTCTCGCGCGCAAAGTACGTGATCGTCTGCGGGCGTCCATCCTCGTCCAGCAAAAAGTCGTCTTTGGTCAGATTCGGAACAATTTTCCCGTGTTTGTCGCGCACCGTGGCCAGGACGCTCACCGTTTTTACTTGCACTTGAATCTTTGGGGCTCGCGGCATTTGTTGTTGCTGCGGCGAAGACTGCTGCTGCGTCTGTTGTTGACCGAGAACATCCGCAGCCGAGGCGGTGAAGAACACCAGCAACCCGGCCAGGACAATAAATTGCGCGGCAAGAGATCGGCGGAACGCATGACCGGCAAAAGGTTCTCTCATGGGGCTCCTGAGTCGCTCTGCTCGGTCAGCCAGATTTGCCGGTGCTGTAAGCGATCTATGGGCGAAGGATTCGATGGGGTACCAGGCAATTGGACGCCCCCACGCCCCATTAGGTTTGCTCGTAGAGGCAGCCTTCCTTAAGAGGTCACCGTCCTGTGAGAGCAGTCTCCCTGGACGGCACCGTCTTTCCTAGCAACCAGCCGAGGAGAGCGCCAAAGGTCAAATTGAAAGCCAGCGTTTCCCAGAAATGGCTCCGCGCCACGCTTGCGGGCATCAGCGGATTGGGCATCAGCAGGATTGTGGTCCAAGCCGTCAAGAAAAGCGCAACGGCCGCGGCCTTTTCCCATCGAGTCACATGCAGCATGCGAAGCAGCGGGAATACGCACGCGACATACAGCAGCGCGCGAAACACCTGCAACCCGTAGATCCGGGGAGCGTTCACCCAGTTGCTCCTCAGCGCCGCGAAGAAGCTCGCCAATTCGTGTCCGCCGTAATACTGCCGCAGGGCGGGATTCCGCCAGGCAACGTAGTACCCGAAAAACATGTAGAGAAACACGAAAGCGACGACGAGCAGCGCAATTCTCCACGCAGCGGAGGCGGCGCTAAGGTGCGCAGGCGCAATTTGGGCCGTCGCTGGCCGCGCTGCCTTCCACTTGCCCAGCACCAGCACAGCCAGCGGCGCGATGAGCAGCGAAGCAATCAGGCCTTCCACGAAGAGTCCTCGGATCATTCCGGGAGGCATTTTGGCTCGGAGAAAAAAGAGCGATTCGACCTGTGTCGCGATAGTGGAGATGCCGTAGATCGCCGCAAACATCGCGCCCACCAGCTTCAAACCGTTCCAACTCGAGCGAAGGATCAGGTACGACACCGCGATTCCCACGCAAACACAAAACATCAGAAACGGGCGCAAAACTTCTGCTGGAGAAGCTTGCACGGCCGGCCCCTGTTGTGCGAGCTTAGCCACCCCTGATAGCGCCATGCCGATCGCGAAGCACATAGCGAACAAGAAACACACCGCCAGAGTTCGCAGCCCGGTCCCCATCACCTTTCCCGCAGACACGAGACCCTCCCCTTCCTCCTTATACGCAACCCGATAGACCAAAATTTCTTTTTGGCCTCTCAGATAGACACATGCTGCGCTTCATTCTGACATCTCCTCGCTCCCGCGCTATACTCGGTTCACTCGACACTCTTGTCGACATCGGCTCTCTTGCCGAGAAGGAGGTGATCCAGTGAGGTACGGTTTACGTTGACGCAGTAGAGGAGGCGCTTGTGAGTTTGCCGGGCGCCTCTCTCCTTTTCCTCCCGCCCGTCCGAATTCCGTGCACTTGGCACAATGTATTCAGGGTCTTATTCCTGGCCAACGCCCGAAGGAATCTTTGCGCCTGTCAC
>DATJAD010000044.1:0-9986 GCA_035516615.1 Candidatus Acidiferrum sp.
TTCATGCCGCGTTGCGCTCATCGCGCTTCCCTTGGGTTAACTTTCTTTTGCAACCGGCTGCGGAGTTCGCACCGCCCGCGCCACGGTCAGCCCTAGTACCGCTTTGGCTCCCGCTTCGCGCAACGCCTTCGCACAGGCATCTAGCGTCGCTCCAGTTGTCATTACATCATCTACCAGTAAGACGCGTTGGTTGTCAACTTGGCTGCCCGGACGGGTGGCAAAAGCGCCACGCACCGCCTCCCAGCGCTCCTCGAGTGTCAGGATGTGCTTGTTCGGCCGGGGTTTAGTCCGCATCAGCAGAACCCCCCGGTGCGGCAATCCAAGGATCTTGGCAAGTGGCTTTGAGAGCATTTCCGCCTGGTTGTACCCGCGCTCCCGTTCCCGGTCACGGTGCAGTGGCACCGGCACGACAACATCCGCCGCGAACGATTCGCCCTGCTCGGCTACAATCTGCGCAAGGCGCCTCGCAAACCACCAGCCCAATGGCTCGATCCGCTCGAACTTCAGCAGCAGAATGGCGCGCACCACCGCGTTCTCGTAAACCGCAAAACTTCTCGCCCGGTCAAACGCAAACATTTCCGCACGGCAAGCAGGGCAGCGTGCCTCTTCCTCAGTCTGTCCTGCACTCTCCACCGACCAGGTTTCTCTCGGCAGCCCGCACTTTGCGCACACCTCTCCCGGCATGAGTGCGAACGATTCTAGGCACTCCTGGCAAAGGGGCACTCTCGAGGAGTGCAGCAACACACGTTTGCAGATGCGGCAATCCCCGCCGAGCAGGACGCTCGTCAGCGCATCGCGTGCGGCGGAGAGCCAGCGCAATCGGCTGTTCCACATGGGGAAGGTTTCAGCCACGCCGGCGCTAGATTACTACGCCCATGAACATAAATAAAGAGGTAATGTACGCTACAGTAACAACCGGGCGGCTGGGTTCAGAGCAGCCCTTTTTCGGCCTTTTCCTGGCAATTCACGCAATGCTTGGCCCAGGGTACCGCTTCCAGCCGCTTCTGCTGCATCTCTTCCTGGCAGTTCGCGCAGACCCCGTACTCTTCGTCCTGAATGCGTTTCAGTGCTCCGTCAATCATGTTCAGGATCGTTCGGTCCGTGTTGGTCATGCCGAACAGAAACTCCTTGGTGTAGGAGTTCGCCGCTTTGTCCGCGAGGTCCACCGTCGGATCGTCGTCCGCCGCGCGTCCCTCCTCCGCCGTCCGTGCGATCGTCCTCAGCAGTTCTTCACGCCTGGTCTGCAATTTCTTCTTGTAGTATTCGAGCCGTTTCTTGTCCATAGGAGTCCCGCCCTCCTGTCGCGTCCGAGAGGGCATCTAAAAACTACGTAGTGTAGGCTGGCTTCCCGGGGGTGTCAAGTCGAGCACCATAACGGCAATCGCGCCGCGTGCTCTCGCAGCAACCTTTCACTCCGGCACAACGGGCAAAATCAGCGCGGAAGGGTGTTCCTTGTCGTGATAAATCACGTTAGTCGCTTTCGCCATCCGGGTTGCCGTAGCCTGCACCTCGCCCGTATTTAGATTGCGGTCGAACCTCGGAAAGTTGCTGCTGGATACTTCCAGCCTGATGCGGTGGCCCTTCAAAAACACATCGCTCGTCGCCCATAGATTGACGCTGATGTGGTACACCTCTCCCGGTTTCGCCAGTTCCGGCTTCTCCTGCGATTCCCGGTAACGCAGCCGCAAGATGCCCTCGGTCAGATTTTGCGCGAAGCCGTTCGGCCGCACGTCCACCAGCTTGCCCGTAAAATCCGTATCCACCGCGGACGTGCTCACGTAGAGATCCAGCTTCACCGGCCCGGTCACTTCCGTGTCTTTCTCCATCGGGGCCGTCGAGTACACCAGCACGTCCTTGCGTTCTTCCACGCTCTTCTGGTCGCGCGGCCCCGGTTCCAGGTGCTCCGCGTCGCAGCACAGCGGCCCTCCCATCGTGGGCACCGGATTTGCCGGATCGTAGACGAAAGAATCTTTCTTGGACCCGCCGTCCTCTCTTGTCTCCAAAACCCCGTTTCCCTCCGCCGAATTTGCGCTTCCACCCGATTCCAGATAAAACTTCGTGCTCCTGGCGCGCGCCAGTGGCCAATCGTCTTCGTCTCGCCATTGGTTTATTCCCATCACGAAAATCCTCACCGGCTTGCTGCTCGAAAGCGCGTTGTTCTCGCCTTTCAGCAAATGGTCGTACCATTCCAGCGTGATCTCGTCTCCGTCGAAAGGCGCGTTCTTCCCGAAATCCACGTCCCCGATTTTTTCTTTCTCCCACCCCCCGGAATGCCCGCCAAGTCCGATAAACAACCGCTGGCCCTTTCGCGCTTCCTCGGTTCCCGCCTGAGTCTTCAGCCCCACGTAGTTGTGCAGTGTCCCGCCCTGGAAAATGTCATACCAGGCGCCGATATTGAACACCGGCACTTTGATGTCGGAGTAGTGCTCCTCGATTGAAATTTGTTTCCAGTAATCGTCATAACTCGGGTGTGCCAGCCAGTCCTGGTAATACGGCGCCAGTGCCTTGAAATCGATTGGCTTGAAGATTGGGTATTCCGTCAGCGGTAGAACGTCTTTCAATTCCATCGCATTACTCTCCGCGATGGCTTTTCGCAACAGCGTGTTCTGCGCCAGCCCCGTGGTCCATGACTGGTTGAACCATTGCTCGAACGCTCCCCCTTGGTACGTCCATCCATCGTGATAATTGGAAGCCGTCACGTATGGTGCGATACCCGCCAGGTGCGGCGGGTGCGCGATTGCTGCAAGAAATTGCGTGGCGCCCACGTACGATCCCCCAAACATTCCCACTTTCCCATCCGAGTACGGCAGCGCCGCCGCCCATTCCACCGTGTCGTAGCCGTCATTCGGTTCGTTCTTGAACGTGTACCACTCTCCTTCGCTGTGATAGCGCCCCCGCGTATCCTGAATCACCACCACGTAACCCCTCGCAGCCGCCTTCATCCCGAACCAGTAACTCCCGTATTTGTCGTACGGCGTGCGTTCCAGCAGCACCGGGAATTTGCCCTCCGCCTTCGGCCGGTAGATGTCGGCCCTCAGCGTCACTCCGTCGCGCATTCTTGCCGGAACATCTCGCTCCACGATTACGTCATATCCTTGTCTGGCCGCCGTCGCTGTGGTCTGCGCGAATGCGCCACGCGGCGCCCCGGCACTCCCGGCGAGGCATCCAGCGAAGATGAGGACAAACCAGTGCCTGCGAAATATTTTTGTCATGGTCTCGGTTCTCCCGAACGGCGCATCGTAGGACTGCGCGCCGCCGCGCGTCAAGCAATCGCTCGAAATTCTTTGGACGTCCAATGGCCCGCCCTGTACGATCTCCAGCGAAAGTCTCCGGCGTTCGACTTTGCATTCCTTTGCGTTTGTCGCGGGCAAGGAGAAGTTCAGCCATGAGCGAACCGACTCCGCAAAATCCCGGACGCACTCCTGCTTCCACCTGGATTGGCCTCTTTCTCGCCCTTTTTGGAATGTTGATCATTCGTGGAGCTTACAATCGTCTCGCGCCTGATCCTGCCGCCCCGCACTTCGTTTTCGTCCGGGAGATTTGCTTCTACATTTTTGCCGTTTCCATGCTCCTGTTCGTGCGCTTCGTCGAGAAACGTCCGCTCACTTCCATCGGCATTGGCACATCGAAAGCGCTTAAGACTCTCGGCTGGGGTTTCGTCACTGGGTTGCTCTGCCTTGTTGCAGGCGGGATCGTTGGATTGTTGACGCATTTTAATGGCGGCGAAACGGGCAAAATCCTCTCGCGTCTTCCGCTCTGGCTGCTCTTCGTCATTGTGATTCGCGCCGGGATCGTCGAGGAACTGTGTTATCGCGGATATCCCATCGAGCGCCTGCAGGAAGCTGGCTTGTCGAAGTTTTGGGCTGCTTTCATCCCGCTTATGATCTTCGCGGTGGCACATTGGACCGGCGGTTGGGCCAATATCGCGATCGCTTTTGTTCTCGGCGGCATTCTCGCGGGCTTCTATCTCTGGCGCCGCGATCTAATCGCGAACATCTTCGCGCACGCCCTCGTGGACTCGCTCTCCGTCATCCTCCCGCGCCTGCTCCATTGAACCGGGCGACCTTCATCCCTACCGCAAACGCAGTATGGCTTCCGGTACCCTCGAATGCGAGAATTTTGGTGGCTGGTTCGAAAGCTGGCCATTGCTGCTGGCTTTCCAGGTGAAGCCGTGATTAAGAAAGTGGCGGGCGGTTATCAGGTTCTTTCCAGCAAGGGCAGGAATCTTGGCGGGCCGTACAAGACGCGCAAGGAAGCCGAAAAGCGCCTCCGCCAAGTGGAGTTTTTTAAGCACAGGAAGTCGGCATAACCGTTCTCTAGGAATCGTGCGTTCGCCTCATTCCGCGCAGCGCAGCACAGCCGCCCCGCGCACGCCGTCATGCTTCAACGCATTCAGCGCCCGGTTTGCCTCGGCCAGAGGAAAAATCTGCACCTGGGTGCGAATCGGAATCTCCGCCGCAATCTTCAGAAATTGCTCGCCGTCTTCCCGCGTATTGTTCGCCACGCTGCGGATCACGCGTTCGTAATAGAGCAGGTTGTAATCCAGCGCTGGAATCGCGCTCATGTGGATTCCGCCCAGAACGAGCACCCCTCCTTTCTTCAAGGCCTTCAGCGCCGGCGGCACCAGCTCTCCTGCCGGCGCGAACATGATCGCGCTGTCCAATAGCTCCGGCGGTGCCTCCGCCGCTCCTCCCGCCCACACCGCACCCAGTTCCCGCGCAAGTTGCTGGTGCTTTTCCTCGCGCGTGCACGCATAAACTTCGGCGCCCCAATACCGCGCCACCTGAATCGCCACGTGCGCTGCCGCTCCGAAGCCGTAGAACGCAATCCGTTGTCCGCGCTTCAATCCCGCGATCCGCAGGCACCGGAACCCGATGATGCCCGCGCAGAGCAGCGGCGCCGCCTGCTCGTCGGCGAATCCTTCGGGAAGCGGATACATGAATTGTTCCGGTGCAACTGCATATTCGGCGTAGCCGCCGTCCGCCGTGTAGCCCGTGAACCCCGCGAAGTCGCAAAGATTTTCCCTGCCTGACCGGCAAAATTCGCATTTGCCGCAGGTGCTCTGTAGCCACGCAATTCCTACTCTGTCGCCTTCTTGGGATCGCCGCGCCGCATGTCCCGTCTTTTCCACGATGCCCACGATCTGATGCCCCGGAATGACAGGCGACTTTCGTGGTGGAAGTTCTCCTTCCACCACATGCAGGTCCGTCCGGCAAACTCCGCACGCTCGTACGCGCACCAGCACCTGATTCGCTCCGGGTTCCGGCTTCGGCACATCGCTGATGGTCAGTGGGTCCGTTTCCACCGCAGCGGGTCTTCGCAAAACGCAGGCCCTCATCTCACCCCTCTTTTTGTATTCTACTCTTGCGCCGCCCGCGTTGCCGACCCTCGCCGAATCAGCTGGCCGCGCCGCGAACTGGAAGTAAAATGAGCAGCGTGAGAGTCAGAAAGAGGTGCGCAGTGGCAAGCGAAGAGAAATATGGACAGGGAGCGAATGTTTTTTCTGTGCGTCCCGTTGGTGTGGTGAGCTCTTCCATCAAGGAGATCGCCGACGACTGTTGGGGTGACATCGCGGCCACGATCGATTTCGATCCCTCCGTGTTTTCGCCCGATTGCACGGCCGGTCTCGCCGAGTTCTCCCACGTTGAAGTTATCTTTCTGCTGGATCGTATTCCCACGGAAAAAATCCTGACCCGCGCCAAGCATCCGCGCGAACGCGCCGACTGGCCGCTCGTGGGAATCTTCGCCCAGCGTTCCAAGAACCGGCCGAATCGCATCGGCATTACCGTCTGCAAATTGGAAAGCGTGGACGGCCTCAGGATTCGCGTCCGCGAATTGGACGCCATTGACGGCACGCCGGTTCTTGACGTGAAACCCTATCTGTCCGGATTCGCCCCAAGAGGCGAATTTCGCGAGCCTTCTTGGGCCAAGGAATTGATGGCCGGCTACTTTCGGACAACGAAGTGAATCTCATGCCGCTTACGGTTTCCTCTTAGACTCAAAACCACGTTGCTGCCCTGTACTTCCGGTAGTCTTCTCCGAAGCGCTCCTCGAGCACTCGCGCCTCCCGCCCCGCGCGGAAGATCTGCAACGGAATCAGAATGATAAAAAGCAAAAAATAATAAGGTTTTTCGATAAACAGAAGCAGGCCCGCAATGCCGAGCGCGGAAAATACGTAAACTGGATTTCGAATGCGCGAGTAAATACCCGCGGTAACGAGTTTTGTGGCTTGCGGTGTAATGCTGAATGCGTTTCCCAGTTGGAACCGTGCCACCGTCAGCAGTGCAAACGAAACGATCGCAATCACCAGGCCCGCCACCCTCACCGCCGTCCACGGGGGCCGCGCGAACGCATAGATCACTCCGATGAGCACGACGCTCGGAACGATCAAAAAAAAGCTGGCCTTGAAGTTCACATCTTTCCTTCGCGGGTCCCGCGAGAATGAAACCGCGGCTCGCGCCCGGATAATACACGAAGTCTGCCCGAAGGAAAAAGTTCGCTTAATGTGGATTTTTTGCAATTCCAGAAACGTAAGCGTGAGATGAACGCTTAGAACTCTATTCTTACGCCGCTCTCAAATCATTCTCAAATCCCTTTCTCCCGCTAAACACACCCCGGATCACTTCCGTCTTGAAAAGTGCCGGATGACGAATCGGCCGTTGGCGCGGCCGCATCGAGTGGGCGGCCCGGGCGGATAGCGCCCGCGCGAACGGACTGTGGTGGCGAAGCAGTCCGCGCGGGGAGGCTTTTATGCGCTGCGCCATTTGCCATGCGCTTTACTTGTTGCCCGCTTACGTTTGTTTGAACTTTTCCGTCCCGGCTGCCTACTCACAAAGCCTCAAGTTCGCGGCGCTTCCCGGCAATAAGCCACCTGGCGCGTGCGCGGAAAGTGTGCCCGATGAATTTCGGTTCGGCAAAGACCGTTTTTCCGGACGGGATCTTTCCGAGCCTCCCCACTTGTGTGGTGACCCTGCGGAGACGGATCGCCGCGAACCTGCGCCACTGGATCTTTCTGCGCCGTTCGAACACCCCAAGGACCCGGTTGAACAGGAACTTATCGCGGCTGGCGCGCCGGGCGCAGCGATTTCGGAAGCCCGCGATGCGGTGTTGGATATTCTCGAAGGAAACAATGCATGTTCTGCTTGGTATCGCGCGAAGGAACCGGACGCGGCGGAAATTTTTCGTTCCCTCTTCTACAAGGTTGACCCCCAGGGTCCCGTGTACGTCCAAAAGACCGTGTTTCCCGGGGATGACTGGCAGACGGTGCAGCCTTACGTCGCCTGGTCTCGGCAGGATGTGGGTCCGGGTTCCACGATTACTCTGAACGCTCACGGCGCCTTCTTCGCGAACTCCGCCATGGTCCTGGAAGTTCGCTCGGGGGGAGGGCCGTCACATTATGACTCAGCGCAATTACTGGATGTGGGAGGCTACACGGGAGGAACGCTGCGTGCGCGCGAGCTAACCCTACTGCACGAATTGGGGCACGTGATTGATCTGCTTCCTCTCGACGCCGGCGTTCCCGGCGGCCCGCAGATTTCCACACGGAACACGGCGGAAGTTCTGGCGCATTGCAGGGCGGAAGTGATTCTGAGGTCAAACCGAAAAAAGAAACGACCGCCGGATATGCACGGGCCATCTCTTTCTGCGCTCCGGCGCTGATGCCGCAAAAACATCCGGCGCCGCGCATTCAGCCGATTCTTGTCCGCCGGGAAAGAGAGCGCGAACGCGCGTTTTCGATCAATTGGGAACAGGCTTCGAGGCACAACTTGTGAAACCCCTCCACGATTTTGCTCTTCTCGTCGGAGGGAGGAAGCAGCAGCGCCGTCCCGTGCACGAGCGCGACGAGCTGCAACGCGAGCTGCTTGTGGCTGGCGGCAGAGCCGCCCAATTCCTCCGCAAGCAGTTTCTGCAGAAATTCCAGCGAAAGCATCGGCGCGCCGCTGGCCAGCCGCTGTGCCCATCCGTAAGTCAACAAGCGGTATTCGTACCCGTGACCGGAAATGAATTCGAGCGCGCGGCGCAGAAGCTCAAGAGGCGAAGCCGCGGGCTGGACCGCGTTGAACAGGTGCTGCCGCGCCCGCTCTACAAGAAAATTGCGCAGGTCGTTCTTGTCGCGGAAGCGGTGATAGAGGGTCGGGGTGGTGGTACGGGCGGAACGCGCGACGGCGCGCATGGTCAGGGCGCGTTCGCCGCGCTCGCTCCACAGGCGGTAGGCGGCATCCAGGATACGGGATTCTACGTTCGCATCCGGCTTGCGGGGCATGGGACCTCCGGGGAACGGGAAATAGTAATCTTTACAGCGTATAAGTAACGCCGTATAATTTATGCTGCACATTCTACTGCTTTTTGTCATTTTTCGGCGGTTTTATTCGCAAGGAGCCTGATACGGACTTATGTTTCGATTCCAATACTCGATTGTCACCCGGGCGCAGCGGGGCCCGGCCTGGGAGATCTTCTCCGATTTCACGAAGTGGAATTTTTTCGCTAACATTTACGGCAAAATCAGCTGGCGGGAGGGGCGTCCCTGGCACCCCAGCTCCCGCATGGAGCTGGAAATCCTCCGCCCGATTCATGCGGTCATTGACCATGTGATCACCAGTTGCGCGCCGGCAAGGCGGGTGGGCTGGATTGACACCACCATGGGCGCGGTGCTGGCGCAGTGGGTGATGTTTGAGGACGATGCCACCGGCGGCACGCGAGTGCATACCTGGGGCGACCTGCTGCACAGCGCGGGGAAGATCGCGGACCGCACGCCGGAGGAACTCGTGACCTGTTTCACGCGGGTGTGGTACGAGAACTACCGCGCTTATTGCGATCTGATTGCCGCGGGCGCAGAGACCGCCAACTTTTCTCCGCTGGCGTTTCCGGAAAACGCGTAAATCCCATCGCCGATCCGCAAGCTGCTTGGAGGCTCGCGGAGCGCGGACAATGCAGGTGTGCGCGGGTTCCGGAGAAAGTGTCCTTCGAAACACATTGACAATGCGCGGTCCGCGGCCTAATTTCCCGGCGTAGCCGGCCGTTGGAGGAATCCCCGTGAAAATAATGCGCTTGCCGCTGCTGTCTTTCGCGATCTGCATTCTGTGCGCCGCATTTCTGCGGGCCGACCGCGCTGCTACGCGGCAGGCAGCCGAGTCCATGGGGATCTTTGAGGGGCACGGCGACGTGGGCACGGTCCTGCACGCCGGCTCCGCCGTTTACGACGGCGCGAACAAAACGTATACGGTCAGCGGCAGCGGCGAAAACATGTGGTTTGGGAAAGATGAATTCCAGTTTGCGTGGAAGAAAGCTTCCGGCGACGTGGCCATCGCGGCCGATATCCATTTCCTGGGAACAGGAGGAAATCCGCATCGCAAAGCGGTTTTGATGATCCGGCAAAATCTGGATGCGGATTCGATGTATGCGGATGTCGCTTTGCACGGATTGGGTCTGACTTCGCTGCAGTACCGCGATGCGAAAGGCGCGGACACGCACGAAGTGCAAGCGAACATTTCCGCTCCGGCGCGGCTGCGCATCGAAAAGCACGGCGACTATTTTTCGATGTGGCTCGGCGGAGAATCGGGTGAGCCGCAATTCGCTGGCGGATCGGTGCGCGTGCAGATCGGCGGGGACTTCTACGTGGGCATTGGGGTTTGCTCGCACGACAAGGACCGCGTGGAAACGGCGGTGTTCTCGAACGTCCAGATCCAGGAATTGAAATCCGCGCCCATGGGTGCGGAAAACAGCGAATCGCAGATGACGCTTTACAGCACGCTGGAAAATGTGACGGTCGCTTCGACGGACCGGCGAGTCATTTACGCAACGCAAGGGCGCATTGAAGCTCCGAACTGGACGCACGACGGAAAGACACTGCTCTTCAACCGAAACGGACGCATCGAGAAAATTCCCGCGGAGGGTGGAACGCCGGAAACGATTGACACAGGATTCGCCACGCGCTGCAACAACGACCATGGGATTTCGCCGGACGGAAAAGAGCTGGCCATCAGCGA
>DATJAD010000045.1:0-6449 GCA_035516615.1 Candidatus Acidiferrum sp.
ATGGCCGTTGCCGTTTCCATTCCCCGTCGCGGGCTGCGGCAGCCGCGACGGATTACCGATAGGGCGGAGATTTGCCGGTGCCGCGTTCACGTGATCGCTGATCGCGTGCAAGCGCTTCAGGATGGATTGCCACTGTTCCCAGTCCAGTTGCCGCAGGAACGGCCGCAGCCCCTGGATAAATGGATCCTCGAGCAGCGCTTCGCCATCCGATTCCGGAATGAAGAAGCGGTTCAACCCGACGTTCAACGCCTCGGAGATCTTCTCCAGCGTCCCGAGACTCGGCGTCATTTGCCCGCTTTCGATCCTCGAGAGATACGAGCGCGAAACCTTCGAGCGTGACTGCAGTTGGCTCTGCGTCATGGCTCGCGATTCTCGCAGCTGGCGAATCCGCTGGCCGATGTTCTCCACCGTCTTCTGGTTGGCGAACTTGTCGGACACCGGTTCGATTCCGGCTTCCTCCGGCGGCGCCGGCGGTGGAATCAGGAACTCCAGGCGCTGCGGCAGCGCGCGCACGCACCGGCGGCAATTGCCCGTGCGTGTTCTGTACTGCACCAGGCCGCAGGTCTTGCAACGGATGACTTCCCGGTCCATCTCTAACGAATTCATCGTTTCTTTCTCTGTTTGTGCCGACACCGGTACTCCTCGCTGACTTTGTCCGGCGTGCGGATAGGAGAGGAACGTCGGAACGTTCTTCTGGGGGAAGGCAGAAACTGGCGCAGCGGGAGTCTCTCGCGAAGCGACGATTTTTGTCAAGAGTATTTTTGTACTTTTTTAATCTTTTCTCCCGCAGCAACAGTTCTTACGCCTGATTTTCGCCTGAATTCTTGCGGGTTTTCGCCGTGCAACCGCTCGTGCCCCCATTCCTTGTGGTTGCGCTTCTTCTCTACCACATCTTTTGTGTTGCTCTTTTCTGTGCGCCCGTCCGCACCGCCCAGCCGTCTTTCCTGCTCCTCCGGCTTGTGTTTCAATGGAACTCCATTCTTTATAAGGAGATGATCGGCGCCATGCCTACACGCGACGATGCCTGGAAACTTCTCTGCCAATACACGCAATCCGAATCTCTCCGCAAGCACATGCTCGCCGTGGAAGCCTGCGTCCGCGCCTATGCCCGCAAGAACGGCGCCGACGAAGAACTTTGGGGCCTCGCAGCGCTGCTTCATGATTTCGATTATGAACGCTGGCCCAACAATGATCATGCCGCGGACCGCGAACACCCCGCCGAAGGCGCGAAAATCCTGCGCGAGCACGGCTACTCCGAACACATGATTCGTGCCATTCTGTCTCACGCGGATTACACCAATGTCGCTCGCCAATCCCCGCTCGAGCGCACTTTGTTTGCCTGTGACGAACTCGCCGGATTCCTCACCGCATGCACCTACGTCCGCCCGTCAAAAAGCATCCTCGACCTCGAGGTCAGCTCCGTCAAGAAGCGCATGAAGGATAAAGCCTTCGCCCGTGGCGTCAGCCGCGAGGATGTGATCAGGGGCGCCGAAGAGCTCGGTGTCCCGCTTGAAGATCACATCGCCTTTTGCATCGCCGCCATGCGCGAACAGGCCGATGCCCTCGGCCTTCGCGGCTCTCTTTAGCTTTCGTTGCAAAAATGCGTGTGAAGATGTTTCCTGCAAATTCAAGAAAAACGCCACTGCAATTACTGGATGGAGGGACGCGAATGGCGCACGATCGTGCTCTGAACCCCGTCCGATAGCTGAACTTCCATGCTCGCTGGCGCATTCGCAATTTGCGCGCTGCCGCCGCTCAGAAATCCCCGCACTTCTCCTGTGTTCGCATCTCTCAGCATAACCATCGGCTGTGTCGTGGAATCCCAGTCAATCTGTGCTGCCCCGCCCGCTAGATCTGCCACGCGCAACGCATTCATCGCTGCCTTCGCCTGAGTAGCAGGCCGCGCCTGCCGTGAAGCCAGCTCGCTCGCGCCCTTCATCACATGGACGCTCTGCAGTGCATCCATCATGCTGCTGTCGAGAGGCACGATGAACGCGAAGTTCTCGTCCGTTTGATACGGAAGGTCCGCGACTTCGTAGGCCTGGAACGGCACGCGCGCCAGCACTCTTCCTTGCGCGTCTCGCCCTTCCCAAACGTACGGCCCCGCTGTCACCGTCGCACCCGTTGCAGGCACTCGAAACGCCGGCTCCAGGATCAAATTTCCATTCTCCACGCGGCCCCACACCAGCAGCCCTTCCTTCGTAGCGTTGGAAACCGTTGCTGCTGTCACCACGTCGAAGGAATTCGCCGCCCGGAAGCTTAGAACCGATTTGTACGCATAATCGCTCACCCAAGGATTGCTGCAATAGCCCATGATGTCCGTATCCGCCGTTGGCTTCAGATTGTTGCTCGCCGCAAACACATCCCAGCCCGGCACGCCAATCGTCCCGCCAGGATACGGATAATTCGGATCCGGGTTGGCAGCGCCACCGCACGGACTGTGCTGCCTTCCAAAGTTGTGCCCTACTTCGTGCGCCACGACCGTCTGCGCTCCATTGTTATCCCACCCCATCGCCGCTGGCGCTCCGATGTAGCCCAATCCCGCCACACCCGAGGTATAGCTCACATTCACAAATCCAAAGTAATAGCGGTCCGTCACGCCATCGGCCGTCCGCTTCGCCAGAATCTCGCTCAGCACCGTGCTCCATCCCGTTCCGTCGCTTGAAAGCGACTGCACGCTGGACGTCATTTGCGCTCCTACTGTCACATCCACCGCGTCCGGCACCGGCCACAACTGCCTCGCGACGCTCACGAGCGTGTTCCGGTCGCGCGTAGAATTTTCGACCACACCGGTTCTCCCGTCGCCCGTCTTGACGGGGATCAGCGTGATCTTCCACTGGTGCACCGTTTGCACCACGGGATTCTCCGAAAACTGGTTATTCCCTTTGTTCGATTCCGCAATCTGGTTCGTCGGATCCACTACGGCAACCACTTGCGTGCCCGGCACGATCCAGGCCGCCGGGACCGCCGCATTCCATGAGCTGGTCGCGTCCCCGGCATTCACTGTCGTCGGAACGCTGCTGCCCGGCGCATTGATCGTCAGTGTATTCGTCGTGCTTCCGTTGGTGAACTGCACCTGCACTTGTGGTTTCGCCGTATTGCTCTCGTTCGCCACCACAAACACGCGCACCCAACCGCTCCGCCCTTGAATCAAGGGAACGTCATGCTCGGGATAGTTTTGAGTGGCTTGCGTCACATAGAGCCCGTCAATCGTCAGATCTAGCCCGCTCGCTGCCGTAACGGTGAATGCGCTGCTGGAAGTCGCCGTTCCTCCCGGAGAGGTCACCGAGATGGTTCCGCTGCTCGCCGTTGCCGGAACGCTCGTGGAAAGATGGCTGTCGTTTGAAACGGAAAAAGTCGCCGCCGTGCCGTTGAACTTTACGCTCGTCGCTCCGGTGAACCCGGTGCCCGTAAGCGTTACGCTCGTCCCTGCCGTTCCGCTCGTCGGAGAAAAGCTGGAGATCGCCGGAGCCGGCACGGTGACGGAGAAATTGCTCGCTGAGGTAGCGCTCCCGTTTGGCGTGACGACGCCGATTTTGCCTGAAGTCGCTCCACTGGGCACCGTCGCGGTCATCTGCGTGGCGCTAGTCACCTGGAAATTCGCCGACTTGCCGTTGAAAGTGACCGATGTCGTGCCCGAAAAATTCGTGCCCGCAACGGTGACAGAAGTTCCCGTCGGCCCGCTCGCGGGAGTAAAACTCGTAATGGAGGGAGCACTTGACGGCGGTGGATTCGTGTTGCCGGTGTTGCCGTTGACAGAGCCGCTCCCGCAGCCCGCCGCGCAAATTGCGCTCAAGACCAGGAGGACTCCAAAGGCTCCTGGCGCCAATCGTTTCCAGGAACGTGCCTGTAATTCATTCACGCGCGAGTCTGGCTTGGACATGGATTCCGTCCGGGTGCGCTTTCCCAGAAAATCAGCAGGCGAGACTCCGTGGAACGACCTGTTCAGATCTCTCGCCGCTGGACCCACGCACACCGTTTTCTAGGCAAGAGAATATTCCGAAACCCGTGGCGAATCACCTGCCCAATGGGACAGTTTTGGAGCAGAGCTTTTTTCTCCGAAATTTTTCTTGGGCCGAGGAATGGAGCACGCACAAGCCTATCGGCGCTTCCCTAAGGAAGGATTCTCTTCCTCGCGTTCGAGAATGTAATGAAGGCGCCTGGGCTTCTATATTCCGTGATGCGCGTAGATGACGATCGCCGCTCCGAACAACATTCCTGCAACCAGGAGTGCGATCGCTCCTGCCTTCACCCATCCAGGGGTGAGCCCTGCGGAGAGTACCCAATTCTTCTGAGAGGCGTTCATGCTGGAACCCTGCATTTCGGGCGAATCCGGAGCAGCGTCTCCGGCATTCTCGGCAACTGCCACATGCTCCAGTCCTTCCACTTTACCGACGAAGCTGTATCCCTGCCTCGGAATTGTCTCTACGTACTTCGGCCTCTCGGGCGAGTCCCCCAACACCTGTCGAAGTTTGTTTACTGTGGTATTTACGTTCGCGTCGAAATTGACGTGCGTGCCTTCGGGCCACAACCGCATGCGCAGCGCGTCGCGGCTCACAATCTCTCCCGGCTGTACCAATAACGCGAGCAGCGCTTGGTACACCTTTCCCGCGGTCCGCACGCGCTTGCCGTCCCTGAACAGCTCTTCCCTCTTCAGGTCAATGTGGAATTCGCCAAAGCGAAGAAACCTGCTCTTGAAAACCGCCCCTAAAGGACCAACCAATCCGTCTTGCTGCGCCTGTATGGAAACCAGTTCGGACTGCATGGTGTCACCCTCACCCTCGGTTTGGATTCCAGACGCACTCGCTTTGCACCTTTCATACCCGGACTTCGTTCAGGTTCCTCGCCAAAACCCGAATGACCACCCGCTTGACATTCTCTTGCAGAACGTTATATCTTGAGTTGTATATGCATGTCAAGAAGAGTTTTCGCAGGCCGGACCCCGCGCCCACTCTCGACCTTTCCGGTACCGGCTTCTGTGCCTCCTTCAACTTTCGCCGCACCGCCCGCGCCGTTACCCGCCTCTATGATTTGGCCCTGCAGAGTTCGGGGATCCGCTCCACCCAGTTCGGAATCCTGGTCGCCGTTGCCAAATCTCAGCCTGTATCCATCGGCCACTTGGCCAGAACTCTGGGCACGGTCTCCACGACTCTTTCCCGAAGCCTGGCTCTCCTGCAACGCGAAGGTTTACTGTTCATTTCCGGACGGTCAACAAAGCGCCAGCGCTTTCTCACTTTGACGCCCGCCGGAGAAAAAGCTCTCGCTCGTGCATTGCCCGAGTGGCGAAAGATACAAGAACGATTCGTCAACGCCGTCGGCTCTGACTTTTGGCTTGCCTTCCGCAATGAGCTTGAGCGCCTTTCCTCTGTGGCGATCGAACTTGAGCATCCGGCGCCGCAAAGCTCCAGATCCCTATCCAAAGACTGATTCGCCTATGCAGCACAAGTTCTTCTTATCTTGCCACCCCACTCTTGGCCGCCATTATCCTGAGACAATTCGAAAAAGACCGCCGAAAGATCTCTACTTACGCATCTCCTCGGCACGCCGCCTCGCCGTGCCACAAAATTCACGTTAGAATAGGTAACAATGCTCACTCAGATCGCAGGTTCAGACGCCGCAGGTGTTCGCCATCCGCGCCGCAAAACGCATGGCGTGATGGTCGGCCCAGTCCGCGTGGGCTGCGGCGCGCCGATCGTCGTCCAATCCATGACGAATACGGATACCGCCGACGTTCAATCCACCTTTCAGCAAACCGTTGAGCTCGCCGAAGCCGGCTCTGAAATCGTCCGCTGGACCGTCAACGTTCCGGAAGCCGCCGCTGCTGTCCCGGAAATCAAGAAGCGCCTTCGCGACGCGGGCTGCAACGTACCCATCATCGGCGATTTCCATTACAATGGCCACGTCCTGCTCACGAAATATCCGCAGTGCGCGCGCGACCTCGACAAATACCGCATCAATCCCGGCAATGTCGGTGCCGGCCAGCGCCGCGACGAGCAGTTCTCCACCATTTGCAAAATCGCGCTCGATAACGGCAAACCCGTCCGCATCGGCGTCAATGGCGGCTCGCTCAATCAAGAGCTGGTCATGGCCAAAATGCAGGAAAACACCGACAAAAATCTCGGCAAGGACTCCGAAGAAATCATCAACGAGTGCATGGTCCTTTCCGCCCTGCAGTCCACGGAACTCGCCCTTGAGTGCGGCTTGACGTCCAACCAGATCATCATTTCCTGCAAAACTTCCCGTCCCCGCGACCTCATCACCGTCTATCGCGATCTTTCGAGCAAAACCGATCAGCCTCTTCACCTCGGCCTCACCGAGGCGGGCATGGGCATGAAAGGCCAGATCTGGTCCGCCGCTTCTCTCGGCGTCCTTCTCTACGACGGCATCGGCGACACCATTCGCATCTCGCTCACTCCGCGGCCCGGCGGCGATCGCCGCGAAGAAGTCTA
>DATJAD010000046.1:0-10599 GCA_035516615.1 Candidatus Acidiferrum sp.
GAACAAAAACTCCGCTACGAACGCGAAATCCTCGAGCTCTGCGTCAGCGGCCACCCGCTCGACTTTCTTCCGCGTAACGGCGAAGCCTGGAGCGACGAACTACCCTCTCTCCTCGGCAAGCGCGTTTCTCTCTGCGGCTGGGTGGTCACCTACCGCCACGTGGGCACAAAAAACTACCGCAATATGATGTTCGTCACGCTGGAAGACCAGCGCGGCATTTACGAAGCCGTGCTTTTCCCCGAAGCCTATGACCGTTACGGCGGTCTCATCTTCGAAACGCGTGCTCTGCGCGTTACCGGACGCGTCGAACCCGGCGGCCAAATCAATTGCGATCGCGTTGACCGCTTCGCGGTCACCCATCCGATGGAGGCAATTGCGAAGACGCCGCCCGCCGCCGAAACCGCAAAATCACCTTTCCACTGTTAGCTACGAAGCGCAGCAGGAAGGACGCTCTATAGGAAACCGAACTTTCGACTCAAATGATTCGCCGCGCATTCCATCCCACGCAGCCGCACGCGGAACCAGGATCCGGCCGACCTTCGGCGACGGGCGAAGAGTGGCTCGGCCACAATCGCAGCGAAAAGCGGCGCCTCTGGGAGCGCCTCAACCCGCGCCATCGCAAACTCCTGCGCCTGCTTGCCGAAGCTCTTGCTCTCCATCAATCTCAAGGCCGCCTGTCCGATCAGGATCGTTCTCGCCTCTCTGCCGTGCTCACCGAGCTCGAACAGCTCGTCGGTCGAATCAAATCCATCCTCCAACAGATTGCAAAGCGTCCGCCATTTTCGTGAGGACGAGAGCGGTCAAAAGCTTGTGAAGAATTCCGCGCTGCCTCTTTCGCGCGGTCCCGGTGCGGCAATGAGCAGTGTTAAGCTGTTCCTTTTGGTATGCGGATTCGAAGATCGAAACAGGATTAACGTATATGCCTGCAATCATTTGTATGCTCCGCGGCGTCAACGTCGGCGGGCACAACAAAATCAAGATGGATACTCTGCGTGCTCTTTTTGTGTCCTTGAAGCTGCGCGATCCGCAAACGTATATTCAGAGCGGAAACGTTGTCTTCCTCTCAGACAAGCGGGGCCTGGCTTTGCTCAGCGAGCGTATTGAAACTGCTATCGAGAAGAAATTTGGCTTCCGTCCCGGAGTCGTTCTTCGCAGCTCGGAGGACTTGCGCCGCGTAATTGCCAAAAAGCCTTTCGCAAAGCGCCACGGACTCGATCCGGCAAAGCTGCTCATTGTCTTTCTCCCGGCCGATCCTTCCAAAGACGATCTGCAAGCAATTCTGGCGAAAAACCGGGGGGCCGAAGAAGTTCACCTCCACGGCCGCGAACTTTATATTTATTTCCCAGACGGCATCGCGCGCTCGAAGCTGACGCCTGCTGTGCTCGATAAGGCACTCGCCACATCCGGGACAGGACGCAACTGGAACACTGTCACCAAACTTCTTCAGATGGCGGAAATCCTGGAAACCGCGTCGTAAGCGGCATCGTTCAATGGACCTGAAACAGCACTTCCTTCCTGGCGCGCGTGGCTCGCAAGAAAATGCCGTGGCGGGGCCCATAAGAGCTTTTGAGAATAAGCATCCGGTCCCGCGAGCCGCCTTGGTCCCGTGTCCTTAGCGACACGCCAGAGTCCGCTCCCGTTGCACGCTTGCCCTTGCGGCGCAATACTCTTCTTATGCGTGTCCCCGCGAAGTGCGGCCTCCTGATTGCTATCGCAGCGGTCTTTGCGGTCCAGGTCCGTGCGGATGAAATCCACCTCAAAGATGGCAAAAAGCTGTACGGCGTGATCGTCGCCTATGAGGACAACACGTTCAAAGTCAAAACCGACTTTGGATATGTCCTCGTGGAAAAGGACAAGATCGCATCCATCATCCCGACGACACCCGCGGCTCCAAAAAAAGAATCCGAGCCCGCGAAGAGTCCAGCTCCAAAAAAGGAACCGGCAACGTCCGAGCCCGTTTCTGCTTCACCGAGCGCAGATGCGAAGACCGAAAAGGCTGCGCCGAAGATAACGAGCGCCACGGTTCGCCCCACGCTCCCTGCCGCCACCCGCGAAGTCAAAGTGGCGGCTCCGAGCGTAAAAGCATCATCCGCTGCGCCTTCGGGCGAACTGGCTTCCGGCGCGGCAGCGCCAGCTCCTCCGAAAGAACCGGAACTTCCTCCCAACCGCGAGGAAATACAGGGCAACACATACATCAACTTCACGCATGGGTTCCGCATGTACAAAGCACCGAGCTGGAATTTGATCGAAGGGGCTCGCAGAACAATGCCCAACGCCATAGTCGCCATGGGCACGGAGGACGAATCTACGCTCCTTGTCGTGGGTCAGGAACCCAACAAAGCGACTCTCGCAAAAGCTGCTCCCGCCGTCGAGAATCGCCTCAGTGATATCTACGACAACTACCACATGCTATCCGAACGGAAAACGACGGTGGCCGGATTGCCCGCGATTGAGTACAGGTTCTCCGGCTCAGCGGATAGTCATGATTGGTCGGGAACGCTGGTGGTGTTGGTGCGCGGAGACGATACGCTGACGATCCTTGGCATGACCTACGCGCAATCAGATCTCATCCAGATCCAGGAGAATGTAATCGCCCGCGCCATCGCCAGCATGGATTTCGACGTCCACTGATCGCTGCGCTACAACCAAAGAGAGTTTGTTTGTCGTGGCGAAGAAACCGCAGAAAACGAAAGAAGAAAAGCGAGATAGTGCGAAGAGGCCCGCTGCCGCTTAGGCCGCTTCCCCCGCTTCAGGAGCCTTGCGGTTTTCACGGATCATCGCGATCAACGCTTGCGCCGCGCGCGGCAGGCTGCGGTCCCTCCGGTAAACAAGACCGAGTTCGCGCCACAAATCCACGCCTTCGACAGAGAGTAATTTCACTTCGCCGGTCTTGACCTGGTCCTTCGCAAAACTCTCGCTGATGAAAGAAACGCCCGCATCTGCGCCGACAAATTTCTTGATCATGCCGATGCTCGGGAGTTCCATCGCGATATGGATGCGCGAGCGGTACGGCCGAAACAATTTATCCAGCACCTGACGCGTGTATCCGGTGCGCGGGAAAATCAGCGGCTGTGAAGCGACTTCTTCGAGGGTAACTTTGGAGCGATGCGCCAGCGGATTTCGCATGCTCACCATGAAGCGCATGCGGTCGCGGTAGATGTGATGCACTTTCAGGTTTGGCGATTTTAAGGGCAGAGTGACAATGCCGACATCCACGGAACCGTCTTCGATTCGCTCGAGAATCTTGTGGCTGAAATTGCGATAGATGCTGACGTGCACTTGGGCGTAGCGCTTCTGAAACTCTGCAAAAATATCGGGAAGAAGATAGAGGCAAGTGGCTTCATTCGCGCCAAATACCACGGGGCCTTGCACGACGTTGCCGCGATCGGCGACCACCTGAATGGATTCGTCGCGCAGGCGTAACAATCTTTCCGCGTATTCAAACAGAACTTCGCCGGCGGGAGTCAGCTCGACGGATTTTGCGGAGCGATCCAGCAACTTCGCGCGGTAGGCCTGCTCGAGCTGGCGAATCTGTGCGCTCACTGCGGATTGCGAGCGGAAAACTTTTTGTCCGGCGCGCGAAAAACTCTTCAGTTTGGCTACATAAACAAAAGTTGCGAGTTGGTCAAAATCCATAAGCGCCCATCTTGGCGAATGATTATAGCCAATTCATCTGCACAAGTGGATGAAGAATCCTCTCCGGCTCCTACGCATGAATTGCCTGCGAAATCGCAGCCGATCCGGCCACAACATGAGTGACAGGGGAGGGCGACGGAAACCGCGCCAGCAGAGGAGCCCAGGTCGCTTCAAGCGTCCCTTGAAAATGAACCGGTTGCACGCGAACGAGCGGCAACGCGCCGCGGCGGGAAAGAATTCGCGATGCACGCGGACTACCCGTGAGCTGCGCGTGTTCCCTCAGGGCCCGGCGAACCCAGTTTTCTTCCGCGGGTTCAAGCTCCGCGAGTTGAACGAAATCCCGATGAAGAACGTCTTCCGCTTCCGCGCGAAGGACATACGCGAGCCCGCCGTTCATGCCCGAACCGAAATTCAGACCGAGCGGACCCAAGACAAGGACTGCGCCTCCGGTCATATATTCGCAGCCATGCTGGCCAACACCTTCGACGACGGCAAGGGCGCCGCTGTTGCGAATGGCGAAGCGTTCGCCGGCGCGCCCAGCGATGAACAGTTGGCCGGAAGTCGCGCCATAGAGAACGGTATTGCCGGCAAGAACGTCGCCGCGGCGCGAAGCGTTCGAGCCGGCGGAAATGATAATTGAGCCGCCGGAAAGGCCTTTGCCCACGTAATCGTTGGCTTCGCCCCTGAGTTTAAGCGTCACGCCGTCCGCGAGAAATGCGCCAAAACTTTGCCCAGCGCAGCCGTGATATTCCTGGTGGATTTCGCCTTCGCAGTGGCGTTGAGTTTTCCTGCGGCGCATCAATTCGCCGCTCAATCCGGCGCCAACGCTGCGGTCCGAGCTGCGAATCAGCTGCGGGCTGTCATGCAAGGAAAGCGCGGCAGGCACAGCAGGAGAATCCGCAAGCGAAGCATGCAGACCGGGCGCTTGCTGCGGCCAAATCCGGTAGGACATGTCCGATTCGAGCGCCAAGGCGGGCGTTTCCGCGAAATTGGCAGAGCGCGGGCGCAAGCGCTCATACGCTCCCTTCAATTCACTGAGGGAATTCGCGCCGAGGTCCGAGAGGCGTTGACGGATTTCTTCGGCAAGAGCGCGGAAATAAGAGACGACCATTTCCGGTTTGCCGTTAAAGCGCGCGCGCAAGGTTTCGTCCTGGGTGGCGATGCCGACCGGACAAGTATTTAAGTGGCACTGCCGGGCCATGACACAGCCGATGGCAAGCAGCGAAGCCGTGCCGAAACCGAATTCATCCGCTCCGAGAATAGAGGCAATGATGATATCCCGTGAAAATTTCAGGCCTCCGTCGACGCGAAGAGAGACTCGGGAACGAAGTCCGGCGCGAACCAGAGTCTCGTGCGTTTCGCGCAAGCCGATTTCCCAGGGAAGGCCGGTATTCTTGATCGAGGTAAGCGGGGAAGATCCAGTACCGCCATTGTGACCAGCGATGGTAATCACATCCGCTCCAGCCTTGGCCACGCCCGCGGCGATGATGCCGATTCCCGCGCCGGAAACTAGCTTCACGCCAATGCGCGCGCGCGGATTGACTGCGCGAAGATCGTAAATGAGCTGAGCAAGGTCTTCGATGCTGTAAATGTCATGATGCGGAGGCGGAGAAATCAACGGAGTGCCGGGAACAGCGTGGCGGATGCGCGCGATATACTCCGTGACTTTCCGCGCCGGGAGTTGGCCGCCTTCGCCCGGCTTGGAGCCCTGCGCCATTTTGATTTCGAGTTCCTCGGCATCGTTTAGGTAGTCGGCGGTGACGCCAAAGCGCCCGGATGCGACCTGCTTGATCTTGTTGGCAGCGTGCGGTTCGTTGCGGTAAACCAGCGGATCCTCTCCGCCTTCGCCGGTGTTGCTGCGGCCGCCCAGCTGATTCATCGCAACGGCCAGAGTCTTGTGAGCCTCGGGGCTCAGGGAGCCGAGAGACATGGCTTGCGTGCTGAAGCGGCGCAAGATCGTTTCCGCAGGCTCGACTTCTTCCAGCGGAATCGGAACCGTGGAAACGGTTTCGAGAAGATCGCGCAAGAAAACCGGTCCCTGCGGTTCAGACAACTCTTCGAAGGCACGAAACTTTGCCGCGTCGGGAGCCTTTATGTGGGCGTGCAGGCGGCGGACAATTTCCGGGGAATTGGCGTGGAGTTCGGCGCCTTTGCGGAAGCGGTAAAGACCAGCATCTTGCATTTCCTCGGCAGCTGAAGAAAAGGCATGGGCGTGCATGCGGAGGTATTCGGCAAGCAAGTCGTCGAGCGTTTTTTGTCCCGAGAAATCGGCCGCATCCTCGAAAAATTCGGCGCAAAGATCCTCAGAAAGGCCGACGATTTCGAAAAGATAGCTGTTGCGGTAGCTCGCCAGAGTGGAAACGCCCATGCGCGCGAGAACTTTCCGCAGCCCCGCGATCATTGCCTGCCGGACGCGCTCCATTCCGCCGGATTCCTGAGATTCGGCAAATTGCTCCGTCAGGTAAGGAACGACCGCGCTGGCTCCCGCAGCGACAAGCAATGCGACGTGATGCGTGTCGAAAGCCTGACAAGTCTCGATGATCAGAGGAACATTCCAAAACCCATCGCGGACCATCATCTTCCATGCGGCCGCCGCGGCCAGGAGGGCCGGGATCGCCGCGCGCTCCGCACCAACGCCACGGTCGGAGAGGAGGAAGAGCCCCGGGCGCGCGCTGCCGCCCAGAGGGGTAGCTGCAAGCTGAGCGAAAACGCTTCGCGCACCCGGGACTCCCATGTTGGAAAGAAAACTAAAATCCATCCGCTGAATCGGCCCACAAAGCTCCGCCACATCGGCGAATTCGCCTTGCGTGAGAATCGGACTTGAAAGCACGAGGCCGTTCCCGAGATTGACGTCGAGCGACATCACGTGCGTTTCGCGAAGCGGGTCAATAGGAGGATTCGTGACCTGAGCGAAACGCTGTTTGCAGTAATCCCAGAGCGTGCGCGGCAACGAGGAGAGAAACGCCGGAGGAGCATCATCTCCCATGCTCCAATCCGCTTCCTTCCCTTTCAAGAGTGCGCAAAAGACGATCTTGAACTGATCCTCGGTCCATCCGCAGGCCGCTGCAACGCGCTTGGGGTGCTCGACCGGATTGAAAGACGGGGCGGCATTTTCCGGGATGCGCCGCGAAGACAGCGCCGGACCGTGAGCGCGGCGCGTTGCGAGGCGCTTCAAAATCTCGCGCCATCTCAGGAACAAACCGGTGGCGGGATTCGCAATGATCATTTCGCCGGGGCCCAGGCGTTGGCGCTCCATAATGCGAGAGTCGTCCCAGTCCACAAGGCCCGCTTCAGAGCCCGCGATGACCAGACCGTCGTGAGTAACTGCATAGCGCAAGGGCCGAAGGCCATTGCGGTCCAGTTTGGCTCCCACGAATTGCCCATCCGAGAAAATCAGAGCCGCGGGGCCGTCCCAGGGCTCGCCATGCTGCGAGAGCGCACCGAGCGCTCCCCGGACGTCGCGGGAGAGCAGCGGATCGTTTTCAAACGCGGGCGGCACCATGGCCAGCATCGCTTCGTCGGGAGGCAAGCCTTCGAATAGCTTTACCTCGAAGCCGTTATCGAAGCTGGCGGAATCGCTGACGTTCCCCTCGAGTGCTTGGAACCACGAGCCAACCGCAAGATGCTCGCGAATTTCGCGCGCCTTCGCGCGCAGCCAGCGGCGATTGGAAACAATGGTATTGATCTCGCCGTTGTGCGCGACATGGCGGAACGGCTGAGCCAAACTCCAAGAGGGCTGCGTGTTCGTCGAATATCTCTGATGGAAAATGGCAAAACTCGTAAGGTAAGAAGGATCGCGAACGTCTTCGTAAAACTGGGGAAATTGCCAAGGCGTCAGGAGCCCCTTATAGACCACCGAATGGGAAGAGAGTGAACAGATATAACTGCCGGGAGGCAAGAGTGATTCGGCCCTTTTTCTCAGAAGGGCGAGTCGCCACTCGAAACGCGCATTCCCCTGAGCTGAGGCGAGCGTTTCGCGGTCGCGCTGGGCATGAAAAGGCCCCACATAAAATTGCCATATTTCCGGCATGGTCTCGCGGGCGCGCCGGCCAAGGCAATCGGGGTTCGTAGGCACGTTGCGCCAACCAAGGATGCGTAGCCGCTCAAGATCAGCCGCTTCTTCCACGGCGCTACGGGCCGCAGCAAAGGTATCCGAAGGGAAAAAGGCAAAACCGAGGCCAAATGGCTCGGGGAGCTCAATTCCCTGCTCTTGCGCGCGAGCACGGAAGAAGGCGTCAGGGATTGCCGTTAGCAAGCCTGCTCCGTCGCCACTTGCGCCGTCGGCATCCACACCGCCTCTATGCGTGAGGCGCTCCAACGCCTCCAAAGCGTAATCAATGATGTCGTGGCTTGGAGAACCGCCGAGGTGCGCAATAAACCCCGTCCCGCAAGCATCGTGATCGGGATGGCTCCAGTTGGGGTGGCGCCCAAAGGGCGAAGGCTGGCGAAGCGGCACCATACTCTCTTATAGGGCCGGGCTCGACAAGGTGTACAACGCAGAAAATTGATTTGCTGAATTCGATTTCTGGGGGCGAAGCTGGGAGCCCGCTGAATCCTAAAACTTTGTCACTTCCGTAAAGTGGAAGTTGCGGACTTTCATGGCCGGTACCACCATTTCAAAGGCTTCTTCTCCCGTGGCTCGGACTGCAGGGCCCATCATTTCCACGTTGCTAAGCATCTCCAAAATTGACTGGTTAAAGCGGAAATTCCTGACCGCAGAGGTAACTTTGCCTTCCTCCACCCAAAACAGCCCGTCGCGCGTCATCCCTGTGAGCACTTTTTCATAAGGATCTACCTCGCGGATATACCAGAGGCGGGTCACCAGAAGACCTTGAACCGTCGAGGCAATCATCTTTTCCACGGACGACTTGCCCCCGGCAAACACCAGGTTCATCGGAGCTTCACCATATTCATTGGGAAGAGCAAAGCCGTGGCCGGTGGGCTTCTTCTTGGCCCTTTTGGCGGATGCGCGAGAATAAACGAGGTTTTTCGGGACACCCTTCTCGACTAGCAGGATCCGCTGGCGAGGCATGCCTTCACCGTCAAACGGAGCGCCCATTTGCAGCGGGTGATACACGTCATCGGAGATGTCTATGTTGAGTCCGAAGAGCTTTTTCCCCATGCGATCGTTGAAGCAGGATCGCTTATCTTCAAGCGCCGTCGCGGCGAAATCGTAGAAAAGAAACCCAACGAGGTCGAGCACGGCGGCGGGCTCGAGAATGACCGTATAACGGCCGGGATCGAGTTCCTTGGCGTCTGCAGCAAGGTGCGCCTTTCCGCTGGCACGCGCGGCCAAAGCCCCAGGATCAATATCCCTGATGCTGGCCGCGTTGCCTTTCGCCCAGCTCGCCGCCCCGGATTCCTGCATGGTGATGGAAAATTCGGCCTGCGTCTGGCGATACGCTGCAAATAGTCCATGGGAATTGCCGACGGCGGATTGCGTTTGCCCGCTGGAAAAAATTCCCGCAGCGACCTGGCCGTTTTTTGCAGCGAGATCACAGGCCTCCTTCACAGCTCGCGCGCGATCCTCGGGCCAGAGAGCTGCTGTTTGCGGCACGAAGCGGCGCACAACGCGGTAACGCTGTTTGCCGGGCATCGGCAATAGACCGGAATCCTTCGGCTGGCTTGCTGCAAGAGAAAGAGAGGATTGGATCGCGGCGCGCAAAGAATCCTCGTCGGTGCGATTCGTGGTGACGCGCGCCGTGCGGCCTTCCAGTACAGTCCGTACTGAGACCGTAAGTCCCCGTTCGGCGACATTCTGATGAATGGCGTTATTCGCGAAGCGCGTCAGCGATTCGGCGCCTTCCTCCACGTGAACTTCGGTCTCCTCTGCTCCCGCAGCCTTGCCAAGACGCACGACAGCTGCGATCAGCCTGCGAAGTTCACCCTCGCTCGAGAGGGCAGCGGGCACTTTTTCGGACACCGACCTTTTGCGCGAGGGGCTCATTGCTTGGAAAACGCCGCTCCGATGTGAATGTCGCGGAACCTGGCGGGGGCCGCGCCGTGGCCGGTGCCCATTGTTTGCATGGGCTGGCCTTTGCCGCAGTTGGGCGTGCCCCAAAGAACCCAGGAATCGCGGGAACAAATCGCGTCGCACGAATTCCAGAATTCAGTGGTAATGCCGCTATAGCTGGGATTTTTCAGCATGCGCGTTTTCTTGCCACCTTTGATTTCCCAGCCGATTTCCGTCGAGAACTGAAATTGATACCGGCGGTCGTCGATGGACCATGAGCGGTTTGTCTCCATGAGAATTCCATCGTCGGTATCGGCGACGAGGTCGGCTTCTCCCCAAGTGCCGGGAAGGAGGCTGATGTTGGTCATGCGGATGATTGGGAGGCGGTTCCAGCTTTCGGTGCGCATCGTGCCGGAAGAACGATTGAGGCCAATGAGACGAGCGGTCTCGCGATTCGAGAGGTAGCCGCAGAACACTCCGTCCTTGATGATGTCCGTACACTGCGCGGGCACACCTTCGTCGTCGTAGGCAAATGTGCCGAGGCCAGGGCCGTGAGCGATCCGGGCGTCGGCAACGACATTTACGATGTCGGAGGCGTATTTCAGTTTGTTGAGCTGGTCGAGCGTCAGAAAGCTCGTTCCGGCGAAATTGGCTTCCTGGCCAAGGACACGATCAAGCTCGATGGGATGGCCGATGGATTCGTGAATCTGCAGACCTAATTGGCTGCCGCCGAGAATGAGCGTGCCGCGTTTTTCAGGACACTGAGCGGCGCCGTGCAGAGAAGCGGCTTCCTCCGCGACGCGCGGCGCATGCTTGACAATCTCCAGCGCCTCCACCACCTCATAGCCCTGGAGCGCGTGCTGGCCGCCAAAGCTGTTGGGATACGAACGCTTTTGGATTTCATCGCCCTGGAAAGAAGTGGCGCCGATGCCGCAGCCGGAGATCACTTTTCGCTGATGAATGCGCGAACCGATGCTGGAGGCGAACCAGGAATCAATCTTGCGAAACTG
>DATJAD010000047.1:0-20406 GCA_035516615.1 Candidatus Acidiferrum sp.
CCGTCGAGGCGGATGCCGAAGCCCGCTGGCGAGCGATACGTGGAGAGCTTGCCGTAATCCGGGGCGAAGTTCTTTTCTGGATCTTCGGTCGTGACGCGGCATTGGAGGGCCGAACCGTAAAGCGGCACTTTCTCCTGGGCGGGAAGGCTCATCGTTTCGTCGTGCAGCCGATGACCCTGAGCCACAAGGATTTGCGCGCGAACGAGATCGATTCCCGTCACCATTTCCGTGACGGTGTGCTCGACCTGGATGCGCGGGTTGACCTCGATGAAGTACCATTTGCTGGTATTCACGTCGTAGAGGAATTCCACGGTCCCGGCGTTGCGATAATTCGCTTTGCGAGCGATCTGGAGCGCGGCACTGCAGAGTTCGCCGCGAACACTTGAAGGCAGATTTGCGGCAGGCGCGACCTCCACTACTTTCTGGTGACGCCGTTGCACCGAACAATCGCGCTCGTAAAGGTGCAGAAGGTTGCCACGATGATCCGCCAGGATTTGCACTTCCAGGTGTCTCGCGCGCGGAAGAAATTTTTCCAGGAAAACTGAAGCGTCTCCAAACGCGGATTTGGCTTCGCTTTGTGCCTCCTCAAGTCGAGCTTCGAGTTCCGGCGCGCCATACACAACGCGCATTCCCCGGCCTCCACCGCCCATGGCCGCCTTCACGATCACCGGATAGCCTATCTCTCCGGCAATCTTGTTCGCTTCCGCTGCAGATTTGACCGGAGTCTCGGTACCCGGAAGCACGGGCACTCCTGCAGAAACCGCCAATCGACGCGCCGCGGTTTTATCCCCCAACAGCTCAAGCAGCTGCGCGCTCGGCCCGATGAACGTGATGCCTGCCTTGTCGCAGGCGCGCGCGAGCGCCGGATTCTCCGAGAGAAAGCCATAGCCGGGGTGAATGGCGTCCACGCCAGTTTGTTTGGCCACGGAAATAATCGTGGCGATGTCCAGGTAGGCTTCAACCGGCCCTTTTCCTTCGCCAACAATGTAAGCTTCGTCCGCTTTGAAGCGGTGCAGCGCCAGACGGTCTTCTTTCGAGTAAATCGCAACAGTTCGCAGGCCCAGTTCGTTGGCGGCGCGAAAGATGCGAATAGCGATTTCGCTGCGGTTCGCCGCCAGGAGTTTGCGAATTGGCTTGTGCGTGGTCATGGACCGGAGAGCAAGGTACGTGGAATATTACATTCTTTCACGAGCCTGCCATCCATCGGAGCAGATTTTTTGATTCATTAGAGAAAGTTTTTGCATGCGAAACGCGGTATCCCTTGCGGCTCTCACTACATGCAAATTAGGGAATGAAAGCGGTGTCGAGACAGGATTGCCAGGACAGATAGCTGGGCGATGGAGGTTTTTAGCTGAAAAGTTTCGCCTTCTAGTATTTACGGAGAACGCCAATCACCCGGCCCTGAACTTTTACATCGCCGGCCGGAACGATGATCGGCGCCATCTCGGAATTTGCCGGTTGCAAGCGGATCTTCCCCTGACCCTCGCGATAGAAACGTTTCAAAGTAGCTTCATCTCCGCCGATAAGCGCCACGACGATGTCCCCCGCGTTGGCCACTTGCGTCTGCTCGCAGACCACAAAATCGCCGTCCACGATGTGGTCCTCAATCATGGAGCTGCCCTTCACCTGCAAAACGAAAGAACTTCCGCCCCGCGCGAAATCGCCAAGTGAGACGGTCTCTCGCTCTTCGACGGCTTCAAGCGGCCGGCCCGCGGCGATCCTGCCAAGCAACGGCAATTCTTGAATTTTGCGCTCAATCACCTGCTCCTTCACGGACTTAGGTAGTTGCACAATTTCGATGGAGCGGCTCTGGTTGTAGCCGCGGCGAATGAAGCCCTTTTTTTCCAGGGTAGTGATGTGCTTGTGCACTGTGGCGAGCGACGTCAGCTTCAGGCCCTTGCCGATCTCTTCAAAGCTCGGCGCGTACCCGTGTTTCGTTTCGAACGAAACCAGAAAATCCAGGACTTCCTTCTGCCGTTTGGTGAGGGCCATGACCCGCCTCCTCGACAATACTTTTCCACGGCCACTCTAGGCGAATACAAAGCGAACGTCAAGTGGCTTTTTTCGAGGGCGTTACTCTTTCAAGCAATGGCTGAACTGGCTGCGCGGGCTTCCTCGCGTCAACTCGCCGGTGCCGGCTCTGCAGCTTGGGCAATTTGCATGCTGCTCAAACAAACTTCGCCGCCATGCATCAGACATGTTTCCCCGGGCTCGTGCGCATCCGTGCGGATGGATTTCAGTTTCAACAGCGCGCCAGATGCAAGCGATTTCTTCAGCAAAGGCTCGATCTGCGAATCGCGTCCACCCACGCAGGAATAAATCGCCACCGCCGAGACAATCTGCGCGGAGAATCCCTCGGGCTCTCGAACGATCTGAACCATGATTCCCTGGCCAATTGTTGGTGTTGCGGCGATGGTAACAGGAACAACCAGCCGCCCCCGCCGCCGCAGCCTCGTGAGCCACGAGGGATGCGGGTGCGTGACTCCCGCGTTGATGAGCATGGCGTCGCACTCGCCAGGATCCAATGCCGTTCCGTCGCCGCAGTGAACTGCGACATTTGGATAGTTCGACAGATTTTCTTTCGCGCGTGCCGCCAGCTCCGGAAGAACTTCCGCGCCAACTACGCTTCCACCTGGCCCGACAACTTCCGCAATGATCGCCGTGTAGTAGCCCACTCCGCAACCGAGATGATAGACGCGCGAGCCAGGACGCAACCCGAGCACATCAATCCACCGCGCCAGCGCGCTCGGTTGCCCATTGTTCACGTCCCGCGAAGGATCAATCGAGATTACAACGTTGTGATAGAGGTCGCGGGGATCTTCCGTTTGAATGTAGGACAATCGAAGCAAGCCCGCAGCGGACATGGCTCGTTGTTCGGGCGAACCGAGTTGCCATGGTGGCGAGCCCAGGAACTCTTCACGCGGCACACTGGCGAAAGCTTCCACAAGACCAGGTGTGCTGATGTTTGCGGCGAAACGTACTTCCTGCGCGAAGAATTTCCGGCACTCTTCCAGGTTCATGAGTTTCGAGTATCCTACGCTCCAGGATCGGCGGCAACTTGATCCTGCTTCTGACCACCAGATGAATTCGCCCGGGGTGGGATACCCAAAACGATTTTCGCATTTGGCATTCATTGTGGTCGCATCGGCGTGTTTACTCGCAGGCTCTACTTCTCTTCCGGCATTTTCTTGGATGATGATATACAGTTCACAAAATGATTTCTTCCCCCAGGCCTTCCGCATCCGTCATCGCCGCAGGCATTGCCGCGATTCTTGGTAGCGTTATCGTCGCAGCCTTTTCCGTTTTCATGCTGGTTGCGATGAACGCCCTGAAAATTGCGGAGAAGGAACCAATGCCGCCGGCGTTTGCGAAGGCTCTCATAGATGTAGTTTGGTTCTTTTTTCTGGCTGCTGCGATCTATGTGTGCGTCTGCGGAGTCGGAGTGATGCGACTTCAGAGGTGGGCGCGCATTTCTTTAATGGTGGTTGCCGGCGTGATGCTCTTCTTCAGTTTGACGGGAGTCGCTGTAGCGATCATCGTCCTCTTCGCAACACCCCTTCCTGGTCCTCCGGGAACAAAATTGATCGTGGCGGGAATCTTGGTCCTGATTTACGGGGCGCCGTTCGCGATAGCTCTCTGGTGGCTGATTCTGTTCACGCGCCCCTCGGTCGTCGGCCAGTTTGAAGCCAGACGCGCGACTCTCCCTCCAGCCCGTGGGATCCGCGTCAAAAAGCCAGGTTGCCCGTTGCCGATCGCCATTGTCGCCTGGTTTTCGCTCATGAGCGTCCTGAACCTGCTGATTCTTCCTTTCCTTCCCTTTCGGTTGCCCGTCGTCCTCTTCGGCCATCTCTTTCGCGGATCTGCAGCCGGGGTAATGCTCCTGTGTTTAGCTGCATTGGTTGTCGCATCAGGCATCGGTCTCCTGCGGCTCCAGCGATGGAGTTATCCAGTGAGCCTGGGGCTGCAACTTTTCTACATGGCGAATCTGTTAATCACCACGCTGAATCCGAGTTATCTCGCTCAACTGCGATTTATGCTCGCGGAAATGCATCTTCCTGCCATGCCGCCCGGATTCCCCGATCTTCTGCCCTACATGCGCTATCTTGGCCTCGCCGGACTTTTGATTCCCGTCGCTTGCGCAGTTTGCCTGATCTACTCTCGTGAAGCGTTTCTTGCCGCCGCCCAAGCGGACCAGGCAGCGGGCCCACAAAATCAAAGCACTTAGCGGACCCCGCTTTCATTTTTCAATTTGCGTTCATCCGAGAACCTGATGTTGTCTCCCCCGCTACGCGTCAGCCCTTTCCCTCCGCCTGTGTTATCCTTTTTCTGTCGGCTCCTGGCGGTTTGCTTCCTTCGTCAACCCGCATGCTTCACCGCCGTGGCTTTCGCTCCAGCCGCACTCCTCCAGGGGGAACCAGCGAGGAGCCTAGAGAAGAGGTCTTCATCAGGGAGTCAAGCAACCCATGGCCACTACCACTGATATTCCACTGCCGAAAGTGAAGCGCGAAGTCGTTGACCAGGCCGTGATCCGTTTCGCAGGCGATTCCGGCGACGGCATGCAGATCACCGGCAGCCAGTTCACGAATACCGTTGCGCTTTACGGCAACGACATCGCCACCTTTCCCGACTATCCCGCCGAGATCCGCGCCCCTGCCGGCACTCTTCCGGGCGTGAGCGGCTACCAGCTTCACTTTGCTTCCGGCGAGATTTACACACCCGGGGACGCGGTCGACGTTTTAATCGCCATGAATCCCGCCGCGCTGAAAATGAATCTCGCTGATCTGAAAGCGAACGGCATCCTCATCGTCAATTCGGATGCGTTTGCGGAGACGGATTTGCGCAAAGCGCAGATGACCTCCAACCCGCTGGAAGACCATACGCTCGACAAGTTCAGGCTCTTTCCCGTCGAACTCGAGCGCCTCACGAAGGCTGCGCTGGAGAATGTGGGCCTCGACGCCAAGTCCATCAGCCGCTGCAAGAACTTCTTCGCTCTGGGCATGTGCTATTGGCTGTACAACCGCTCGATGGATTCGACGGTTCGCTGGATCGAAGACAAGTTCGCCAAGAAACCTCTGCTCGTGGAAGCGAACAAGCTGGCGATGAAGGCCGGCTATTCGTACTGCGAGGCGACCGAAGCTTTCCAGATCAGCTATGAAATTCCTCCGGCACAGCTCGAGCCAGGGCTCTACCGCAACCTCAGCGGCAATCAGGCTCTCGCGCTCGGCTTTGTCACCGCTTCGCAAAAATCAGGCCTAAAGCTCTTTCAGGGAAGCTACCCGATCACTCCCGCTTCCGACATTCTTCATGAACTTTCGCAGTATAAAGATTTCGGGGTTCTTACATTTCAGGCGGAAGACGAAATCGCTGCCATCACTTCCGCCATTGGCGCTTCTTATGCGGGCGCTCTGGCCATCACCACGACTTCTGGTCCAGGCATGGCGCTCAAGACTGAAGCGCTTGGCCTCGCGGTTGCCGTCGAACTACCTCTTGTGATCTGCGATATCCAGCGCGGCGGTCCTTCCACTGGTCTGCCAACGAAAACCGAGCAAGCCGATCTGCTGCAGGCGCTCTTCGGCCGCAATTCCGAGGCGCCGATCCCGGTAATCGCTCCGGCAACTCCGAGTGATTGCTTCTGGGCAGCGGTCGAGGCTTCCCGCATCGCCGTCAAATACATGGTGCCGGTCATTATTCTTTCCGATGGGTACCTGGCCAACGGAGCGGAGCCCTGGCGCATTCCCGAACTGAGCGACATACCGGACTTCCGCGTGAAATTCCAGACCAATACTGTGGATTTCAAGCCCTACCGCCGCGACCAGGAAACCCTCGCGCGTCCCTGGGCGGTCCCCGGAACGCCAGGTCTCGAGCACCGAGTCGGCGGTTTGGAAAAGCAGGACGTCTCCGGCAACATCAATTACGAGCCCCTGAACCACGAAAAGATGGTCCGCCTGCGCGCCGCGAAAGTAGAAGCCGTGGGGCAGGATATTCCGCCCGTCGTCCCTGCCGGCGATCCCGATGGTGACCTGCTGATCGTTGCATGGGGTTCCACGCACGGGTCCATCACCGCCGCACTCAAGGCTCAACGCGAGAAACACAAAGGCAAGCGCCGCATCGGGCACGTGCACCTCCGCCATTTGAATCCTCTGCCGCGCAATCTCGGGGAAGTTCTTGCACGCTATAAAAAAGTTCTGGTGCCGGAATTGAACATGGGCCAGCTCTTATGGCTCCTGCGCGCGAAATATCTGGTGAACGCCATCGGCCTGAACAAAATCCAGGGCCGCCCATTCAAGCAGTCCGAACTGGAGCTGAAGATCGAAACGCTCCTTGATGCGTAGTTTGTTTAGGAGAAATTCTCTATGACCACCGCAGAGATTCCCGTCCTCACAAAAAAAGACTTCCAGACCGATCAGGAAGTGCGCTGGTGCCCGGGTTGCGGCGACTACGCCATTCTATCTGCCGTGCAATCCGTTTTCCCTGAACTGGGCATCAAGCGGGAAAACTTCGTCGTCGTCAGCGGCATCGGCTGCTCCTCGCGCTTCCCCTATTACATGAACACGTTCGGATTTCACACCATTCATGGCCGCGCGCCGGCCGTCGCCACGGGGATCAAAGCGATTCGTCCAGACCTGGAAGTGTGGGTCGCGACCGGTGACGGCGATGCGCTTTCCATCGGCGGCAATCACACCATTCACATGCTGCGCCGCAACGTCGGCCTTAAAGTTCTGCTCTTCAACAACCGTATTTACGGCCTCACCAAGGGCCAATATTCGCCCACCTCGGAATTCAACAAGAAAACCAAGTCCACTCCCTTCGGTTCCGTGGATCGGCCTTTCAATCCGGTTTCGCTGGCCATCGGCGCGGAAGCGACCTTCGTCGCGCGTTCAGTGGACATCTTTCAGGCGCATCTCAAGGACACATTGAAGCAAGCCGCCGCGCACAAAGGCTCGGCCTTTGTCGAAATCTTGCAGAACTGCAACATCTTCAACGACGGCGCCTGGGTCAGCATGACCGAACGCGATGCGCGCAGCGAGCACGTCCTATACCTTGAACACGGCAAGCCCCTCGTCTTCGGCAAGAATCGCGACAAAGGGATTCGCCGCAGGTCCGACGGCGATATCGAAGTGGTGGCTCTCGGCAACGGCGTTACCGAATCGGACCTCGTGGTCCATGACGCGCACCATCATCGTCCGTCTTACGCTTTCCTGCTTTCCCACATGGAGCACCGGCAGGGGTTCCCCACACCGCTCGGTGTGTTTCGCGCATGGGACGACCTTCCTCGCTACGAAGATGTTATGAACCGCCAGGTCGCCGACGTGATCGCCAAGCGTGGCCCCGGTGATCTGCAAAAGCTCCTGCGTTCCGGTGATACCTGGCAAGTCGGCTGAAATCGCGCCCCTCACCACTTTAGACCTGATCCGCGGCCTTTGTCCGCCTTCGTCTCGTATTCGGCGCCAGCTCTCGTGGATTGCCCTTTCGGCCATCGTTTCCTGCCATTCCATGTCGCGTTCTTGATTCTTCGCGCATCGAACTTACAATGGAACCACGGACTTTACATGCCATGGACGACCTTTCCAAACTTGCCGCATTTCCTCTGCACGGTGAAGCCGACCCTGTGCCGCAATCCCTCCTGGCCACGTATCCGGAGCAGGCGCAGACCCTCACGCTTCTCTATGACGTAAGCCGCGAACTGACTTCCATCCTCGACCGCCAGGAGCTGCTGCGGCGCATCGCGCAGCGCTTGAAGAAAATCGTCAACTACCACGTCTTCACGGTGATGCTCTGGAACGATAATTCCCAACTCCTCGAAGGCGTTTTTGCCATGCATTACGAGGACAGCATCCCCGCGCGCTTTCGGGTGCCGCTGAACCGGGGAATCACCGGGCATGCTGCCGGTTTGCGTCAGACCCTTCGCATCGGCGATGTGCGCGTTGATCCTCGCTTCATCGATTGTGGAGGCAGCGCAAAAGTGCGCTCCGAGCTGGTCGTGCCTTTGCTCTTGCAGGATCGCCTGATCGGCGTTCTGGACTTCGACAGCACGGAATTGCATGCCTTCACATCCGAACACGAACGGATGTTGTCAACCCTCGCTCCCTATATCGCCATCGCTCTGGAAAACTCGCGTCTTTATGAGGAGGCGCGGCACAATCAGGTGCGCTTGCAGAGCGACCTGGACACCGCCCGCGAAATCCAGCGCCAGCTTCTTCCTCGAGGAGCGCGCGAAGTTCCTGGCCTCGATCTTGCTGCCTCTTATCTCCCAGCGCGGGAGCTGGGTGGAGATTTTTACGATTTTCTGCCCTACGGCGAGGGCCGCCTCGGCATCGCGCTCGGTGATGTATCGGGCAAGGGCACAGCCGCCGCGCTTTTTGGGTCGCTTGCCATCGGCATGCTGCGGGAGCACACCGTCGAACATGCCTGCCAACCCGCGGAGGTGCTCGCGCTGCTCAATCGCCGTCTCCACGGTGCCCGCCTCGACGCGCATTTCGTCGCTATGCTTTTTGCCGTTTATGATGCGGGCAAGCGGCAGCTCACGATTGGCAATTCCGGAGCGCCTTATCCCCTTTTATTGCGCGATGGGACAATAAGCGAGATTAATGTCGGCGGCATTCCCCTAGGTCTCTTCCTGGAATCCGACTACGAAATTGCCACTTTGGATCTGCAGCCCGGCGATGCCGTGATTTTCGCGTCTGATGGAATTCTCGAATCTCAAAACTCCGAGCAGGAAGTCTTCGGATCCGAACGCCTCGTGGAGGTCTTCCGCGAACTCTCCCCGCAGAGTTCATCGAAGGATATTTCCTCAGCAATCCTCGGCGCCACGGATAAATTCAGCGGGCCTCTGGTCGCTCCCCACGACGACCGCACCCTGGTCGTGCTTCGCGTTACGGATGCGCCCGCCGCGGACTTTTCGAAATTTCCGGTGATCTACTGAGGGCGACGAATCCAATGAAATGACCGGGAAATCCGCTCAGGGATTTCCTGCGCCAGCTGAAACGCTATTCCCCGCTTGCAGCAAGCCCGGATTCTTCAGCACCGGCAGCCACCTTTCACGGACCTCCGCAAATTCCGGCCAGTTCTTCTTGGAAACGGGATCCGAAGGCGGCAGACCGAGTTTCTCGAAATTCTTGAATTTTCCGTGCTGCAGGATGCGGAAGTCGAGATGCGGGCCGGTCGAAAGGCCGGTGCTTCCGACAAGCCCGATCACTTTTCCGATTTCAACGCTCTGTCCCGCGTGAACGAAAATCCGAGATAAATGCAGGTACATGGTTTCATAACCGTTCGTATGCCGGATCTGAACCATGTTCCCGTCCCCGCCTTTGCGGCCGGCAAAGATCACCCTGCCCGTCCCGATGGTCTGCACCGGAGTTCCGACGGCCGCGCCATAATCCGTGCCCAGGTGCGGCCGGTAGATCTTGAGAATCGGATGGAACCGGGAGCGGCTGAAGTGCGAAGTAATCGGCGCCGCAAATCTTAATGGCGAGCGAAGGAACGCTTTCTGCAGAGATTTTCCGTCGGCCGTGTAATATCCGGGCTGCCCCGCAGGATCGTGGAAAAGCAGTGCTTCGTACTTTTTCCCGTCATTCTCATACTCGGCCGCGAAGATCTTGCCGTAGCCGGCCGCCTGTCCGTTTGCGTACAGCTTTTTTTCCATTACCACGCGGAATGTGTCGCCTTTGCGCGGATCGGTGTAAAAATCCAGGTCGTAACCGAAAATCTGCGCCAGCTTAATGGCTAATTCCGGCGATTCTCCGGCGTCTTCGACGGCGTTGAATAGCGAATCGTCCACGCGCCCGGTGACCGCTACAACTTCCATTCTCGAGGGAATTTCGCGGATCTTCGCGGAGTACCCATCCTCGTCCGGCACGATTTTCAGCATGCGGTCCGCGTCGATCTTGTAATCAATTTCCCGTAGCGTTCCTTCGACGGACCGCCCGACTGTGATGGTGTTCCCGGCGCGGACTTGCCGCAGGTTGAACGCCTCCTGGGCCGCGGCGGCCGCATTCGCCGCGTCCGTTGGCGTCAGCCCGAATTTCTGCAGTGCTGCGGTGAAATTCTCTCCGGCCTTTACCGTCTTGTCTGTCGGCAAGACCAGCGTTTTGCGGATCTGGTCGGCTTCCTCCCGCGAAAGTTTCTCCTGTCGCTCCAATTCCGAGTCGCTCTTCAGACGTTGATGGAAGACATAGCCAAGCACTGCCGTCCCTGCGGCCAGCGCGGCTGCCAGAATCACAATGAATCGCCGGTTCACTTTCCCCCCAAATGCCACTCGCCGGTGTTCTGCGGTACTACGCACCAAACGGTCATGCGATACGCGCAGTTTTTCAGCTTATCGCAACCTTTCTTAAGTCTAAAGAGTGATCCGTGTCAAACGCACTTTCGCGTGATGCTTCGGATGAGATACGCCGAAGGACCGGAATTCTGGGACTTCCGGCGAAGGATCGGGCTAGTGGCCTGAGCTGTAGGCGTTGATTCCGTCGCGATGGGGCAAATCAGCGAAGTAATCTTGCTCGCGTAAGAAACGGTACATTTTGCCGGCCACCTGCGCTGCAAGGGGACCCTTGATGTGCGAAGTGTTTCCACGGATCAGAACGGCAAGAGCGATTTTAGGATGAGCTTCGTCCGCATAGGAAACAAACCAGCCTACGCGCGATTTGGAATCCGAGCATGTCCCCGTCTTGCCTGCCGGCAATTCCTCGCCGCCCGCATCGAAGCTGCGCCTTCCCGTGCCGTAAAGAACCGTCGCAAGCATGCCTTCACGCACGTCAGGAAGTAGCGGGCCGATGTTGAGTTGGCGCTTCACACGGGGTTCGAAATTCTCGCGCTCCTCCGCCGTTTTCGGGTACTGCAGATAATAAAGCGTGCCGCCGTTGGCGAATGCCGCAGCCATCGAAGCAAGCTGGAAAGGCGTAATCTGAATCCCTTCGCCGAAGCTGGACATCCGCCCCACTCCGCCTTTTGCCGGCGGCTCGCTGGGCAGTGCGCCGGGATGTTCGTCTTGCAGATCGTATCCAGCCAATTCTCCAATTCCCATCAAGCGCGCATAGCGCGAAACGGTTTGAAACCCCAGCCGGCGGCCAAGTTCGGCAAAAAATTCGTTGTTAGAATGCGCCATTGCCTCGGTCAAATTCATGTACTTCCGTCGGCCCACTTTCAGCATCGTGTCGGACGTGATCAGGTTCTCGTCCAGCGCAGCGACCGCAATCGTGGGCTTGATTGTCGAGCACGGGATGGCTCCATCCGAATAGGCCAACTTTTGATTGACAACCGTGAGGATACGCCCTGAATTGGGATCCACCGCCACAATGGACCCGTTGTACCTCCCGATGGCTTCGACCGCGGCCTGGCGGATCATCGGGTCGTCATATTCCGCGTTGTCCCCGATGGTTGGGTCAACGCCCCGCTCGCGCACGACGCGGTGGTGGCGCTTGGAGCGCAGGGGACTCGCTTTTCCCGATCCACTGGGGACGGCAACAAGAGGCATGGCGCACACCGCCGCAATCGCAAATGCGACGGTTATTCTCTCAATGCTCTTCGCCAGGTTCATGTTTTCCCCATCTCTTGCCAGATCAACTCTTCCATGCGGCTGAACGGCGTTTTATTTTTTCTCTTCCAAAGCAGTCTGCATCGTTTCAGCATAAATCTTTCCGCCGCACGAATGTCGAAACTGCAACCTTGAATACAAAATGTTGCACCTGCAGCACCAAACGCTGGCCAGCTCATTTTACAGGACTTATGCGCTGTCTCCGCCGTAGCCACTGTACCCGAACGAAACAGCGACTCTCAGCATGAGACGCATTCTATGTAAGCTGGGCTGTATGGGCAATAGAGAAATGGGGCTAGTACGCCCTTATGTGCTTTGTTTTGTATAGCTGACCAACGGGACAGGGCTGGCGTCACGCGCTGGTCTTGAGCCCGGTGGCAAAACCGACAAAAAAGAGAAGCCTCCGCCTCCCGTCTCAACAAGAGATAGCGCCAGGAACATCCTCCAAGCGCTGGACTCGGCATGGCAAAGCATACGCGCCGCAAGAAAAGGGCGGTCGAACTTATCGCGCGCCCGTTGGTTTGCCTGCTTTTCCTGCCGCAGCGGCTGCAGCGGCGGCGTGCATCGCCGGTTTGTCGTTCTGCGCGGCGCCATTTGGACCATTGGCCGTGGCGCCGCTATTGGGGTTCGGGATTTCCATCTTCTTTCGCAGCGTGTTTTCCAGCTTCTCGCGAATATCCTTGTTTTCCTTCAAAAAGACTCGGGCATTCTCGCGCCCCTGCCCCATGCGCTCGCCGCCAAAGCTGATCCATGTGCCGCTCTTTTCCAGCACGCCCTTATCTACGCCCAAATCAATCAGATCGCCTTCGCGCGAGATGCCTTCGCCATAGAGAATGTCGAACTCCGCCTCGCGGAAGGGCGCCGCCACCTTGTTCTTTACCACTTTCGCGCGCGTCCGCGAGCCGACAACTCTGTCGCCTTCCTTGATCGCCTGAATCCGCCGGATATCCACGCGCATGGAAGCGTAAAACTTCAGCGCCCGCCCACCCGTGGTCGTCTCCGGATTGCCGAACATTACGCCGATCTTCTCGCGAATCTGGTTGATGAAAATCAGGCAAGTTTTCGACTTCGAGACGATCGCGGTCAGCTTCCTCAGCGCCTGCGACATCAGCCTCGCCTGCAATCCCATCTGGGGGTCGCCCATATCGCCTTCGAGTTCGGCCTTGGGCACCAGCGCCGCGACCGAGTCTACGACGACGATGTCCACACCGCCCGAGCGAATCAGCGTTTCCGCAATCTCCAGAGCCTGCTCGCCGTTATCCGGCTGTGAAACCAGCAGATTGTCCACGTCCACGCCCAGCTTCCGCGCATACGTCGGGTCCAGCGCGTGCTCCGCGTCTATGAACGCTGCCTGCCCGCCGAGCTTCTGCGCTTCGGCGATCACGTGCAGCGTCATGGTCGTCTTGCCACCCGATTCCGGACCGTAAATCTCGATCACCCGGCCGCGTGGAAACCCTCCGACGCCCAAAGCCGCATCAATCGAGAGACATCCCGAAGGAATCACATTCACCGGGACCAATACATCGCGGCTCCCTAGCCGCATAATGGATCCCTTACCGTAAGACTTTTCGATCTGCGAGATTGCCGCTTCCAGGAGTTTCGACCTCTCATCTGCCATTTCACACCTCGGTGGAGGAAAGTAGGGATTTTTTCAGGTGCTGCCAGGCACAGCCGGGGACGTAACGAGATAGTGAGCTTACCACGCTGGTTACTTCCACGCCACACCTTTTCGATACTCATAGAGCTGTCATTCTGAGCGAAGCGAGGAATCTCTCTTGGCTCCCTCTTCGCGCGAAATGACGACTCCCAACCTAGCCCTGGCGCTGGCAACGGTGCTCGGCAATGTGTTCCTTCAAGCGGGCAATGGCCATGGCCACCCGCTCCGCCAGTTGACGCTCCTCAGCGATCGTCAGCTTGCGGAGTCGAACAAAGCTCCGAAGCCGGTCTCGCGCCTCGAGGAACTCGCTTTCGAGCCTAGCATGTTCCGGACAACTTATCGCCAGCGTCGAAAGCAAGAGCATCGCGCACCTGTTGAAAACGCCGACGCCCAAACTACCCCAATGGCGAATAAAAAGCAAATACTATTTTCGTCTTTCTTTCGCCTATTATGCGGGCTCATTGGTATGTGTAAAACCCTCGCCCGGACTTTCTCCCTATCCACCCTGCCGCCACATATTTCTTCAGGAGCGGGCACGCCCGGTACTTCGGATCTCCCAGCCCGTCGTAGAGCACCTTCAATACATCCACGCAAACATCCAAACCAACAAAATCCGCCAATTCCAGCGGCCCCATCGGGTGATTCATCCCCAGCTTCATCACCGCGTCTACCGCCTCCGGCGTCGCGACTCCCTCCATCACGCAGTACGCCGCCTCATTGATCAACGGCATCAGCACCCTGTTCGACACAAATCCCGGCGCATCATTCACCGCCACCGGCGTCTTCCCCAGCTTCTTCGCCAGTTCCATCGTCAGCTCAAACGCTGCGTCCGACGTCTGCAGCGCCCGAATCACTTCCACCAGCGCCATCACTGGCACCGGGTTCATAAAGTGCATCCCCACAAACCGGTCCGGCCGCGAAGTCATCGCCGCCAGCGTGGTCATCGAAATCGAAGAAGTATTGCTGGCCAGAATCACCTCCGGCCTCAGCAGTTTGTCCGCCTCGGTCAGCACCGCCCGCTTGATCTCCATCTTTTCCGGTACCGCCTCCACCACAAAGTCCGCAGCCGCAATTGCTCCCATGTCTGTCGCCGTCTTGATGCGCGCCAGCACCCCCGGCTTCTCCTGCTCCGTCAATTTCCCTTTCTTGATCTCGCGATCCAGATTCTTTCCAATCGTCTCCATCGCCCGGTCCAGAAACCTCTGCTCCACATCTCGCAAAATCACGCTAATTCCCGACCGCGCGAACACATGCGCGATGCCATTCCCCATCGTCCCTGCGCCCAGCACCGCTACCGTTCCCACATCGTCTAGATCCACAAAACCTCCTCATTCCGCACAAGGCAAAGAAAACACAGGACATGATTGATGGTCAAGGGTAGGTCACAATGATGCGTCTTTTCAACGCCTCGGCTCGTATTCCATCTAGAATGATCGCAACCGCACACACGTGGCTGCTGCCCTCGCGATCCGCGCTATGCTTCTCCGACCTCATGGCCGACGAAGCCAAAACCATTGCTCGCGGATTCCGCCAGCGCGACCCTGATCTGCTCGATCGCTTGATCGAACAGTACCAATTCCGCCTCTTTCGCTACCTCGTCCATCTCACTGGCGACCGCGAACGCGCCGAGGATTTTTTCCAGGAAACTTGGCTCCGCGTTCTCGAGCGCGGCCATCAATACGACGGCAAATGGAAATTCGAAGCCTGGCTCTTCGCCATCGCTCGAAATCTCGTTCTCGACTGGCACCGCCGCAGGAAGCCGCAAAGCCTCGAGGCTCTTTCAGGGCCCGAAACGGACGCGCCCTTCGACGTCGCCGACAAGAAAAGCTCCTCTCCGCTGCAGGAAGTCCTGACCAACGAAACAGCGGCAGGCGTGCAAACCTCTCTCGAAAAATTGCCCGTCGTCTACCGCGAAGTGCTCCTTCTGCGCTTCCAGGAAGAAATGCAGCTCGAGGAAATCGCTTCCGTTTTGAACGCCCCGCTTTCCACGGTCAAATCGCGCCTCTATCGTGGCCTGGAAGTGATGCGCTTAACGATGCAAGGAGGTGCCGCATGAACGAAGATTTGCATCAGCGCGCTGAACAGTTACTTGCCAAAGAGCGCGTCGAGGGCCTCAGCGATGCTGACCGCTCGTGGCTCGCCGCGCATCTCTCGCAGTGCGACCGCTGCTCCGCTTCCGCGGCACAACTCGATCAAGGCCTCGCCGGTTTGCGCCACGTTCCCATCGAAGTACCGCCCGGCCTCGCCCGCCGCGCACAAATGCGTGTCCGCCTGCGCGCCGAAGAACTTCGCGAGCGCGAACCGGCTAGCAAGATCCTTTGGGCGCTCACCATTGTTTCCTGGGCACTGGGAGTCGCCAGCGCGCCGTTTGTCTGGCGCGGCTTTGCCTGGCTCGGCGCCTGGGCCGGTTTGCCCAAACCGTTGTGGGAGGCCGGTGTCGTGCTGTGGTGGTTGATCCCGGCGCTGGTCGCTGTCGGAGCCGTTTTGCTGGACCGCCGGGGTCCCGCACAAGAGATCGAGTGAGTTGCAATCAAGCGAGGGGCCAATTCAGATTCGCCGAGGCATACAGATGAGCTCATCAGGGCAAGGCATTTACAGTTCGTGGAACGAAAGAATGCGGCTGATCCGGCTGCGCAGAAAAAAGGAGCGCCCGCGCTTCCGCGAGGAGCTGAAAGTCATTCCCCGCTGGCTGGTTTGGTTCTTCGCCAGCCTCTTCGTCATCGCGCAGATCGTAGCTCTGCTCATCAACCTCTCCGGCGTCGGCAACGACGGTCGAATCTGGCCGGATGAGCTTGCCGGCCACCCGGTTCTGGCGTCCCTTGCTCTGGCGGGAATCGTCACAGGCGCCGCCCTTGTGCTCAGCTCCTTCTTCTTCCTCCTGGGCTATGTCTACCGTGACGCCAAACGCCGCGGCATGAATCCGCCGCTGTGGACGCTAGTCTGTCTCCTTCTTGCCTGGCCCTTTTTCGCCATCGGCTTCATCATCTATTTTCTTGTGCGCGAGCCGCTTCCTTACCCCTGCCCGCGCTGCGGCAATCTTGTGGGACCTCGCTTCAACTTTTGTTCCAACTGCAAATGTAATCTGCATCCCTCCTGCCCCAACTGCAATCGCGAAATCGCCGAAACTGATAAATTCTGCCCCTATTGCGCGCAAGAACTCAGCACTTCGGCTGAAAAAGATGCGGCAATCAATCCGCAAGGCTGATCCACGCCGCCAGCGTCGCGAATTTTTCGTCCTGCGTCCACGGTGAACCGACTTCCTTCCCCATCCTTAACGCTTGGCGCAGGATCGCCTCTGGCCTTTTGCGCAGGATTTTCGCAGCGGTAGTCAGCAGCTCGCGTTCCTTCAGGAGAGTCACATGCAGCTTGCTCCGCTCGCTAGCATGCAGCAGCGCTTCCCGGAAAAGCTCTCCGTCAGCCGTATGAATCAGGGAGTGTGCCGCCAGAATCTTCTCCAGTTCCGGCAGCGGCCGTCCCGACGCCAGCAGCAGCGCGCTGCGCGTCACCTCGAAACCAAGCTGCTTCGCTTCCACCATCGCCGCCCGAATTGAATCGTAGGCGAGCTTCCGCGCCTCGTCTCGCGCGCCCAACAGAAATTGTCGCGCTTCCCCGATCTCCATCTTCTCTGCGGTATGGTACGGCTGCCGAAATGTATAGCTGAATGTCTCCACAAGGTGCGGCCGCTGGCGCAAAAGTACGATGGGTGAGCCTTTATCCAGCGCAATCGCCACCAGGGATGTCCAGCCGGAATGTACGCGAAAGCCCAGCGCGGCTTTTTTCATGACAGCCTCCGCGGCAGTGCAGGGTTTCAGGGTTTGTACTTGCAAAGCCTGAACTGAAATGCGTCTCAGGGTTTGTAATTGCAAACACTGATTTGAACGGTATTTCGGGCTTTGTACTTACAGCCTTATATCACACATGGCTTCCGCGAAGCGTACCATGGCGATCAGGGAGGGACACGAATCTCCACAACCTCAAGCGCATTTGTCGCTGTGCGTGAGCGAAATGCTTTTCGCAATTCAACGAAGCTATTTGGGAGGTGCAGCTTCGGAGATTTCCCGAACGATCTCCTTCGCTCGACCCGCAAACCGCCCCAGAACGGAAATCGCTGTTACTCCAGTCTTTTCCCGCACCTGCACAGGAACTTCATTCTCGCGCAACGCGTCCAAAACGAACCTGCGCAGGTCTAAATCATCGCCTGACCAGATCTCCACCGGTCCCGCTCCTTGATCCTGGCTGGCGAAGGCATCTTCGACCGTGGCCTCCACACCTGCATCTTCAGCCGGCAGTTCCATATCTACGGGCTCGGCTTCCAGCAGATTCTCTACGATCCCTCTCGCCGACTGAAGATCGGTGGACAGTACGGCCACCTCAAAACCAAATCGCGGCTTCCAGTCTATCGGCAGCGGGTCCGCCGTAAGGGCCACCTCATCGGCGCCGAATCTTTTGTCAGCGTACGGAATTCCGGCCGCATCCAGTTGTTCAAGGAGCGCCGAATGCAATGCGGGATCTTCTCCCGCCCAAGCCAATACGAAAGATCCTTGAGGAACAGCGGAGGATGACATACTGCCTCCTTTGCGCGTTGCGGTTGTCAGCGGCTTTAGATAGGTCACCGCCAGGACCTGTGCGGGTGAAGGATGTCGCGCGTCACGTGTCGCGCCCCACGGCATTAGTGTACTCCCGCCGGCGAATAATTACTCTGGCGGCGTCGCTTCGATCACTTGCCGCACAATCTCCCGCGCTTTCCGTTCTTCCTCTGGCAGTACGTATAACTCGTAATGCCCCTTGCGCTCGTCTAGTCGGCTGTGAATCTCATTTTCGCTCAACGACGCAGCCAGCATTTCTCCGAGCGAAGAATCCTCGCCCGTCCACACCTCGCGCGTCGCATCTTCCGGAAACCACGCCGTCGGATCCCAGGAGCGTCCCGATCTGAAACGTTCGCCAAGCGGCGCTTCCTCGTCCTGGAGGTCAAAATGTTGTCCCCGCTCAGTAAGCAATCGCTGCGGCGCTGAAGCCCCCAGGACTCCCACTCCACTGGGAAATGGATCGGCCCACGGCGACCCAACTGTTTCTTCCTCCAGCGGACCGAAGGTATCGTGAATTACCCGTTCGGCTCTCTCATACTGCGAAAAAGGAACCCCAATCTGGAATGCAGGCTGATTATTGATGTTGAACAGATGATCGGCACGCCTAATGGTCGTGTGGGCTATGTTGTTCTCATCAAGCAGAGCGCAGATTTCCGCATGCAGCCGTCCGTCGTCCCCTTTCCAGAACGAGCAAAACGGATCCTCGCCTGGATCTCCCGGAAACGGAATCGGATCAGGCGCCGCCAGCGCATTCGGATTACTTGCGTGCTCCGGAACAAGGGGCACTTCGCAGTCCACGCACACGTTGAACCCATCTCGGTATTCGGCTTTACATTGCGGACAGATCATCACAGGCTTGCGAGTCTACACCCAAGAAATCGGAAGAGGAAAATCGGCAGTGTGCAAGCCAGATCAATGTGCTAGAAAGCTTCAACTGCCAGCGCGACCGCGTTCCCTCCCCCGAGGCAGAGTGCCGCAATCCCGCGCTTCAAATTCCGTCGCTGCATCTCGTACAGCAGCGTCACGAGAATCCGTGCACCGCTCGCCCCAATCGGATGCCCCAGCGCCACCGCTCCGCCATTCACATTTACTTTTTCCGGATTCAGCCGCAATTGCCGCGTCACGGCAATGGCCGCAACGGCAAACGCCTCGTTCAGCTCGATCAGGTCTACGTCCTTGTCGCGATCCCATCCCGTTTTCGTCAGCAGCTTTTCGACGGCGTCCACGGGAGCCATCATCACCCACTTGGGCTCGACGCCACTCACCGCCTGCGCCACGATCCGCGCCATCGGCCGTTTTCCCAGCCGCGCCGCGTTCCGTTCGCTCGTAACCATCAGCGCAGCCGCCCCGTCATTCGTTCCCGGCGCGTTTCCCGCGGTCACCGTGCCATCCTTCTTGAACGCCGGCTTCAGCTTCGCCAGCGCCTCCATCGAAGTATCTTCGCGCGGCGATTCATCGTACTTGATCACCACCAGGTCGCCCTTCTTCTGCGGAACCTCGATCGGCAGGATTTGCGCTTCCAAAAAGCACGACTTCCTTGCGCGGATGGCATTCTGGTGCGACTCCACCGCGAACCGGTCCTGCTCTTCCCTCGATATGCCGTATTTTTCGGCAACCAGTTCGCCTGTCATGCCCATGTGAAAATCTTCGTACGCGTCCCAGAGCCCGTCGTGGATCATCGAATCCACGAGCTTGCCGTCGCCCAGCCGGTAGCCGGTCCGCGCTTGCGGCAAGAGGTACGGACAGTTCGACATGGACTCCATGCCTCCCGCTACAACCATCTCGCTCTCTCCGAGCGTCACGGCCTGCGCCGCCAGCGCCACCGCTTTTAATCCCGACCCGCACACTTTGTTAATGGTCATCGCGGCTACGCGGGCATCGCATCCGCCCTTCAGCGCAGCCTGGCGAGCAGGATTCTGTCCCAGCCCCGCCTGCACCACGTTTCCGAGGATCGCCTCGTCCACTTGCTTTGCATCAATCCCCGCGCGCCGAATGGCTTCGGCTACAACCTTCGCGCCCAGCTCCGTCGCAGGAAAACTCGCGAGTCCACCTTGGAATCTTCCGATGGGAGTGCGCACTGCCGAGAGAATGACCGGGTTTTCCATGGAACGCCTCCTGCGGAGCGACAGTTCTAAGTATAACGCCACACACAGGAGGCGGAAAAAGCGAGGGCGGCAGCCTCCACCGCCTTCATTTCTAGTTAGCTTCCTGCGGAGGCGCTCGATGCGTCGGGCTGTGCTTCATCCGCGCTCGGGCCGTACAGCCCCGGCACAGGAACGCCGACCAGCCGGAAATAGACCGTCAACTGACCTCGATGATGAATCAGGTGATTCAAAATCATGCTCCGGATGCACGCCACGCGCGGCAAGGAGAAGATCTTCTGGCCGCCCGCCAACAGCGTCCATTCCTTCTGGAAATCCGCATCACTGGCAGCGATCAGCGCAGCACGGGCTTCTGCAACCGCTTTGTCAAAAGCGGCCAGCAGCTGGGCCCGATTTTCGATCTTCGGCGGCTGGTACGAAGGTCCGTCCACTGGAGCATAGTCCAGGCTCTCGGTTGTCATTGTCATGGTAAGCCACTCCGGAACCGTGCCGACGTGCCCTGCCAGCCATCCCAGCGTTCCTGACTTCTCG
>DATJAD010000048.1:0-7699 GCA_035516615.1 Candidatus Acidiferrum sp.
ATACTGGCGCCAAAACGTTTCGGCATTTTTGCGCCAACGCTTGGTCCGCGGCGCCATCTCTGCTATCATGCCGGACGTCATGACTTCCGACTCCGCCCGATCCGGCCGGCGCCTGGTGGTCTTCGGCGAATTCTTCCTGGACCTGGTCTTCTACGATCTTCCCCGGGTTCCAAGGATGGGAGAAGAGGTCAAGACCGCCAGCTTTGCCGTCTTTCCGGGCGGCGGACTGGCAACGACTGCGCTGGTGGCCGCCGGGCTGGGTACTCCGACGAGCGCCATCACGCGGGTTGGCCGGGACGCCCTCGCGAGCCCCGCATGGCAGGCACTGGTCGAAGGCGGCGTGTCCACGGAGTGCTGCGAGACTAATCTCCGCCTCCCCACGGCCATGACCATCTGCGCCGCCTTCGGCGGCGATCGCATGATGATCACGCACGACGTGATCAACCGGAAGCTGGAGAAACTGCTGCGCCGTGGCGATGTGAAGGAGAAGATTCGGAAGGCGAAGCATTTGCATCTGGCGTGCGCGTTATGGCCACCCCAAGCGTGGGCTCCCGCGATCCGCATCTTCCGGCGCCACGGTCTCACCCTCTCCGCGGACATCGGGTGGAATCCCGAAGTTCTGGAATCGGCCAAATTCCCGGCGCTGCTGAGAGAATTTGAATTCGTCTTTCCGAATGAAATGGAAGCGCGAACGTTGACGGGAGAAAAAACAGTGGAACGCGCAGCGCAAAAACTGGCGCGTTGGACGCGCGTTCCGGTGATCAAATTGGGCGAGGATGGTTCCCTCGCTGTCCACAACGGAACGATGGTGCGCATGAAATCCATTCGCGTCAAAGCGGTGGATGCCACGGGAGCTGGAGACGCGTTCAACGGAGGTTTTCTCCACGGCTACCTTGCCGGGTGGCCTATCGGGGATTGTTTGCGCGCCGGAAATATCTGCGGGGCACTCGCAACAACGCGTGCGGGCGGTTCTTCGGCGATTCCCTCGCAGAAAAAATTGCGCGAGCTGATGAAGAAAATTTGAGGAAACCAAATCGAAGGAAAGAACGGCCATCATGAAAATTACTCTCATTGGAGCAGCCGGAGTCAGGACTCCGCTTCTCGTTCACGGCCTGGCAAATGCCGGAGCCAATGTGAACCTCGAGGAACTTGCGTTCTGGGACACGGACGCGGAGCGCCTGAAAACAATGGGTCGGGTCGCGGAAGCGATGGGCAAGCGCAGCGGACTGCACGCGCGCCTCAGACCCTATTCGAGTGCGGAAGATGCGCTCGAAGGCGCGGACTATGTAATCACCAGTATTCGCGTGGGCGGCATCGCCGCGCGCGTCAAGGACGAGACGATCGCTCTGGCGCACGGGCTTGTGGGGCAGGAAACCGTCGGAGCGGGCGGATTCGCGTGCGCAATGCGGAATCTAGCGACGATGCTGGAATACGCGCGAATGATCGAGCGTGTGGCTCCGCGCGCGACGGTGATCAATTTCACAAATCCCGTGGGAATTATTTCACAAGGACTTCTGAATCATTCGGCCGTGAACCTGATCGGCGTGTGCGACACGCCGCTCGAAACATTCGAGTCCATTGCTCACGCCCTGGGGCGAAATCCTTTCCAGCTGCACTTTGATTATCTGGGATTGAATCATCTTGGCTGGGTGCGCTCGATTCGCGATGAATGGGGCGCGGAGCTGATGCCCAAAATTCTAGCTTCGCCGGAAGTCATCCAGAAATGCTATCGTCACGGACTTTTCCCCGCCGAATTCATCCAGCAACTCGGGCTTCTGCCCACGGAATATCTTTATTTTTACTATTTCCCGCAAGCGGCCTTCAAAAACACGCGGCTGAGCGGGCAATCGCGGGGACAAGCGATCACCGCGATGAACGAGCGGCTATTTCAGAAACTGGCGCAAGCGAGCGAAACAGAACTCATCGAAATTTACGAAAGCTACTTGCGTGAACGGAATTCTTCCTATTTCAGCATTGAAGCTACCGCGGGAGAAAAACGCAAGGAGAATCGGGAACTGTATTCGGAGTTTTCCGGATATGAGCGCATCGCACTGCTTGTGCTGCAGGCGCTGCACGCGGAGACGCACTCGGTGATTCCGCTGACAGTTCGCAACGGGAAGGCCCTAGCAGATCTCGAGGCGAATGATGCGGTCGAACTTCCCTGCCAGGTGTCCGCGCGCGGCGTGGAGGTGCTTCCCGTGGGACACGCGCCAGAAGCGGTGCGTTCCTTGCTGCGGCAGGTAAAGGAATATGAGCGGTTGACGGTACAGGCGTCCGTGGAACATTCACCGGAACTTGCGGTCGCCGCGCTCGAGAAAAATCCGCTGGTGGGAAGTCACGAGACCGCGCGACAGATTTTGGGGGAATACGTACAGGCCTTCGGCCCGCAAATGAAACTTCAAGCGGCTTCGGCTTGACCGCCTCTCAAGGCTGCCGCTCCCAATCAGGCTTTCTTGACGGCAAGGGAGCTTCCGGATTCCAGGCGGTAGACCACGTTTTTCAAATAGTTCAGGCTGGCACGCATGCTTTCCATCGGTGGCACAGCGGTTTTGCCGTAGATCACATCCTGCTCGACGACCATCCAGCCGGCATACTGGGTTCCCGACAAGAAACGGAAAAAGCCCTCGAAATCTATGCAACCCTGTCCGATGCCTGAAAATACACCGGCGCCAACGGCTTCCTCGAAATTGAGCTGCCTGCGGCGCGCTTCGCCGAGGGCTTGAGAATTGATGTCCTTGATATGGATGTACCGCAGAAGCGAGCGATACTTCTTCGCTTCGTCCGTGGGATCCGCGCCGCCGTAAACGCAGTGGCCGGTGTCCAGGCAGAGACCGACGTTTGTCGAAGCGAGGGAATCGAAAAGCTGCTCGACCTCGAGGGGAGTTTCCACGTGGGTGGCGACGTGAGGATGAAAGACGAGGCTCAGGCCAAATTCCGCGGCGACGCGCTCGATTTCGCCGATGATGGAGGCGACTTGTTTCCATTGTTCGCTGGACAAGGATTCGCGGCCGTCCACGGGAACGCGGCCGGCGAGTTGCCGGCGCTTTGGCGTTTGCGCATCGGAGAGGACAAGTAGCTTCGCGCCCAGAGCGGAGAGGAGTGCGCCGACCTTTCGAACGTGATCCATGGCTATGTGTTTTTTCGATGGGTCGGCGAGAGGTACGGGAACGAAAGAAGAAAGCAGCGACATTCCACGGCGGTTCAGTTGCTCAGAAAGAATTTTGGGGTCGACGGAGAAAAAACCATAGGGGCCCAGCTCCGTTCCGGTATATCCCGCGGAAAGAATTTCGTCGAGAATGCGCTCGTACGGCTGGCTCCAGGCAGGGCCGGGATCATCCTGGACTCCCCAGCTAACGGGCGCCGAGGCGAAATGAATGTGCTCGGAAATGCCAGCCATCTCAGAGCTTCCTCACGGGTGCGTCGAGGTGGACGCGAGCTCCGCCCCGGGCGCTCTGGTAACAGGCTTCAATCAACTCGACGACTTGATAGCCGTCCTCGGCGGTGACGGGAGCGGGGGATTTGGCATCCAAAGCGTCGACAAAAAGGCGGTCTTCTTCGATGTAGCCCCATTTTTCGTGCATGCTAGCGAGAGAAAAGTCATAGGAAGTGGTTTTGGATTCGAGGCCGTTGGTGAAGGAAATTCTCTCCATTTCAAACGTTTCGTAAGTCGAGTGCATGCCGTACACCTCGAAGCGTTCGAACGGAAAATGCCAACTGGCATGCGCGTAGGTTTTCATAGTGGCCTGCACGCCGGACTGGAAATTCAGAAGGATGGAAAAGTCGTCGAGTTCATTATGATCATGAGCACGGGCAGCCACCTGGACCCATTCGACTTTCCCGAAGAAGAACGTCATGAGATCGAACATGTGGACCGGAGTCTCATAGAGAAAGCCGCCGGTAAGCTTGGCGTTCCAGACCCAGGGAGGATTGACGAGTTCACCGCGGTTCATTTTGGCGTGAACCGAGAGCGGGAGGAGTTCATCCTTTTCGATAGCGGATTTGAGGATTTTGTAGACGGGAGCGAAACGGCGATTGTGGCCGACCTGATAGATGACGCCGGAACGGGCAGCGCGGTCGCGAATGCGGGCAGCGGATGCAAGATTGAGCGCGAACGGCTTCTCGCAGAAAACGTGTTTGCCTGCCTGCAGGACGTGCATGGCCACATCTTCGTGCGTCGTATTGGGGGTGCAGATGAACACTGCGTCGCATTCCTTGAGCAAGTCGTCAAGAGAAGGGGAGGGATGGCCGCCAAAGCGTGCGGCCATGGCACGGGCGCGAGCCGGATCCACGTCAAAATAGCTTTGAATCTTGACTCGGGAGTCTTTTCCGAGAATGGCGGCATGGATTGCACCGACGCCCCCCGCTCCAACGATTCCGATGCTGTGTGGCATTTCCGAACTCTCCTTTTGCAAATTCGACCGGCGGAGCGCAGAACCACGCCGCGCATCCGGACAACGCACGCCGCTCCGGCGCCCTCCGACATTTGCCGGCAGGGGAGCCGCATCCGCCCGGCCTAAGAACTTCCGGCTGATGGCTCCGCGTGGACCAAGGGAACGCGCGGATCGCGTTCCAAGCCGGTTTTGCGCAGGTGTGCGTAGCGCGGGTCGTCACTGGCGGCCATGGAACGCGCGCTGCCGGCAAGAACGTTCAAGTAGTACACGTCGTAACCAGGAGCAGCGACGACGGGATGGTAGCCGTCCTTGATTAATACGAGATCACCGTCCGTGAGCATGAGGGTGTCGTCGCGCGTACCTGCCGAATCGTAGAGGCGCTGAAAGGCATAACCGTCTGGCTTGCTGATGCGGTAGTAGTAGGTTTCGTCTAGATCCACTTCGGCGGGGGGATTGTGGACTTCGTGCTTATGGGGGGGATAGCTGGACCAATTGCCGCTGGGAGTGTAAACCTCACAGACGAGCAACTTGTCGGCGGGAAACTCGGGGCGAATCACGTCCACAATCTGTCGCGTGTAGTTCCCGCCGCCGCGAATTTCCTCGCGGCAATCGGCGGGGGTGACGATTCTGGGAACGAGGCGAGCAGAAGAAGGAGTGCGGCAATCCGCGAATTCACAGGTGGTGACCGCCGAGAGTTCAAAAGGAGTTCCACTGGGGAGATAGACGGCGTAGGGATAGCCGCTGAAGACATCTTTGCGAGCGCCAATTTCGCGAGGGCCCTGGCCCCAATCCGCCGTGGCTTTTCCGCCGAGAATAATCAGGGCGGCTTCTTCGTTGCGTGTGTGGCTCTGCCAATACTGGCCGACGATCAGGCGGCGCACCGAAAAGTTGATGGTTTTCCAGTTGGCCTGTTCGCGGGTGATGGAAACGAGCACGCCGGACTTGTCCGGCGCGAGTCGAGCGGGATGATTCAAGACCTCCTGCACATACGAACTGCCAGCCATGTGTACCTCCCCGGGGTGGAACTGCAGATTGCACCAAGCCGTGTTGCATCCCGGCTCCTTGGGGGCCGGAGCTTTCCTCCCTCAGAAAAAGTGCCGCTCGCGCTTGACTTTTGTTTCATAGTCGCGACGGACGGCGCGAACGCTGTCCATTTCCGCAACTTCCGCAACGGGCACATCCCACCAAGATTCGTAGCCGGGAACGCGAACGTTGCGGTCCACTTCGATGACGGTCACGTTGGTTTTGCGAGACGCGCGCGCGGCGATCAAGGCATCTTTCAAATCGGCGAGGGTACGAACGCGGACGGCGGCGGTACCCAAACTAGTAGCGTTAGCCACGAAATCCACTTCCACGGTCGAACCATCGAGATTTCCGTTGCGGCGATAGCGGTACTGAGTGCCAAATCCGCCACTGCCGCAGGCTTCGCTCAAACCGCCGATGCTAGCGAAGCCGTGGTTATCGAGAAGAATGATGTTCAGCTTGTAGCCTTCCTGGATCGAAGTGTGGATCTCCTGGGCCATCATCAAGTAAGAGCCGTCGCCGAGCATGACGAAGACTTCGCGGTCCGGAGCGGCCATTTTGACACCGAGACCACCGGCGATTTCGTAGCCCATGCAGGAGTAGCCGTATTCCATGTGATAACTCTTGGGATCCCGAGATTGCCAAAGCTTGTGAAGGTCGCCGGGCAAACTGCCCGCAGCGCAAACGAGGACGTCGCGCGGCGCAGCAACGGAATTGACGACCCCGATTACCTCGCTCTGGCTTACTGGGGGACCCTGCTGGAGGTGGAACAACCGCTCGACTTCCTTGTCCCACTCGTCGCGAAACCTGGAGACGCGATCCAGATAACCATCAGGGACGCGATACCCTTGCACTTCGCGGAGGAGCTCCTCGAGGGCAGTTCTTGCGTCGGCGACAACAGGAAGACCCATGTGCTTTCCGGCATCGAATTCCGAGACATTGATATTGATGAATTTCACGGCCGGATTCTGAAAGGCTGTTTTGGAAGCCGAGGTGAAATCCGAGTAACGGGTGCCGACACCGATGATCAGATCGGCGTCGCGGGCGAGAAGATTGGCTCCCGGAGTGCCGGTAACTCCCATGGCGCCCAAGTTCCGCGGGTGATTGAAGGGGAGCGAACCTTTTCCCGCTTGAGTTTCCGCGATAGGTATTCCCGTTTGTTCGACAAACTTCGCGAGAGCTTGCGAGGCTTCGGAATAGAGCACGCCACCACCGGCAATGAGAAGAGGCTGGCGGGCGGCGGCGATCAGAGTAGCAGCGCGGCGGATCGCGCCACCGTCGCCACGAGGACGCGGAACCGTCCAGGTTCTCTTGGAGAAAAAGGCGGAGGGAAAGTCGTAGGCTTCGGCCTGGACATCCTGGGGGAAAGCGAGAGTAACGGCGCCGGTTTCAGCGGGAGAGGTCAAGACGCGCATGGCCTCGGGGAGCGCGGTGAGGATCTGTTGGGGCCGAGAGATGCGGTCCCAATAGCGAGAGACAGGCTTGAAGCAATCGTTGACGGAAATGTCCTGAGTCCGCGGGGATTCGAGTTGTTGGAGAACGGGCGCAACGTTGCGGCGAGCGAAGATATCGCCAGGGAGCAACAGGACGGGGATGCGGTTGATGGTAGCGGTGGCGGCGCCGGTGAGCATGTTGGTGGCGCCGGGGCCAATCGAAGAGGTGCAGGCAAAGGCGCGCAAGCGGTTATTCATTTTCGAGAAAGCCACGCTGGTGTGAACCATGGCTTGTTCGTTGCGGCAAAGGATGTAAGGAAAATCGAGGTTTTGCTGCAGGGCCTGGCCGATTCCGGCAACGTTGCCATGGCCGAAGATTCCAAAGCATCCGGCGAAAAACTGGCGTTCGATCCCGTCACGTTCCACGAACTGACTTTTGAGGAATTTAACCGCCGCCTGAGCCGCCGTCACTCGACACGTGGACCCCAAAAACCGCCTCCTCGAAGGATGCCCGATTCCCGAAACGATTCGGGATCAGGAAGGGAAAAAGAAGATGCAGGAGCGGCCGGGGGGCCGCGCCTGCGCTGGTCACACTAGAAGTATAGCTTTAGGCCAAACTGAATCTCGCGAGGATCACCGGGTCCGCCGGAATCGGTGCCGAGAATCGGAGCCAAGGTGTTCGAGACTTTGCCGAATGAACCTGGCGAAGAAACATTGGCACTCGGATTCCCGAAATTGGGGTGGTTGAAGGCATTGAAGAATTCAGCTCTGAACTGGAGCTGCCATCTCTCGGTGAACTTGAATTGCTTGAAGAGGCTCAAGTCCCAAGTCTGGATTCCCGGGCCATAAAAT
>DATJAD010000049.1:0-3250 GCA_035516615.1 Candidatus Acidiferrum sp.
GTTCCTTCGCAGTTTTCAGCAGCTCGATCTCATGAAGAATCCCTTGCCGTAATTCGGCACCTAGTGTCGCGCCCTTTAGAGCATTCTCAAATGCTGCAATGGCTTCTTCTCGGGCACCGCGCTGAGCGCGCAGGTTCCCCAGTTCAATCCACGCATAGTAAGCGTCTGGGTTCAGAGCCGTCACCTGATCAAACATGGGCTCGGCCCTGGCCGGGCCGCCATTCTCGGAGAAGAGCACGTCAAGGGCTCGGTTATAGATTCTGGAGGCGCGCGCCTTGGGCAAATAGAACGATCCCCGGAAAATCAAGAGATTTCCCTTCCGCTCAGACGGTTCCATCTGTAGGAAGGACTCGAGTCCAGAATCGGGGTCCGGAGATAGTTTTATAGCCTCGACGATCACCGTTCCCTCAAAGATGTCTGAATCGTCGCGGATCTCCCCGGATCGCCACTTCTGATCAATCGTCCGCACCCCTCTCGCCAGAAGTTCCTCGGGCGAGGACAGGTAATCAATATAGAGGGGCAGCTCTCCTTTGGGAGCGAGACGCTCGTGGTAGTACTTTGCCAGGTCCTTGACTCGAAGACCCAGATCAATGCCCTCATCCGAAAAATTCCGGTATGCATTCGCTGATCCTCCAGCCAGCTCGTTGTGGTATTCCCAAGGTCGGAGCATGGGCACGGAGGAGATTAGGGCCCACGCTAAAGATCCAACCGACGCAGTACGAAAAAGGAGCAGCGGGTCCGCAAGCAAAGTCGCTAGGCCCAGCCCACAGAAGACCGCGAGCGCGGGGTAAATCGGCAGCGCATGCCTCACCCCGGCATAGAACGAGTTGGACACCGCTAGAGTCAGCAGGAAAAACATTGCGAAGCACGATAAGAATAGAAGCGGCGCGCCGCACGCCGGAGCGGCCTTTCGAACTAGGAGAACCACGACCCCGGCGAACGCAAGGAGGATGAGCCCGAGCGGAACCTTGATCAAAATCTGGACGGGGAAGAAATAGATCGGCTTATGCTCATAGTACATGCGTCCCATGAAAAAGACCGGGTAGCCGCGCCCCTCCACTCCTGCACGAACGATATCCGCAAGCCCCCAGATGTACGCGCGCGGAAAGATGTGGTACCGGGAAAAAGCGCTCAACACGAAACGATGGTGAGATGAAACCAGGTCCTGGATTTTACCGTCGAGAGGGCGATTGAAGGTTTCCTGAGAGACGCCGCTCTCCGTGTAGCGGAATCGGTAGGTGCTCCATAGAACCGCCAGGGATCCGACCAGCACAACGCAGATAAGCGCGGATCGCCGGCGCCGCGTGATTGGAAGCCTGCCCTCGATCCTGCGGAAAGCGAAGTAGAGCCCGGCAGCTCCCACAAATTCTGCAAACAGGATCCCCGAATGTTTCGTTGCCAGTGTCAGGCCCAGCGCAATGCCCGCCAGTACCACGTCTCGCAATCGCCACGTATGGAAGGCAATCCAGGCGAGCAGTAAGGAAATCCCGCCCAGCAGCGTTACCGGGAGGTCGGTCATCACAACCGGCATGTGCGCGGCGACAGTAGGGTCAATCACCAAGAACGCGAGTGCCCCCAGTCCCACCCACGGCCCGAATACCCGAGCCGCAACAACACCGAACAGCAGCAGCAAGACTCCATTGAAAACATACATCGCGATTCGCGATCGCCGCTGCACGCGATCCGGATCGTTCCTGAGAAACACCGTTTGGGCGGCGTAATTGCGCTCCCCCATTTTGTCGTTGAAAATTTGCAAGGGAGGAAGAACAAAATCGCTGTAGATCATCGCTCCCACCCAAAGTTTTGTCAGCGGCGGATGCTCCGGGTTGACGCGATAATCACCCATCCGGACATAGGTGACGCCGGCCGTAATGTGATAATTTTCGTCGACGGTGAAGGAGTCGAATCGCGTCGTGATGGCCGATCGCAGCACGCCCAGCAACACCAGTGCTACCATGGCGGCATAAAGGGCCGGCTTGGCGGCGACACGCCCAGGCTTCTTTTCAGTTTGCGGCTGAATTTCGGGTGGCACTTGTTTTTTTGCGCTTCGACCTGTTTTTCGCCGAAGGGCGTTACGCCAATCAGCAAAGTGTAGCGAAAAATTGTGGGCATTCTATCCTTCCGCCCTTTGCGGATCAACTGGGAAATGCCACATGCCACGGGGAACTTTTCGGCCGCGGCGCGCGTAAGCAATTAAGGAGAGGTGAGTCATGTTTTGCGATGGATGTGGGGCAACCCTGAATCCCGGAGCGGAATTCTGCTCGATCTGCGGCAAACGCGTTATCCCGGCCCCGGTTCCGGCGCCTGGCTACGCGCCAGGCCAGTTCGTCGCGCGGCCGTCCTCGATGGACCGCGTCAAGCGCAATCTCAGCGCGCTCACAATCCTGTGGATGGTCTACGGAATCCTTCGTGCCGTGGGAGTCGTATGGCTGCTGGGTTTTGGCAGAGCGTTCGTGCCCTGGATCCTCGGCAACATGGGCGGACACGATATGCCCATGTTCGGCAATTGGGGATTGGGCTCGCTCATCTCCATGGGAATGTACACGGCAGGCATCCTCGCCGTCGCGTTTGCAGCAGCGTACCTCCTCTTGGCGTGGGGATTGTATGAGAAGCGCCCCTGGGCGCGGATTCTCGGGATCGTGCTGGGGTTTCTAGTCCTTCTGAGAATACCGTTCGGGACTGCGCTGGGGATTTATACCCTCTGGGTTCTGCTGCCGGGAACATCCGGCCAAGAGTACGACCAGATCGCGCAGGCGTAAGTCCAGATGAGCTAGGATGATTCGGCGGCATCGCCTGGTTCGACTTCGGGAACGTCCTCCCGCGTGAGCCGGTGCAGTTCGCGGCGGATCAGGTCGGCGGAAAATCCGGCGCGCAGCAGCGAACGGTAGAGCGAAGCGACTTTGCGCTCATCAATTTCTCCGCGAAGAAATTTCAATTTGCGCTCGATCCGCTGCCGGATCAGCGCGGAATCCCCCGCCTCGGTAGACGATTCCTCCACAGCAGCTTCAATGTGACGGTCGGGTATCCCTCGGGCGCGAAGTTCGCGGGTAATGCGGAATTTTCCCTGCTTGCGTGATTCGGCGCCCCTCCGCGCAAATTGTATGGCGTACCGCGCGTCGTCCAGTTGCCCGTTTTCTTTGAGCCGTGCCATTACGAGTTGAACGAGAAGGTCGTTGTCCGTGCGCCGCGAGAGCAGTTTCTTCATTTCATGCACCGAATGCGCCCGCCGCATCAGAGCGCGCAGCGCCAC
>DATJAD010000050.1:0-14306 GCA_035516615.1 Candidatus Acidiferrum sp.
GCGGGGGCCGGGGCGCGAGAAGTAACTGTTGGCTTCGAGCGCGAAGATTTTGCCATCGCGCACGGCAGGAATATCTTGCCAGGCTTCCGGGAAACTCAAAGAGCGGAACTCCTCGCGGGCGCGTTCCGCGCTGTAGCCACATGGCGCAACCAAGATTATTTCGGGCCCCGCTTCGATCAGTTCTTCGACAGTGATCCGGAACGAGGGCATGCCCGGCTTGCCGAAAACTTCCCTGCCGCCAGCCACCTCGATCATTTCCGGAACCCAGTGCCCACCAGCATAGAAAGGTTGCAGCCACTCAAGAAACGCCACGCGGGGACGCTCACTGGTTTCCTGTACTTGCCGCTCGATGACGCTTAACTTCTCGCCGATGCGCTCCAGAAGGCGCTCCGCCTGCGGCCCTCGAGATGTTTCCTCGCCGACTAACAGAATGTCGCGCCAAACATCGCCCAAATCCAGCGGATTCAGGCAAAGCACTTGAGGGCGCCGCTCCGATCGCGCCAGAATTGCCGCAAGATCGTCCGGCGAGGCGGCACAAACGTGGCATAAGTCTTGCGTAACAATCAGATCGGGCGCCAGGGATTCCAATATTTCCGCATCCACCGTGTACACGCTCTCACCCCGAGAGACATACTCGCGCACTAAGCGATCAATCTCGATTGGCGAGGCTTCCTTGGGAATCCGTGAATGGATGACGGCAAGTTTCGTGCGCGCTTTTGTCGGAAAGTTGCATTCGTGGCTGACCCCGACGATTTCCTGGTCAAAGCCCAGCGCGAAGAGAATCTCCGTCGCCGACGGCAGTAGCGATACGATGCGCATGGGCGGACTCTACCACAAAGCGCCCGGCGAGCCTATTTATACAGGAAATACTTCCGGCGCATCTGATCGAATGCATCCAGATCCTTGCTCCAGCTTGCGATGATCTCGTCCGCCGATGCCCCATCCTCGATCATCTTCACGGTTTCCGCATTGCCCGTAAGGTGCAGCATTTTTTCAGCGTCAAATTCCTTCGGATACGTTTTGTGAAGGAGGACAGCGATCTCCATTCCCATGCGCATGGACCGTACTGCGGCACGGTCAGTCACGCGAATCGCCACGCCGCCGCATCGTTGCGCCATATACATTCCCGTGACCGGGATGAACGGATGGGGCGTGAAACGCAATCCAGGGAGATGCCGCGCGTTCAAGGCAGCGGCAATCTGTTCGCCGTCCAGCCAGGGCGCCCCGAATTCTTCAAACGGAGTTTCCGTGCCGCGTCCGCCCGACACGCCCGCGTTCAATAGAATTTCCAGGCCGGGATAGAGAATCGCGCCTTTTGTCGTGCGCAGGTTCGGCGAAGGAGGAATCCAACGCACGCCAGTGCTGTCGAAGAAGTAATTGCGGTGCCAGTTCCTCATGGTGATCACATGCAAATCGGCACCAATGTGTTTTTCTGCGTTGAAGAGTCGCGCCAGTTCGCCGATGGTCAGGCCGTAGCGAACGGGGAGCGGAAAGTACGCGACGAAGCTGGTCTTGTCGGGATCGAGCATCGGTCCCTCGACAACGCCGCCGCTGATGGGATTCGGCCGGTCCAGCACATAGAATGCGATGTTGTGCTTCGCGGCCTCTTCCATGCAGTAGCCCATCGTGGTGGTGTAGGTGTAAAAGCGCACGCCCGCATCCTGCACATCGAATACCAGAGCATCAATTCCCTTCAGCATTTCGTCAGTGGGCCGGCGCGTGTCGCCGTAGAGACTGTAGACGGGCAATCCCGATCCGGGGTCGCGGGAGGAGGCCACCTTGGCGTCCACAGTTCCTTCGAGGCCGTGCTCGGGGCTGAATAGAGCTACCAGATCTACGCCAGGAGCATGTTCGAGCAGATCAATCGTGCTTCTGCCCTGGGCGTCTACTCCCGTGTGGTTGGTGATGAGGCCTACGTGCTTTCCGCGCAGGGGCGCGAACTTTTGCGATTCCAGGACGTCAATTCCCGTTTGCACGCGCACGGCTCGCCCACGGTGCCTTCTTTTCTGTGCAGCATGCGTTGCGGGGGGCATCATCCCAAGCGCAACGAAGAGCGCGAGCAGCAACGACCCAAGCAGACCGAACCTCTTCCACCAATTTACGATTCGCAAGAATTCCTCCTCCGCGTTACATTGCCGCAATGATATTCTGGAACGCCCTTCCGGGAATTGCGTTGAGACGATTCTTTGCGTGTGCTATCAACAAACGCAGTGGCAGGGCGTCAAACCAGAGGACTGCCAAACTGATGATCCGACGCCGATTGCTGCTTTTGCTTCTGCTCCCTTTCGCGATTTTTATGGCCAAGAATGCCCGCAGCCAGAGCCGGAATGCCCCGGCCAAGAAATCCGCTTCGGCCGCGGTGAGCACCAACGCTGAAGCGCCCACGCGCAAGCTATCGCCCGCCGAAAAAAAATGGGTTGATGCGACGCTGCGCAAAATGACGATCAACGAGAAGATCGGCCAGCTTCTCTATACCACGTATCACGGAAGCTTTACGGCGACGGATTCACCCGCCTACGAGCAGATGTTGCACGACGTATCGGACCTGCATGTGGGCGGCTTCATCAATGTCACCGAAGCTTCTCCGCTAGGCTACCTGAAGAGCCAGGCATATCCCACAGCTGTTCTGAACAATCAGATGCAGACGAAAGCCAAAGTGCCTCTTCTGATTGGCGCCGATTTTGAGCGGGGGACGGCGATGCGCCTCGACGAAGGCACGTCATTTCCTTCGCAAATGGCTATTGCGGCAGGAGGAAATCCGCAGGATGCGTTCACGATGGGCAAGATCACCGCGCTTGAAGCGCGCGATGTGGGCATCAATTGGATCTATGCGCCCGTTTCCGATGTGAACAACAATCCCGCAAACCCCATCATCAACACGCGATCCTATGGCGAGAACCCACAGCGCGTCGCGGAGTTTGTCAGCGCGTTTATCAACGGAGCGGAAGAAAACGGCGCGCTCGCCACGGCGAAGCATTTTCCGGGGCACGGCGACACGTCCTCCGATTCGCACATTGATCTTCCCGTGATTCATGCGGATCGCGCGCGGCTCGATTCGCTGGAACTCGTGCCGTTCCGCGCAGCGATTGCCACAGGTGTGGGAAGCATCATGACCGGCCATCTTTCCGTTCCCGCTCTTGAGCCGGATCCCAACACGCCGGCCACGCTCTCCCACAATATCCTGACTGGTCTTCTTCGCGACCAATTGCACTTTCAGGGACTCGTCATTACGGATGCCATGGACATGGGCGGCATCACCACGCGGTTCGCACCGGGAGAAGCTGCGGTTCGAGCCGTGCTCGCGGGAGCCGATTGCTTGCTTATGCCCCCCGTTCCCGATGCTGCTTTTGAAGCATTGCAGGACGCCGTGAAATCCGGCCGCATCTCGCGCGATCGTCTCGACGCATCCGTGCGTCGCATTCTCGAAGCCAAGGCGCGGCTCGGTCTCAACAAGAATCGCCTGGTGGATGTCTCCGCACTCAACTCCAAATTTGGCAGCGTTGCATGGCAGAAGAAAGCGCAAGATATTTCCGACCGCGGGATTACAATGCTGCGGGATACTCCGCATCTTCTCCCACTTGACGGCACGAAACCCTCGCGCGCCCTGCTTCTTGCCTTCTACGCCGATCCCGAACCCTATCCCGGCGAAGACCTCGAACGCGAACTGCGTCAGCGCTTCGATAGCGTGACGACTCTGCGCGCTGACACACGTTTCGTGAGCGCCGCAAACCTAAAGTTGCCGCCTCCAGACACCTATGACATCGGCCTCGTCGCATTTTTTGTGCGCGTCAGCGACCGCAAAGGCAACGTGGATGTTCCGCCTGAGCAGGCCGTGCTCGCTGATCAGCTTTACAAAGCCGGCAAGCCGGCCGTTACCATGGCGTTTGGCAGCCCGTATCTCATCGAAGGATTTCCGCAGGCGCAAACCTGGGTGTCAGCATTCGGAATCAGCGACGTGGCACAAATCTCGATGGCTCGCGCGCTTTTCGGCGAAATCCCGGTTCAGGGCCACTTGCCTGTAACGATTCCCGGGGCAAATCTCCAAGCAGGCTTCGGCATGCAGGTACCCGCGAATCCCATGACGCTACAGCCCATGGACATTCGCACGGAGGCGCTGCTTCAGCCCGCCTATGACGTCGTCGAAGCCGCGATCAAGGACAAGGCCTTTCCCGGCGCGACGCTCGCGATCGGATATCGCGGCAAATTCACCGTGCACGCCTTCGGGCATCTGAGCTACGACGCGAAATCTCCTGCTGTGAAGATCGCGACGATGTACGATCTCGCTTCACTCACCAAAGTTGTCGCCACTACGACGCTCGCGGCCAAACTTGTCGAGGGCGACTTCCCCGTTCCGCTCGATCTCGACGCAAAAGTTGAACGTTACTTGCCCGAATGGGCGAATGGTCCACAGCCCGAGTGGCGCCACCGCGTTACCGTGCGCAACCTCCTGACCCACACGTCTGGCTTGCCACCATTCAAGGAATACTGGCGCACTTCCAAGAGCGAGCAGGACACGCTCAACGACATTTTCAAGGAGCCGCTCGAATACGAACCCGGCACCAAAGAAGTCTATTCCGATCTCGGCATCATCCTGATGATGGAGATCATTCAGCGCCTGACGGGCCAGCCGCTGGACGTTCTTGCCAACGAATACGTCTTTTCGCCGCTCAACATGAACAATACGATGTTCCGGCCGCCCAAGACACTGTGGCCTACGATTGCTCCCACGGAGTTCGATGCGCGCTATCGCCACCGGCTGATTCAGGGCCAGGTCCACGATGAGAACGCCTACGCCATGGGCGGTGTATCCGGCCACGCGGGCCTCTTCAGCACCGCGCCCGATCTCGCTGGGTTCTGCCAGATGCTGTTGAACGGTGGGGTTTATGCGCACCAGCGCATTCTGAAGCGTGCCACGGTGACGCAATTCACCACACCACAACAGCTCTCAAATGGCACGCGGACACTCGGCTGGGCGGTTCCCACCGAAGGCGGCTCGAGCGGCCATTTCTTCAGCCCGCACTCATTCGGCCACACCGGCTTTACGGGAACTTCCATCTGGATTGACCCCGACAGACAGGTTTTCGTCGTATTCCTGACGAACCGCGTCAATCCGACGCGAGAAAATCACAAAATCGCCGAGGTGCGCCCAGCGCTGCACGACGCGATCATGCAGGCGCTGGGTTTCGCTGCCGCCGCCGCACCTACCAAGTAATTTTCTTTTTGAGTTGAGTCCAAACTTGGGATGAAATGTTACCGAAAGAAACCTATCGGACGAATGTGTTTTGTTTCAGTTCTCTTTCCGCTTGCTTCAGATCTTCCGGTTTGCCTAGATCGCGCCAATAAGAACCGTCAACGCGAAAGCCCAGGACCTTTTCCCCGCTTGCCGCCAAATTCAGATAGGAATCAATGATGGAGAAAACGTCCTCATGATCCATCATGCGAAAAAGCCGAGTGGAGATCACGTGAATGCCGGAAAACGCGAGCGCCTGGAACCGATGCGAGGAGCGAATGAGCTGCGGTGTGCCATCCCGGCCGGCGCGACGGCCGCAAAGATTCAGCTGATCATCGAAAAGCAGATAACGGCTGGTTTCGCGATCCTGCACGGCCAGCGTCGCCAACGCATGACTCTTCGCGTGAGCTTGCACCATGCTCCCGAAATCAATCGTGCTGACGACATCCACATTGTGCAACAGAAACGCTTTCTCGGGACCAGCTGCGCCCTCCAGAAAAAACCAAGCAGCTCTTTTCAGCCCGCCGCCCGTGTCCAGCAGATCTTCCTCTCGCGAGATTTCAATCCGCATCCCAAAATAGTTTTTGGTTTTTAGATAGTCAGCAATCATATCCGGGAAATGGTGCACATTGACGATCACTTCGCGGATGCCAAAGTCACGCAACCGCGACAGCGTGATTTCCAGCAACGTGCGTCCGCCAAGCTCTACAAGCGCCTTTGGGCGATTGTCCGTGAGCGGCCGCAAGCGCGTGCCGAGGCCCGCGGCGAGAACCATCGCCTTCACAGTCCGAGCCTCTCCAGTTCAAGGTGCCGCACCGCCGCTTCCACTCCGTTCCGGCCACGCAGGCGTTTCGCCAATTGTTCCGCCAGATAAACCGAGCGATGCTGGCCCCCGGTGCAACCGAACGACACCATCAGATTCTTGAAGCCCCGTTGCTGATAATTGCTCAACGTGGCATCAACGAGCGACAGAACTCCCGCCATAAACTGGTGCACACTTTCCTGCTGGTTAAGGTAGTCAATCACCGGCGCGTCTTTACCTGTCAGGGATTTGAAAAGCTCTTCGCGGCCCGGGTTCGGGAGGCTGCGCCCGTCGAAAACGAAGCCGCCGCCATTGCCGGATTCGTCCTTGGGCAATTCCCGGTGAAAAGAAAAACTGAAGATGCGAACAACCAGATTTTCTGATTCGGAAGCCAGGCTTTGAAGTTTTTCCGAAGCCAGCATGCTGGTGAACGCGTTCATGAGCGTCGGCAATGCCACGGGCAGCTCGGCATTGTGCAGCAGCCAGCGGAGATTCTTCAACGCATAAGGAACCGATTGCAGAAAATGCGTTTTCCTTTCGTAGAAACCGCGAAAACCATAGGCACCCAGGGCCTGCATGATGCGGACATAGACGTAGCCGTAGTAGTGGCGCAGGAACGCTTCCCGTTCCAGCTTGATGTAAATCCCGAGCACCTCAAGATAGTGATCGAGCAATTGCTGGCGCAGCTCAGGCGGCAGGTCCGCCTTGGCATCAAACAATAGCGACGCGATATCGTATTGAAGCGCGCCTTTGCGCCCGCCCTGGTAGTCCACAAAGTAAGGCTGCCCGCCCGGTAGCATGACGTTTCGCGACTGAAAATCTCGATACAGAAAGTAATCCTGCGCCGCGGTCAGAAGAAAATCCGTCAGGTGCCCAAAATCGTCTTCCATCGCTGGTTCGCTGAAAGGAATGCCCGCAAGCCGCAAAAAGTAGTATTTGAAATAGTTCAGGTCCCAGGTGATGGACTGCCGGTCAAACCTCGCGCAGGGATAGCAAATGGAGTAATCCAGATCGCGGCCTGCTTCCACCTGGAATCGCGGCAGAACAGCAACAACCTTGCGATAGGCTTCCACGGCCTGAGGAGCAATCGTTTCGCCGGCGCGATTCCTAGACAGAAATTCGAACAGCGTGGTGTCGCCAAGATCTTGCTCCAGGTACGCGCCCTGGTCCAGGTCCTCGGCATAGATTTCCGGCACGGAGAGGCCATGCCGTCGAAAATGTCTCGAAAACTCGAGAAAAGCCCGGTTTTCCTCGCGCACAGCATAGAGAACGCCGATGGCGGTAAATTTTCCGCCGGCAAGGCGAATGATTTTTCGCCCGGAACCGCCAAGTTCGCCCTGGAGTGGCTGCAAGCGCTCAACCGGCGTACGGAAGTGCTGCTCGAAAAGGGTTCTGAGAATGTCCATGAATCCGAATTCCGCCGAATCGGCGCCAAAAACTGTCGTACGAAACCTTCTCCTAACATAACCGATTTTGACCAGACCGACTTTATTCCTTCTCTTCGAGTTGCTTTCTATTGCAGCGCGACGCCGCCGGCCGCTGCCAATCAGCCCATCCGATGCTTGCCATTTTGGAAGCCAGTTGGAAAGCGCCAGGGGATGACCATCCGGCGAGCCGTTATAATTACCGAATGCGCCCGGGGACCTCTGACCTTCAACTAACCGAACATCGTAACCCTGCGTCGCGCAATCTCGACCGCATGTCCGCTCGTGCGATTGTGGAGCTGATGAGCCGGGAGGACCGCAAAGTTGCAATCGCCGTCCGAAAGCAGATTCCCTCAATCGTTCGCGCGGCGGATGCCATCGTCCACGCCATTCACTCCGGCGGGCGCCTCATTTATGTCGGGGCCGGATCGAGCGGCCGGCAGGCGGTTCTGGATGCCGCCGAGTGTCCGCCGACATTCGGGGTGTCAAAAAAACTCGTGGTGGCTCTTATCGCGGGTGGCAGACGCGCCATCGCTGGAGCGGTAGAAGGCGCTGAGGACTCCACGACAAATGGAGCCCGCGATCTGCGCAAGATTCGTCTCGGCAACAAAGATATCGTTGTCGGCATCGCGGCCAGCGGCACAACCCCGTACGTCCTCAGCGCGCTGCAGTACGCGCGGAAGTGCGGCGCGTTTACCGTGGCGCTTACCTCGAATCCTAGCAAGCCGCTCGCGCACGTTGCGAAAATCCTGATTGCCCTACAGGTTGGCCCCGAAGTTCTCACGGGCTCAACGCGGCTTAAGGCGGGCACAGCGCAAAAGATGGTCCTCAACATGCTCTCCACTACTGCCATGGCGCGTTTGGGACATGTTTATGAAAATCTCATGATTGACGTCGTGCTGACGAATAAGAAGGTTGCCGGGCGCGCATTGCGGTTGCTTGCGGAAGCCAGCGGCAGAGACTTGTCCGCTGCGCGACTCGCTATGCGTCAGGCGAATCACAATTTGCGCCTGGCGCTGGTCATGTTGCGGCGACAATGCAACGCAAGCGGAGCGCGAAAAATCCTGCGCAGCGTTCAAAATGACTTGCGCCGCGCTCTCGGCGAATAAGGGAATCCAGCCAGATGGATAAATTTCTCATCAAAGGCGGCAAGGCGCTCCACGGTACCGTCGGCATTAGCGGCGCGAAAAATTCCGCCTTGCCCGCGATGGCCGCCGCGCTTCTTACCCGGGAGCCCGTGACTCTTCGCAACGTTCCCAAGGTGCGCGACATCATTACCATGGCCAAACTCCTGGCATTCACGGGAGCCACCGTTGGCGCCGCGGAAATTCCCGCCAGCGAATACGTCATCGAAGGCAAATCCGTGAACGATGCCGTTGCTCCCTATGAGCTGGTCAAAACGATGCGCGCTTCCATTCTCGCGCTCGGCCCGCTCATGGGACGTGTCGGCCTTGCGCGTGTGTCTCTTCCGGGAGGCTGCGCTATTGGCGCTCGGCCCGTGGATCTCCATCTGGCCGCGCTCGAACAGATGGGTGCGAAAATCTCAACCGCGCACGGCTACATCGAGGCTCGCGCCCCCAAAGGCGGGCGCTTGACGGGTGGCCACATCGTCTTCGAGAAAATCACCGTGACCGGCACGGAAAACATTCTTATGGCCGCGGTCCTTGCCCATGGCGAGACCATCCTCGAAAATGCCGCTCGCGAACCCGAAGTTACCGACCTGATCGTTCTTCTCCGCAAAATGGGTGCCCAGATCGAAGGCGACGGCACATCCACGCTGCGCATCCGGGGCGTTTCCCAACTTCACGGCGCGGTTCACACGGTGATTCCCGATCGCATCGAGGCGGGCACGTTTCTCGTAGCGGGGGCAATCACGGGCGGCGATCTCACGCTCATCAATTGCGAACCGGAACATCTCGGAGCAGTCGTCGCCAAATTACGTCAAGCCGGCGCACGGATTGAAGAAACGGGTCCGGGACGCCTGCGCGTGCGGGCGGCGAAGCATCTCGTCGCCTCTGACGTGACCACCGAGGAATATCCCGGCTTCGCCACAGACATGCAGGCGCAGTACATGGCCCTCGCCACGCAAGCTGAAGGAACTTCGGTCATCACCGAAACGATCTTCGAGAATCGCTTTCTTCACGCCAGCGAAATGATTCGCATGGGCGCGAATATCGCCATCGAAGGCCGCCGAGCGGTTGTCCGCGGCTTTTCGAAGCTCTCCGGAACAACGGTGCAAGCCTCTGATCTGCGCGCCAGTGCCGGTTTGGTTCTTGCCGCACTCGTCGCCAGCGGCGAAACCGTGATTGACCGCGTCTACCACATAGACCGCGGCTACGAACGCATCGTTGAAAAGCTCCGCGCCCTCGGCGCGCACATCGCCCGTATGCATGCCCCCGGATCGCCGCAGAAGGAATCTTTCTCTTAATTCTTTTCCCTGGGAATGGTGTTGACAATCTTCCCCGACTCGATGATAGTTCGCCGACGGGAGGAACCCCATGTCTCAATCTGATCCCTTCCGTGCTTCCGCACTCTCGCGGCGTTCCTGGTTTCGCCTTGCCGGAACCGCGGCGGGGACCTTGACTTTGACTGCGTCTCTCGATCCTCTGTCTGGCCTGGCGCAGGAACCCGCTGCTTCCAGGCCGCTCCAGGACTTCACCGGTCCAGGTGCAAATCCGTACTGGAACTCCGTCGGACCATTTGTCTCAGAGCCGCAGAAGGCCCCCCTGCTCCTGCTGACGGATCGTCCCGTACAGCTGGAGTCTCCTCGGAATATTTTCCTTTCGCCATTCACGCCGAACAAAGAGTTTTATGTGCGCTGGCATCTGGACCGCATCCCCAATGCCGTGGACCTCAAGGAATGGCGTCTGCATATCGAAGGCAATGTCTCCAAGCCGCTTGCGCTGAGCTTTTCCGATCTGATGCATAAATTCCATGCGGAAACGATTGCTGCGGTGAATCAATGTTCAGGCAACAGTCGCAGCCGTTTTCAGCCGCGCGTCGCAGGAGGACAATGGGGCAGCGGCGCCATGGGCAACGCCCGCTGGACCGGAGTCCGCCTCCGTGAACTTCTCGAGGCGGCCGCCCTTAGATCCGGCTCGGTGCAGGTCCAGTTCCAGGGACTTGAGGAAGGCGACGGCCCCGAAGGCTTCGGCTCAAAGTTTTTTCAGAAGTCCCTCGACCTGGATAATCCCGTCCTCGATGAGTGCCTCGTCGCCTACTCGATGAACGGCGAGCCGCTGCCCCTGCTCAACGGTTTTCCTGTACGTCTCGTCGTCCCCGGCTACTTCGCCACGTATTGGATGAAGTGTCTGACGTGGATCCGCGTGCTGGACAAAGTTGATGACAACTTTTGGATGAAGACTGCTTATCGGATTCCAGACACTCCGCGGGGCAACACCACGCCGGAGGCACTCAAGGCAGGCGGCGTGAAGATGATCCCCATCAACCGCATGCCGGTGCGTTCCTTCCTGATCTCACCTGACGGTTCCACCAAAATACCTGGCGGCATGCCCATAGCACTGCGTGGCATTGCTTTCAGCGGTTCCGGGCCTGTTGTGAAGCTGGAAGTCTCCTCCGACGATGCGAAAACCTGGGAGATCGCTTCGCTCGGCGAAGACTTCGGTCCTTATTCCTTCCGCACCTGGGAATTCGCATGGACTCCGAAATCGCCCGGCCGGTATACCATCGCCATCCGCGCCACCGATAAAAAAGGTAACGTCCAGCCCGACGAGGGTGTCTGGAATCCCGGAGGCTATCTTTGGAACCGCATCGAGCGCCAGGAATTCACGGTCGGCGCCGCCGAATAGGAGGGGGATGAAAATGAGATTATTTCGTCAACATCCCGCGCTCGTTGCCGCATTCCTGGTCTTTGGAGCTGTAGCGCTGGCCGTCGTGGCCGCACAGACTCGGATCGGCTCGTACACCCCTGAAAATCTCGGAAAAATTACGCAGCCCGCTTCGCCGGCACTCTCGGAGGACGCTCGTTACGAATCTGCTGCGTATCCAGCATTTGCCGTTGATCTGGCCCCGGGCGAGGGCCGGGCGGAAGTCCAAATTTACTGCAACACCTGCCACACTCCGCGCTACATTCTCATGCAGCCTCCGCTTCCCGCTGCTGTCTGGGACGCCGAAGTCCACAAAATGATCAAGACACTTGGCGCGCCGATTCCGGAAGCCGATGCCCAAAAAATAATTCAATACCTGCAGACCCACTACACGCCCGAGACCCGCAAATGATAGCCGCTTTTCGCGCGGCTTCAGATGGATCCCCAGAAGATTAAAGACAAAAAGGGCTCCCGGGATTCCGGAAGCCCTTTCCAAAATGAGTTGTGTTTACTCGGAAGTTGCTGATCCCGCCGCTTCTTTCTTGTGCTGTGCTTTCTCTCGTGCTTCCTTGATCAGCGCCTTGCGCGAGAGCCGGACCTTGTTCCCTTCGATCGAGAGAACTTTCACCAGGACCTGATCGCCCAGCTTCAATTCGTCGCGCACATCCCGGATACGATGCTCGGAAATCTCACTGATGTGCAACAGCCCATCTGTGCCGGGGAACAGTTCGACGAACGCCCCGAACTCCGCCAGCCGCACGACTTTCCCGAGGTAGGTCTTTCCGACCTCCGCGCTTGCCGTGACGTCGCGCACCATTTGCAGTGCCGCGTCGCCGCCTGAACCGCTCGTCGAAAAGATGTGGACGGTTCCATCCTCGTGCACGTCAATCTTCACGCCCGTCGCTTCGATGATGGATTTGATCTTCTTTCCGCCCGGCCCGATCAGATCGCGGATCTTGTCCGTCGGAATGGTCACCTTATAAAGCCGCGGCGCGTACGTGGAAATCCCCGGCCGCGCCTCGCTGAGTGTTGCGTCCATAATCTCCAGGATTTCCAGCCGTGCCTTTTTCGCTTGCGCCAGCGCCTCGCGCATCATGGGAATGCTGATCCCGGTCACCTTGATGTCCATTTGCAGCGCCGTGATTCCGATGCGTGTTCCGGCAACCTTGAAGTCCATGTCGCCGTAGTGGTCTTCCGCTCCGGCAATGTCCGTCAGGATCGAATACTTGCCGCCGTCTCCTACTACCAGTCCCATGGCGATTCCCGCGCACGACGACTTCAAAGGTACGCCCGCGTCCATCATCGCCAGGGCTCCGCCGCACACCGTGGCCATGGACGACGAACCGTTCGACTCCAGGATGTCGCTCACCAGCCGCATCGCATACGGAAAATCCGTTTCCGCGGGCAACAGGTTCACGAGCGCGCGTTCCGCCAGCGCTCCGTGGCCGATTTCGCGGCGGCCCGGCCCGCGCACCGGTTTCACTTCGCCCACGCTGAACGGCGGAAAGTTGTAGTGCAGCATGAAGCGCTTGAACGTGTCCTGTTCGAACAACAGGTCCAGCCGCTGCATATCTTCCTTCGTCCCCAGCGTCAGCGTCGCCAAAGCCTGAGTTTCCCCGCGGGTAAACAACGCCGAGCCATGCACTCTCGGCAATAATCCGACTTCGCAGGTGATCTTCCGGATCTGGTCGAACTTGCGGCCGTCCGGCCTGCGCCGCGCGTTCAGAATCTCGTCGCGGAAGATATCTTCCTTCAACCGGTCGAAAGCGCGCTTCGTCAGCTTCTGCTTCTCTTCATCCTCTTCTGGAATCGCCTCGATGAGCTTGTCTTTCAGTTCATCCACACGGTGATAGCTTTCCTTCTTCGGATACTTTTCCGTGTTCAGCGCGTCCTTCAGTTCTGCGCCGATCGTTTTCTTCAAGGAATCGTAAATCGCCTGGTCGAAGGGAAACGGCTCAACGGTCACCTTGACCGGCTTCAATTGCCCGTGCAGATTCTTGATGGCTCCGACGATCTTCTTGATCTGCGCGTGTCCGAACTCCAGGGCCTCCACCACCGTATCTTCGGAAACTTCCAGCGCTCCCGATTCCACCATCACAATCGCGTCTTCCGAGCCGGCGATCACGATGTTCAGCAGGCTGGCTTTCTGTTCCGCCACTGTGGGATTCGCCACCAATTGCCCGTTCAGAAGCCCCACGCGCACCGCCGCAATCGGCGTTGGGAACGGCAGGTCCGAGCAGTAAGCCGCTGCCGCCGCGCCCGTCACTGCGATCACGTCCGGATCGTTTTCGCTGTCCGCGGACAGCACCATTGCGTTCACTTGCGTTTCGTTCCGCCACGATTCAGGGAACAGCGGCCGCATCGGCCGGTCAATCAGCCGCGAAACCAGAATCTCGCGTTCCGTCGGCCGTCCTTCTCTCTTGAAAAATCCGCCGGGAATTTTTCCCGCAGAGTACGTGTACTCGCGGTAGTCCACTGTCAGCGGCAAGAAATCTTTCTCATTCGGTTTCGTCGCCATGCACGCCGTGTTCAGCACCACGGTGTCGCCATACCTCGCCACAATCGCGCCATTCGCTTGCTTCGCGATTTTTCCCGTTTCGAGCGTCAGCGTCCTCCCGCCAACCTCCACCGTTACCTGATAGGGTGCGGGAATATGCGTATTTTCAGCCATGATTCGTTCCTCTCGCTCCGCGCTGTGCGGAGCGCTTCTGCAGAGTCCACTCTGCGTTTGAATTGCGGGAAGAGAAGCGGGAATTTTGGAGCCGGCGTTCGCCGTTCCGGGTCACACCACGAGATTCTGCAGCCGTCCTCCGGCCACACGCCCACACCCAGACATTTTCCCTTGGGAATCTGCTGCTCTGTGCAGTCTTTGCGGGTGCCGTTCTTTCAAACGGCTACTTGCGCAGGCTGAGGCGTTCCACAATCTCGCGATACCGATCCGGGTCCCGGCGGTTGAGATAGTCCAGCAATCGCCGCCGTTTGTTGACCATCATGATCAATCCGCGCCGTGATGCGTGGTCTTT
>DATJAD010000051.1:0-45240 GCA_035516615.1 Candidatus Acidiferrum sp.
TCGAGAATCTGAAATACATCGTGATTGACGAGCTGCACACTTACCGCGGCGTTTTCGGGAGCCATTTGTGCAACGTGCTGCGGCGATTGCGGAGGATTGCGAGATTTTACGGGAGCGATCCCCAGTTTATTTGCTGCTCGGCGACGATTGCGAATCCGGGCGAGCTGGCGTCGCGGCTGATCGAGGATGAAGTGGAAGTGCTGGGCGGGAACGGAGCGCCGTCAGCGGAGAAGACGTTTGTGTTCTACAACCCGCCAGTAGTGAACCGCGCGCTGGGGATCCGAAGAAGCTACATCAATGAAAGCTCGCGGGTGGCGCAGGAATTTTTGAAACGGGATATGCAGACGATTGTGTTCGCGAATTCGCGGCTGAATACGGAGATTCTGCTGACGTATTTGCAGAAAGCGAATCCGCAATTGCCGGGAAGGGCGGAGAGGATTCGCGGCTATCGCGGAGGATATTTGCCAGGAGAGCGGAGGGAAATCGAGCGCGGACTGCGGGACGGGCGAATTCGCGGAGTGGTTTCTACGAGCGCGCTGGAACTGGGGATTGACGTGGGATCGCTGGATGCAGCGGTGATGGCGGGATATCCGGGGACGATTGCGGCGACGTGGCAACGGGCGGGGCGCGCTGGACGGAGGAACGGAAGTTCGTGCGCGGTGTACGTGGCTTCGTCTTCGCCGCTGGATCAATTCATGGTGCGACATCCGGATTATTTTTTCGGGAATACACCGGAGCACGCATATATCCAGCCGGACAATCTGGAGATTCTGATCAATCACTTGAAATGCGCGGCGTTCGAGCTGCCGATTGCAACGGAAGAGAAATTCGGCGAGGCGGACGTGCCGGATTTGTGCGCGCGACTGGCGGAAGCGGGATTTTTGCATCGCGCCGGGGAACATTATCACTGGACGCACGAGGCGTACCCGGCGGACGCGATCAGCTTGCGGAGCGTGACGAGCGACAACTTCGTGATCATTGACATTACGGGAGCGCCGGAAGTGATCGGGGAGGTGGATTTCCCCGGCGCGCTGAGCACGGTGCATGAAAAGGCGATTTATCTACATGGCGGGGAGCAGTATCACGTGGAGCATCTGGATTTTAAGGAGCGGAAGGCGTACGTGAAGCGGGTGGATGTGGATTATTACACGGATGCAGTGCGGTACACGCAAGTGCGTGTGCTGGAGATCGCGAGCAAAGAACGGTTGGCGGGAAAAGAGCGGGAGATCGCGGCGCCGCGGGCGCACGGAGACGTGCTGGTACGGTCGCAAGTGGTGGGATTCAAGAAGATCAAATTCTTCACGAACGAGAATGTGGGAGCGGGGCAACTGGAGCTACCGGAAAACGAGATGCATACGACAGCGTACTGGATCACGCTGGAGCGGGCGCTGCTGGATGCTCTGCCTTTCAGCGTAAGCGAGAGGCAAAGCGGGATGTACGGGCTATTGCATGCGCTGGCGTCGGTGGCGACGCTGCTGCTAATGTGCGACGGACGGGACTTGGGAACGGCGATTGGAGAAAGGCCGCCTAAGGCGGGAACAGAGACGCAGGAATTTGCGACGGTAAGAATGGAAGACGCGGAGACAACGAAGGCGAAAGAGTTTTTTGAGCCGAACTTGTATTTGTACGATGCGTATCCGGGAGGGATTGGATTTTCGGAACCGCTGTTTCGGGCGCATGAATTGCTGGTGGAGAAGACGCGGGAATTGATTGCGGGATGCGAATGCGAGAACGGATGCCCTTCCTGCGTGGGGCCGGCGGGAGATCTTGCGCCGAGGGCGAAGGAAGCGGCGCTGGCGATTCTGGAGCGGTTGATCGGTTGATGGCGAGCGCTGGGGATAAATTCGCGAGATTGGCGGCGCTGAGACCTGCGCCTGGGCGGGCTGCGCCGAGCCGGTCCGCAGCATTGCGGCCGGCGGATGAAGAGAATGGACTGGCGCGGCTGATTGGCGCGGGTGTGGGGAAGAATCATTATGGAGAGCATCTGGCAGTGCGAAATTGGTTTGCGACGCCGGAGTACGCGGAGCCATCGAGCGCGGCATTGGAGCTGCTATCGCGAACCAAGGAGGAAGGGGTTTCGCGGCGAGTGCGGATGGCGCTGGAGAATCCGGAAAAGTGGCTGTTTCTGGACACGGAGACAACGGGGCTGGCGGGCGGAACGGGAACATACGCGTTTCTAGTGGGGGTTGCGTGGTGGGATGCGGGAGGAATGCAGGTCGAGCAGTTTTTCATGCGGGATTTTACAGAAGAGCATTCGCTGCTATGCGAGCTTGCGGGAAGGATCGCTGAGCGGCCGGTGCTGGTGACGTTCAACGGGAAGTCGTTTGACTGGCCACTGCTGGAAAATCGCTACACGATGACGCGGGTGATCGGAGTGCCAAAGCTGGCAGCGCATCTGGATTTGCTGCACCCAGCGCGAGCGCTGTGGAGGCTGCGGCTGGGATCGGTGCGGCTGGTGGAATTGGAAAAGCACGTCCTGGATGCGCGGAGGCTGGGTTGGCACCGCGAAAACGATGTGGAATCGGCGATGATTCCGCAGTTTTACTTTGATTATTTGAGAGACGGCGCGGCAGAGCCGCTGGCCGAAGTGGTACGGCACAACCAGATGGATTTGCGCGGGCTGGGAGCGCTTTTCGGAAAGATGAACGAGATGCTGACGCCGGATGGCGAAAAAGAAATTGAGAGCCTGGATTTATTCGGGCTTTCGCGCTATTTGCGGCGGCGAGGAGAAGCGGTAAGGGCGGAGAAAGAATGCGCGAAGGCTTTGGAGCTCGGACTGCCGGCGGAACATCGGGGGAGAGCACGCCGGGAGTTAGCACAATTCGCGAAACGCGGCGGGGATCACGAACGAGCCGCGGAATACTGGAAAGAGCTTCTGGCGGACGCAGAGAACTGCATCCATGCGTGCGAGCAACTGGCGAGTTACTACGAAAGGCGCGCGAAAGATTTTGCGATGGCGGCGGAAGTGTGCGAACTGGCGCTGCGAAAGCTAGAGCGCAGAGCAACCAAAGCGTGGGATCTTGAGACGGAGCGCAACGCGAGGGCCGCGGAGCGAATCTTGCGCCGGTTGGCGCGATTGCGGAAGCGAATGAAGGCGCGGGTGGATTTCCCTCCGAAAAAGAGCTCTCGAACAGAGCAACCTAATCCAATTCAGTAAGATGGCGGTGGCCAGGAATGCGCCTCCCGGCTGAAAGCGGCGGGCAGGCAAAATGCGGCTGCGGGAAACCCTGTGCCTGATGAGGAGGCCGGAGGAGAGCGCCGCGTGACCTTGACAGGATGGTCTTCGATCTTCTGGAGCGGATCGGGGATGCTGCCCCAGCCGAGCTGCGAATTCATCTCAGCAAAGAGGTTGCGAGTTCCCCCTTCAAGGGTAAGGCAATCTGTTCCCACGCAGCGAAGAAAGACGCCGCCATCGGGAGTATCGAAAGAAAAGAAATTGGGGCGGCGAAGGAGATTCTTGCGCTCGGCGTACTTCTTTTCAAGAGCTTCGGAGTACTGGCCGAAGAAGCGGTCGGTGTGTTCGGCCTGGTCGAGGCGGAGACGGGTGACCAGCAGGAGCCGCTTGTTCTTTGTGTTTTCAAAGAGGATGTAGCGGTCGCCGGACCAAGCCGAAGAGAGCGAAGCGGCGCGGTCCTCGTCGAGGAATTGCTTGAGGACCTCTTTCCAGCCGAATTCGCCGAGGATATCTTCGTCAATCTTCTTCCAGTCCGGCCCGAGCGATTTGGCGATGGAGGGCAGTTCGATCGTCGCCGGCTTTTTGTCTGAAAAATAGAGCGCGGGATGAATGATTTGCTGGGTGGAAAGGGGAGGCCGGGCGAAAACTCCCGCAATGGCGGCCCATCCGGAAGTCTTCAGGATAGCGGCGGTAAACATCATGCCGGTGAAATAAGGAAAGATGAGGCCGTCCTTGATGAATTGAGGGGCTTTTTGAAGGGTCGGCGAGTCTTCCATGTTGCCGACAAGCGCTGACGGATCAAAGGAGGGTAGCTCACGCATAGAATGGCCAGTGCCGAGGAGCATGTAATCCACCATGGCGGCCATGGCGCTGCCTTCGAGGACCGCTTCGCGTGCAAGCTCCGCGTCGCCATTGGGTTTAGCAGCGTTCAGCCAAGTCTCAATCTGGAAATGCTGGTCCTGGAGCGCGTGCGTGAGCTCGTGAGCCATGACCATGCGCTGATCTTCGAGAGGAATCCAGTCTGCGATGTAAAACTCGTGCGCTTTGGGGTCATATAAGCCCGCAATCTGCTCCGTGAGAAGCTGGACCATGAAGGAGTCCAGATCGAAGCCCTTGGGGATCAGGCCAAAGGCCTCGGCGCTCTTTTCGTCGGCGTAGCGTTCCGCGGGGGTTCTCTCCTCGTTCATCTGGCGAAGAACGTAGGCGCGAATTTCCTCGCGAGACCGGAGCGTTTTTTTTATGGGGCTTTTGAGCGAGAGGCCGGTAATCTCACTCATCTGCTTGAGAACTTCATCAGCGGCGGCCAGGAATTCCGCGTTGGGTTGGCCATCTGCGGGAGGAGCCGCAGCCGGCGGAGACGAGGTTTGCGCCAAGATTTGTGGGCCAGTGGACAGTGAAATGACAAGAAGTACAAAGGAAAAAAGAGCCGTGGGAAGAGAGCGAGCCCTAGTAGCAGCCATATTTGCAGGATAACAGATTCTCTTCCGGAACGTGCTGAGGGCGTTCGCTATGTAAAATGTGGTGGTACGAAAGGAGGAGGGGAGAATGGGGAGAATAATCCTCCCCGGTTCCAAAGTCGAACCGGAACCGGAGAATGGGTAGATTAAAATATCTTGTTCTGAATTCTTAACAAACTGGTAATTGTAGTGTAGTCTCAACCCAAGATTTCAGGGCACACTGAGGGATCCATGCTACCTGGTCTTCGCCTGCGCCAGGTTCGCGAGAGGCTAGGTTTCACCTACCGCGACGTGGAGCGGGCAAGCTATGAATTGGCGGCGCGACGCGGCCGACCCGAGTTTATTCTGCACATCAGCCGCCTTGCGGATATCGAGAACCGCAACGTGGTTCCGGGTCTACACAAACTGTACACCCTTTCAGTTGTTTATCATTTGAATCCGCTGCAGCTGTACCGCTGGTACGAGGTGCCACTGGAAGAATGCTTTGAAGATGGAGCGGCAGTGCCAGCTCCAGAAACACATCTGATGGCGCCTCCCACGTCGTTGCGCGTTCCCTTGCGGTTTGATCCCGGTTTTGATCCGCAACGAACGGAATACTTGTCGCGAATGGTGGAACGTTGGGGGCAGCTCGAGGGAACGCTGACGAGCACGAATGGACAGTGCCGGTATGGGTACATCGGGCTGAGGGATCGGCGGATGGTGCCGCTGCTGAGGCCGGGAAGCATCGTGCTGGTGGACACCACAGTTCAGCAGATTGAGGACGAACCGTGGGCGACGGAGCACGACCGGCCAATGTATTTCGTGGACGTACGCGGAGGATATCGTTGTGCCTGGTTTCACAGGGACGGGAACCGGCTGGTGATGCAACCGCACCCGCTTTCGAGATGCCTTCCGGAATCGTGGCAAATCCCGGAAGAGGCGGAGATCGTGGGAAGAGTGATCGGAGTGGTCATGCGCCTGAACGAGCCGTGGAGCACTCCGAGGACAGAATCTCAAGCAGCGCGGCCAAATTCGAACAAAAAAGTTCCTTAAGATAGGCGGGGACCCGCTCAGGAATCAAGACGCGATACGCCTCCATTCGCCGCCAATGAAGCAACGCAGCGGATAGCCCGCCAGACATTTCCCGCAGGCAGTCGCAGAGATCCTGCTCCTGAAGAGATAAGGGAGTCTCGAGAATTCGGAGGAAGACTTCCTCGTGACAAAGGGCGAGCGCCTGCTGGACGGCATCCCCAGGATAAACCGCGGCGAGACCCGCGTGTTCGTACTCCCCCGTTGAAAGATCGCGCAAGGAAGAGACATAGACAAGGCGGCCAAAGGTGCTGGGAATCGCAGCAAGCGTCGTCAAAGAAAAATCCTCGACGATGCGGCGATATTTTAGCAGCTCCGTGCTCATTTCTTTAGCCTCGCTGTTCTGATCGCAGAACGTTTCTCCCTAACTCAAGCAGCACTCTAGGAACGCTTCAAGGATGACGCCAGGAGGTGTCATCCATGAAGCCCAAAAAGGTTTTGCTGTGCACCACCGTAGTCCTGTCTTCCCTTGCAATCCTACTTTCAGTGGCGTGGAGAGTCAACCATTTTGGTACGTACTCATTCGGGAACAAATTACCCTCAATCCAGGCGGATGGCGAGCCGCTTCCACCGTTTCCTCCGACCGCGACTAACAAATCGCTGATTGCTGATGGCGAGCCCTTACCACCGTTTCCGCCGAGCAGAGCCAACGGCACACTTGTCGCCGACGGCGAACCTCTGCCGCCATTTCCCCCAGCGGCTGCGGGCAATTCGCTCGTCGCAGACGGTGAGCCCTTGCCGCCGTTCCCCCCTGGGGGCTCAAACAACTTACTTATTGCTGACGGCGAGCCGCTTCCACCGTTTCCGCCAAGTGTGGCGAGTAGCGCAAACTTGCTAGCATGAGAGTTTCTTAACCCGGATAGGCTAGTTTGAACACTGAGGAACTAGTACTAGAGTTGTGGCCGCGGGAGCCATCCTGACTATTTACTTGACCGTCAGTAACGTGTTAGGGTGACTCCCGTGGCGCTGGACATAGCCAGCTTCGAGAAGCTTGCCTGGGAACTCTCGCTGGTCCTGCAGGCGGTCCTGCTCGGTACGCTCGTAGCGCGCGGCCTGCACCGGCGTTTCCCGATCCTTAGTGTCTATCTGGCCCTAAATCTCTTGCAATCTGTTTTTCTCTTAATCGTATATCCCCTGGCAGGCTTCCATTCAAGATTTGCCTGGGTTGTGGGGTGGGCAAGCCACGGGATCGTGGCGGGGGCCAAAGCGCTTGCCGTTGGGGAATTGTGCCATCACGTTCTGGCAAGTTACCGGGGAATATGGGCCCTGGGCTGGCGTGTACTGACGGCGGGAGCGGTCACTGTTCTGGTGTTCGCAATCGCGTTTGGGCGCCATGATTTTTTGGTTTTGATTCTGACTCTGGATCTAGGGGCGGAATTGGCGATTGCAACAGCGATCGTGAGTCTGTTTGGTTTTGCCGCCTATTATGAAGTGCCGATTGTTGAACCGCTTCGGGCTCTCGGACTGGGATTCTGCCTGTACTCCTGCGTTCACGCACTCAATAATCTGGTCTTACAGCGCTTCATGCACCCGTACGCTGCGGTCTGGAACCTGGTTGGGACGCTAACGTTCTTCGCAAGCGTAACAATATGGTTGCGTGCCTGCTTGAAGGCGGCTCCAGCGGCAGAAACAAAACCGGTATTGTTGGACGCCACGGTGTATCCCACGCTGATGCCTGAGGTAAACGGGCGGCTGATTTCGTTGAATGAAGGATTAAGCAAACTCTGGATGACGGAGCCACACCACAGGTGATCACCCACGGAATCTATCTCGCGCTGATCGTGTTGCTAGTCGCAGGACTCGGGAGCCTGCTGCTCTGGTCCTTGAGACGCCGCGAGGCGGCCGGAGACAAAAGGAGCGCCGGGGAGAGTCTAGAGGCGCCCGGACACCATATTGTATATCTTGCGCAGGTCCGCCGGGCATTGGACGAGAAGGACTACGACTATCTAAAGCTTCGGGGAACCCAGAGACTCAGCCGCAGAGTGACGAAGGAAAGAAAGCTGGTCTTATTGCATTATGTTTCGGCGCTGCAAAGTGATTTTGACCGGCTTCTCCGGCTCGCCCGCGTGATCGCAACCCTCTCGCCGGAAGTCGCCCCCGCGCAAGAATGGGAACGCCTGCGACTTTCATTGTGGTTTTCGCTGCGGTGCCGCGCATTGAGGTTGAAAATCCTGCTTGGTCGGAGATTCCTGCCGCAACTGGACGGAGTTAGCCAGACCGTGAGCGGACTCGCACTTCGGCTGGAACGCGCCATGTCTGAGCTCGGGGAGCGTGCGGCGATGGTCAGCGAACTAGCCTCACCGACGAAGTGATGAAGCGTCCGCCGCATGCAGAAATACGTCTATCGCGGAGAGCAAGTCGGAAGCCTTGAAAGGTTTTTGGAGCACCGTCTGCCCAGCTTTTTCCAAGTTCGCTGTGGGGGTATTCCCCGGGGTACCAGCGCGCATCCAAATCGTTCGCTGGGCAAGGTGCGGCCTATGCGAAAGCAGCCACTGGTATAGCGAACCCGCCGGCCCTTTACCGTTTAAACCGCCATCCATGAGAACGACGTCGAACTCATGGAGTTCGAGAAGCTTGTGAGCCTCTTGAGGTGTCTTTGCAGGGCGGACAAGATGGTCGCGATCGCGAAGGATCGCCTCGACAGCTTCCAGAACGGAATCGTCGGAATCGAACAAGAGCACCCTTGCACCGCGCGACTCCTTCAAAGCAGGGGGAGCGGCAGGCACTTCGGGAACGGGAGGTTGGAGACCGGGAAGCTCGATGGTAAAGCAGGCACCGCGCGGAGGATCATTCTTAACGCGGATGACCCCGCCATGTTCGGTGACTATGCCATAACAGATGCTGAGGCCGAGACCGGTGCCTTTGCCGACGGGCTTTGTGGTGTAGAAGGGATCAAACACCCGGGAGGGCTCCCTTACGCCGGGTCCGCTGTCCGTGAACTGAATCAAGAATCTTCCGGCTTCGAGAGAGGTTTTCACCCACAGATCCCCCTCGCCTGCTGATTCAAGGATGGCGTCCACCGCGTTGTTGACCATGTTCAGAAACACTTGCTGAAGCTGGTGAGGATCGGCAGCTGTTTCGGATAAATCCTGGGCGAGATCCAGATGGACGCGAATATTGCTCATACGGAGATCGTAGTCGCGCAAAGCGAGAGTGTCTTCGAGGATCTGGTTGAGGCTGACAGAAACGCGCTCGGGTTTGTGCTGGCGGGCGAAACTGAGAAGATTTTGCACGATCCGATGGGTGCGTTGAGCCTGTTTATAGAGCTTTTCCGCGTACTCGACGCCTTGAGGGCCAATCTGGCCGTTGGAAATGAGCAACTGGCTGTAACCGAGGATGGCGGTCAAGGGATTGTTGAGCTCGTGGGCGACGCCGGAAATCAGCTGGCCGACGGCAGCCATTTTCTCGCTATGAAGCAACTGTTCCTGGGTGCGGCGCAGATCGTCATATGCCTGACGAGTCTGCTCGAAGAGGAGGGTCCTTTCGATGGCGCTGGCAATCTGGCTGCCGACGGCGATCAGGAGATTGATGTCGGCGGGAGAAAACTCGCGAGGAGCGCGGCTGCTGACGACGAGGCCGCCGATCACTCGGTCCTTGGACCAGAGAATCACCACGTAGGAGCTGACGATTTTTTCCTTCCGCTGGACATCGAAGAAAACCGGTGGCAAGGCAAGCCCTTGAGCCGAGACAAACGTTGCGTGAACGGCCCGGAGGTGTTGCACGAGGTCGGGAGAGACTTTCGTCTGAGGAAAGTGCCGCGCGTATTCCGAGCGATGGCCGACCGCGGCGACGCGGCGCATGGACTCATTGCGGTCATCGAAAAGATAGAGAGAGGAAGCATCGAGGTTGAAGAGCTCGGCCATCTGGCGAAGGGTTCGGTAAAGAGAATCGCCAAGGTCCATGGACTCGGTGAGAGTCTGGGCAATGGAATTGAGGACTAAAAGCTCGCGATTGCGGCGGCGAATTTCATGTTCGGCGCGCTTCCGCTCGGTAATGTCCAGCAAGAAACCCTGAAACGCCGTGACAGTTCCTGAGGCGTCCCGGACTGCGATGGAGGATTCCATGACGGTGCGAATTTCGCCGTCCTTGCGGCGCATCTCGAATTCGAAATCCGCGACGGAGTTGTGCTCCTGGAGAAGTTTCTTCAGACGTTCCCGGTCTGCCGGGCTGGCGTAGAGGTTTGGAATATCAACAGCCATCAGTTCCTCTCGCCGTTCGTAGCCCGCGATATTCAGAAACGCATCGTTGAAATCCAAAAATCTGCCCTGTGGAGTGGAAATGAAAACGCCTTCCTTTACGTTGGAAACCAGAGTGCGGTATTTTTCTTCGGCGCGCTTTCGGTCTGTAATGTCCTTGAGGACATGGACCGTGCCCAATTGTTTCCCGGAAGGATCACTGAACTGGGAATTGGAAGCCAGGAAGTAGCCGGGCAGCCAAGGATCAGGTTCATCGCCCTCGCCAGCAACACCTTCACAATAAGGGCAGCGTTCATAATTCACGCCCTTGCGAGGGAGCAGGTCGGAAACCCATCGCCCCACTATGGCATTGGTCTCGCGGCCAACGATGTGAGAAAGCCGTTGATTGATGCGGAGGATGCGGCATTCTCCGTCATGAACAAAGATAGGATCGCCGATGGAATCAAAGGTGTAAGCCCACTGGCGCTGCATAGTATCCACTTGCTCGAACAAGCGAACATTCTGGAGGGTCATCCCCAGAAGATTGGCAATGTTGGCCAGATAGATCATTTCGTCGGGCTGGAATTGAGAGATGCGGTCGGCTCCGACGGCGACGATACCTAACGGGCCTTCCTTCCCTCGCAGAGGCATGCAGACAATTTCCTGAACACCGGTGGTAGCCATGCGCTGGCGTTGGGTGGCATCTTCTTCCTCGGCGAGTTTGAGAACGGAGCAGTCCTTCTGGAGTGCTCTTTGTGCCCACGATTCATCGAGAGGAATGGAATGATGAGTGGAGAGGTAGTGAGGTTCAAATCCGACGGCGGCACGAACCACGAGTTGGGCGTTTTTTCCTTCGCCCTCAATGAAACGGACGATTCCGTGGCTGGCGCCCACGCTCTCCACCAGGTTAATCAAGACGCGATCGAGCACATCCTGGACGGAAAGTGTCTGGGTGCTGGCGGTGGTGAGCAGAGTCAGCCGGCGCAATTTATCGTTCAATTCCTCGGTGCGTGCGCGGCCACCTTCCAAAACGAGAACGACCATGGCAATGCCCAGAGAGACGTTGAGGAGATGCCCAAACGCAACGCGCAGGAGAAAGAGAGGACTCAGGGGCCAGATAGGCGCATCAATGCCGTGCAACCCTGCAAGAAGAAAAACGCCAGCAAGGAGGCGGGCGCCGTGGCTGGGGGATTTGCGAACGAACCTCCACAACATCCAGCCGGCAAGGAGGCAAACAAAAGATATGAGGCAAGAGGTGATCCAGTGCGTCGTCCCCCGGCTAGAACCGGTACGCTCCGCGTAAGCAATGCCAAGAATCAGAACAATATTGACAGGCCAAATAGCCAGATATCGCTTTCGACGACCGGCCGTGTACTCCAGGATGGAGCTGAGGAAAACAAGATAAGAGGCGACGCGCAGGGTGATTGCAAGCATGCGGACCAGAGGTTCGTTCCAAGAGAGAAAGAGCAGTTCCGAAAAAGAAGAGAGGGTGAGAAGCAGCCATCCCGCGTGCCATAACCTGAAAAAACTAGAACGGTGGTCCTTGCGGAGCAAGGTGAAGAGCACCAAGAGAATCAGGCATGCGGTCGCCTCAAAGAAGGCGATGGCGTTCAGTCCCTGATTTTCAAGCACGATGCGCCGCCTCCGGGCTGGGAGCGCCGTGGCCGCAGAAAGTCCGGGGAGAGAGCGGCACAGCGCGGAGCACTGAGAGAGAGCCCTTCTATTGACGCTAACATGCTGTTTTCTGACTGGGCAAGGCTCCGCCAATCATGGTGTGACCTCTCGTATAATGACCCTTGGGGGCGAACCAAGTGGAGACGGAAAACATCCTGGTCGTAGACGACGAAGAAGCGATCCGCGAAGTGGTATCAACCATGCTGGAGGCCAAGGGCTACCGCTGCACGGCGGTGTGCAATGGCCGGGTGGCCCAAGACCAGATCAAGAGGGGTACGCCAGACCTGATCCTGAGCGACATGATCATGCCCGAGATGGACGGGATCAAGCTGCTGGAGTGGATGCGGGAGTACGACCCGGAAGTTCCGATCATCATGGTGACCGCGATTCACGATATCTCCACCGCGCTCGAGGCGATCCGGCGCGGGGCGTATGACTATATCCTGAAGCCTTTCGAGAAGGACCAGCTCTTCCTTGGTGTGGGACGCGCATTGCAACACCGGCGGCTGGTCATGGAAAACCGGAGCTACCAGAGGAATCTCGAGCAACTGGTGGAGGAGCGGACGGGGCAATTGACGGCGGCGTTTGCGCAACTTGAGCAGTCCTACGATGACACGCTTGAAGCGCTGGGAAGCGCTCTGGACTTGAAGGATGCGGAGACGGAGGGCCATTGCCAGCGCGTCACCGCGTTCACGATTTCGATCGCGAAAGCCATGCCGGTACCGGGGACGTATTTGCCGGTGCTGGCCCGCGCGGCTTTTCTCCACGATATCGGGAAGATGGCAATTCCAGACAGCATTCTGCGCAAACCGGGCCCGCTTACGAACGACGAGAAACAAGTCATGCGGAAGCATTGCCAGATCGGGTATGACATGCTGATCCGGATTCCCTTTTTACGGGATGCGGCGGAAATCGTTCTCGCGCACCAGGAGTTTTTCGATGGGACCGGCTATCCGAGAGGACTAAAGGGAGAGCAGATACCTCTTGGAGCGCGCATTTTTACGATTGCGGATTCGTTAGATGCCATGATCAGCGACCGGCCGTACCGTAAGGCTCTGCCGATGTCCCACGCGCGGGAGGAAATCAAGCGCTGCTCTGGAACGCAATTCGATCCGAAGATGGTGGAGGTTTTTTACTCCATACCGGAAGAGCACTGGATCATGCTGAGAGAGAACCTCGGTTCTCCCTTCCGATTGGCACATCTGAAAAATCTTTAAGACAAGCCCTGGCGAAACTGAACCAATTACGACCCTGCTTTCGAGATCGAAAGACGCTCGAGATGTTGCGATCCGAGAATCAGCGCCTCGCCGCCATACCTCACGTATACTAATTCCAAGTATGCAACGATGGGTGCACCGACATATTTAACGTCCGGGCAGGAAGCCATCCCTCAACTGGATCTTGGGGCGCAGTACGTCTCGCTCAAGAGCGAGATACAAGCAGCATTGGCAAGCGTTCTCTCGTCGCAAAGGTTCGTGCTTGGGACAGAAGGCGCCGCTCTGGAAGAGGAAGTAGCGAGGCTCTGCGGAGTGGCGCACGGAATCGGTGTAGCTTCAGGAACGGACGCTCTGATCCTTGCATTGCGGGTGTGCGGCGTGCGGGAGGGCGATGATGTGCTGTTGCCTCCGTTTACGTTTGTCGCCACGGGTAGCGCCGTGAGTGCTCTCGGTGCGAAACCGGTATTTGCGGACATTCAGCCGGGTACGTTCAATGTGGATCCAGGGGAATTGGAGCGCCGCGTCACCCCGAGGACAAGGGCAATTGTCGTGGTCCATCTCTACGGCCTGGCCGCGGATATGGATCCAATCCTGGCATTTGCCCGAAGCCGAAATTTGCCGGTGATCGAAGACAACGCGCAATCCATCGGTGCCAACTATAAAGGCCGGCGCACGGGATCATTCGGAGACGCAGCGTGCCTAAGCTTTTATCCAACGAAGAATCTGGGAGCGTACGGCGATGCAGGGATGATCGTGACGAATTCGGCGGACCTAGACGGGCGGTTACGCCGGCTGCGAAACCACGGGCAGAGCGCCAAGTACGAAAGTACCGAGCCCGGATGGAACAGCCGACTGGATGAGATGCAGGCCACAATTCTTCGCGTGAAGCTACGGCATCTTGCGGACTGGCAGCGGGCGCGGCAAGCACACGCGGCGGAATATACGCGGCTGCTCTTAAATGTGCCTGGAGTGACGACTCCCACGGTGAAGCAAGGTTACGAACACGTATATCACCAATATACGATTCGCGCGCGAGAGCGTGATGCCCTGCAGAGGCACCTTGCGGAGCGGAAAATCGGCAGCGCCGTCTATTATCCGGTGCCGCTACACTTGCAGAAACTTTACGCTTCGTTAGGATATCGTGAAGGCGACTTTCCTGCTGCGGAGAGCGCGGCGCGCGAAGTGATTTCGTTGCCGATGTATCCGGAACTGACGAGAGAACAGATTGTGCGAGTCGCAAGCGCTGTCTCCGGGTTCGCCGGACGCGCTTAGGACTACCTGCCGAAATAGAGCAGCAGCAGCAAGAAGACCCACAAAGCATCCATGAAATGCCAGTAGTACGAAGTGACCTCAGCAGCCAGAGCCCGCGTTACATCGCCCTTGTCAAAATTCCGGAACCCCACATAGAACAAAGCGCAAATTCCACCGAGCAAGTGCAGGGCGTGGGCTGCCGTGAAAACATAGAAAAACCCGCTCGCCAGGGTGGAACTGGCGTACACCCCCTGATCCACGAGGCTTCGCCAGGCCGCCAGTTGGCCGGCGACGAAGAGCAGCCCTAAGCCGGTGGTCAGAAACCAAAGCTGCCGAAAGCCCCGATTGTCGGATGCAGCGAGTTTCTTGCGAGCAGTTTCCAGAGTAAGGCTGCTGAACAGGAGCAAAGCGGTATTGAGCCAGAGAATCCAGGGCACATGAAAGGTGACCCACTTGCCGCTGGTAGCGCGCAAAACGATGAACGCAGCGACCATGGCCATGAAAAACATGAGGATCGAGATCATCGCCAGAGCGATGGCTGTTGCATAGCGGCGCGGAGAAGGTTTGCCCCATGAGCGGTCACGTCCGCGATCGGGGTCATTATCATCGCCACCGTCGCCACGCACGGGAGGACGCGAACCGCCGCCCCCGCCTATATCGTCAATGATGAGTTCAATGTCGTCCAGAATGGATGCAGGAGGCATTTCACCAATCTCCTAAGAAGAGCGTCTGACAATCGTTTCGGGAGCGAGCAGTTGCGGCAGAAAATCGGCACCGGCAAAGGGCACGCCAAAGAAATACGCTCCCCGATAAACGACGGGTTCCACAACGCTGAAATTGCCCTTGGGTGGAGGAGACGCGACAAACCATTCAAGAGTGGTCGCGCGCCAGGGGTTTTTGGTTGCGAGCTTCTCTCCATGGAAGAGGCTCCAGAAGAAATTCGCCAGAAAGATAAGTTGCGCGGCGACGGTCGCAGCCGCTGCGAAAGCAATAAAGGAGTGAAGGTTCTGGCCAGGCCGGGGGATCGTGGCGCTCCCCGCGAAGGAAGGAACTCCGGACGATTCCAACAGGCCAACCCAATGCATCGGGATGAAAATGCAATACGCTCCCACGAAGGTGAGCCAGAAATGAATTTTTCCCAGCGTTTCATTGAGTTTGCGTCCAAACATCTTGGGAAACCAGAAGAAAAGGCCGCCGAGGATTGCAAAGGTCGCGGCGATTCCCAGCACCAAATGAAAATGCCCGGTCACGAGCTCATCGGTGATCGCGGAAGGAGCCGCGCCTCGCCAAGAAAGAAATAATCCAGTGACAGCACCGGAGAGGAAGAATGAGAGAAACCCAAGGGAGAAAAGCATGGCGGTGGTCAGCTGTGGCTTTGCATTCCACAATGTGCCGATCCATGAAGCGATGAGAAACGCGGCCGGAATGCCTAGGGAGGAAGCAAGCATCGAGAAATCAAAAGGAGCATAGGGATTCAGACCGCTCGAGAACATGTGAAATCCCCAGATGCAAAATCCGGAGAGACCGACAGCGCAGAGGGACAAAACGCTCCATCGTTCAGCCCAGATGGGCTTGCGCGAAAAAACGGAGAGCAGGTGGGAAACGATTCCGAAACAGGGCAAGACGGCGACATAAACCTCAGCTTGGGCGAAGAACCAGAACCAGCGCTGCCACAGGAGGGGGAGAGCGGAGGACGCGGCGAAAGGAACGGCAAAAAAATGCGTGCCAATAAATCTGTCACACAGCAGCAGGACGCACGCTGCGAGAAGGATCGAAAAAATCAGAAGACTCAGAACCGCGGTGATGAGCCACGACCACACCGTCATCGGCAGCCGCGGGAGCGTCATCCCCTGCGTGCGAAGGTCTATGCAAGTGACACAGAAATTAAGGGCCGAGATCAAGTCCGCAACGCAAAAGCAGGTGGCACTGCAAGCCCAGAGGGACATGCCCGGACCGGTTTTCAGAAAAAATGATGTAGAGATGCCGAGAAGCGAGGCAAAGGTCAACCACACAGAGAGGGCGCTTAAGGAAGGAAAGGCCATCTCCCGAGCACCAATTTGCAGAGGCAGGAAGAAATATCCAAAGCCGAATTGCGGGGCAGCAGTGAGAACGAAGAAAACCATTAACGACCCGTGGAGTAGCATAAGAGCCGCGTAGCGCTCCGAAGCATTGCCGGGAGCGCTGAAAAATCCGATGTGGCCGGGGCCGGGAGAGATAAAGACCCGCATGAGGAGAGAGAGCCCCATTCCCAGGAAGACGCTGAAGAGGGCCAAAAAAAGGTACTGGAGTCCGACTGCCTTATGGTCCGTCGTGAAAAGTTGGCGAGAGAAGAAGCTGCGAGAAGGGTCTGCCGAGCCGCGTCCGGGATTGCCGTGGGTCACCATTGCGAATCGCGCGCCAATGCGAACCATTCATACAGAGAAATTAAGAAGAAGAAAAGAGAAAAGGCGGAGGATCCGGAATCTCCGCGAGCGCTCATTCCAGCGGCGAACGGCCGCCTCGATGGAATCCCCTCACAGCGTCATTCGTAGAGATTCCGAATTCTGGTGCGGAAGGGGGGATTCGAACCCCCACGCCTTACGGCGCCACCCCCTCAAGATGGTGCGTCTGCCAGTTCCGCCACTTCCGCAATACTCAGAGACCGAGACATTTTAGCTGCAAGCGCGATGGGTCGCAAGAAATCCAGAGCGATTACCGCTCCGGAGCGGAAGGCGGTGATTGTTGCGCAGGAGCCGGAGTCTGGCTCGGCGGAAGCGAATTTGAATGTACCGGTAGCGGGGCAGCAGGCGATTTAGGCGCTTCCTGATTGGCAGGCTTCGATATGCTTTGAAGCACGGAACTGCCTTGCTCCACGGCCCTGTCGGTACGCAGAACCATGACCATGGCGCAAACCATGAACATTACCGCGCACCAGGTGGTAGCGAGTGAAAGCACCGAGGCAGCGCCCCGCGGGCCAAATGCCGTTTGGCTTCCCGCTCCGCCGAAAGCTCCCGCCAAATCGGCAGCCTTACCACTTTGCAGGAGCACGACCACCATCAAAACAAAGCAATTGGCGATGAAAAATGTGGTCAACAACCATCCCGCCCAGCGAAAACCCACGAAAATGATCGAGAATCCGATCAATAGGGCGATGGCCCACTTCATCCAAGTTGGCATTTGCTACACCTCTGAAAATAAACGTTTTGCATGAACCGCAGGCGCTTCTATGGGCAACTTACGATGGCGGAAAACGACTGCGCCGTGAGACTCGCCCCACCCACCAGGGCGCCATCCACATCCTGCTGGGCCTTCAACCCTGGAATATTCTCGGGCTTGACGCTCCCACCATAAAGAATCCGAAGCGAAGAAGCATGAGCCTGAGTGAACTCATCCGCCGCACAATGGCGGAGGAATCGGTGGGCTGCAGCGGCAATTTCCGGAGTGGCTGTCCGCCCTGTGCCGATCGCCCAGACCGGCTCGTACGCTAACAGAATACGGGAGAACTCTTCTGGGGTCAACGAACCCGGCCCGCCGATAAACTGGCGCGAAAGAACTTCCTCCGTTCGTCCGTGCTCGCGTTCGTCGAGCGATTCGCCGACGCAGACGATGGGTGTAAGACCAGCAAGGACGGCAGCCTTGGTCTTCTGCGCGACAGTTGCGTCTGTTTCGCCAAAGAACTGACGGCGTTCCGAATGGCCGATGATTACGTGGGTGCAGCCCGCCTCGACGAGCATAGGAGCGGAGACTTCGCCGGTAAATGCGCCATCTGTCTCCCAGTGCAGGTTCTGGCCACTGATGGAGATGCGCGTGCCGCGAACGGCCTCAACGGCGGCACAAATGGCCGTGAAGGGAGGAGCGACAACGATATCGCAATGTGTAACATCCTTCACGAGTGGAATGAAAGCGGAGAAGAACTCGCGGGTCTGCGCCTGCGTTTTGTACATCTTCCAGTTGCCCGCGATGACGTGACGGCGAGGAGACATGCTCATTTGTTGGTGAGCGCCTCCACGCCGGGGAGTTTGCGACCGCCGAGGAATTCCAGAGAGGCGCCGCCTCCCGTGGAAATGTGCGAGATCTTGCCGGCGAGGCCGGACTGATGCACCGCGGCGACTGAATCACCGCCGCCAACGATGGAGGTTGCGCCACCGGTTGTTGCTGCCGCCACGGCCTTGGCAACTTCCAATGTGCCCTTGGCAAACGCAGGCATCTCAAAAACGCCCATGGGACCATTCCAAACAATGGTCTTGGCCTTGGCGATTTCCGCCGCGTAGAGAGCCAGTGTTTTCGGCCCGATATCGAGGCCCATCTGGTTTGCAGGGGTCGAAGCGACATCCCCGATTGTGGCGGGGGCATCAGCTTTGAACTCAGGCGCCGTGATGTGGTCCGCGGGCAAGAGAAGCTTGAAACCTTTCGCAGCGGCATCGGCGAGAATTTTCCTGGCAAGATCCAGTTTGTCATCTTCGACAAGAGATTTTCCGATGGGCAGGCCCTTCGCCTTGAGGAATGTGTAGGCCATGCCGCCGCCGATGAGCATGGCGTCGGCAATGTTCATTAGATTCTCGACCACCTCGATCTTGTCGCTCACCTTGGCGCCACCGAGGATGGCGACGAACGGCCTGGCCGGATTTGAGACCGCATTGCCGAGGTAGGCCAGTTCTTTCTCCATGAGCTTGCCTGCGGCGGCTTGTTTGACAAATCGCGTGATCCCGACAACGGAGGCGTGGGCGCGATGCGCGGAGCCAAACGCATCGCAGATGAAGAGTCCGTCGCAGAGCGAGGCAAGTTGTTTCGAGAAAGCTTCGTCGTTCTTTTCTTCTTCGGGATGGAAACGCAGGTTTTCGAGGAGGAGCACGTCGCCATCGTTCAAAGCTTTGCTTCGTTCTTCGGCCCCCGGCCCGACGCAGTCGCTGGCAAAGGAAACAGGCCGTTCCAAGAGTTCTTCAAGTTTTTTCGCGGCAGGTTTTAGGGAATATTTGGGGTCTGGCCCACCCTTGGGGCGACCCAAATGTGAGGCCAGCACAAGGCGGCCAGCCTTTTGAATTGCCAATCGAAGGGTCGGCAAAGTCTCACGGATTCGCGTATCGTCCGTAACCACGCCATCCTTCAGGGGGACGTTAAAATCAACGCGGATGAAAACACGCTTTCCGCGCAATTCCAGATCATCAATCGTGAGCTTGTTCATCGTTTTCTTCTTTCGGCTCGCAGAATGCAATCGCGAGTCTCGAAATTAGAATTTTGCCGCCATCAACTTGATAAGGTCGCGGCAACGGCAAGAATAGCCCCACTCATTGTCATACCAGGCGAGGACCTTCACGCAGCGGTCTCCGACGACCTTGGTATAACCGGAGTCCACAATGGAAGAATTGGAATTGCCCTTAAAGTCGGCGGAAACCAGCTCTTCTTCCGTGTAGCCGAGAATGCCCTTCATGGGTCCTTCGGCAGCGGCTTTCAAAGCAGCGTTGACGGAATCTCTTGTTGCAGGCTTGTCCACGAAGACGGTGAGGTCCACAACGCTAACGTTCGGCGTGGGGACACGCATGGCGTAACCATCCAGCTTGCCCTTGAGCTCCGGAATAACGAGGTGAAGAGCCTTAGCGGCACCCGTTGAACTGGGAATCATGTTCAGTGCAGCCGCACGAGCTCTCCGCAGATCCTTGTGAGGAAGATCGAGGAGGCGTTGGTCGTTGGTATAGGAGTGGATAGTAGTCATCGTGCCGCTGTGGATGCCAAAGCTGTCTTGAATGACCTTGGCGACGGGGGCAAGGCAATTGGTGGTGCAAGAGGCGTTGGAGACGACATTGTGCTTAGTGGGGTCGTAGCTCTTATCGTTCACTCCCAAAACAAACGTGGCGTCGGGACCCTCCGAAGGGGCGGTAATGATTACCTTTTTCACGGGTCCACGCAGATGGACGCGAGCTTGCTCACCTTTGGTAAAGAGACCGGTGGATTCGACGACGATGTCGGCACCGACTGAGGCCCAATCGAGCTGGGCAGGGTCCTTTACCTTGAAGACTTTGAAGGACTTACCGTTGACCGAGATCGAATCATCCGTATGCGTAATGGTGTGAGGCAAGTTGCCGAGGATAGAGTCATATTTCAAGAGATGCGCCAGCGTTTTGGCGTCGGTGATGTCATTCACCGCCACGAACTGGATGTCCTTATCGTCCAACGCCGTGCGGACGAGATTGCGACCGATGCGGCCGAAGCCGTTGATACCTACTTTGATGGGCATGCTTCCTCCGATTGGATTCCATTCATGAAGGCGCCAGGTAGCGGCTGACCGTCACGATGTTGGTCTGTGCGGCGTATGGAGCGAGACGCACCGCGGGGCGAAGAAAAAGCCTAAGAGTACAGGAAGAAAATGTCAACCTTTGGGGTCACAGTCCTTTTGTGATGTAAATCACAGAGAAATGGCCGAGGGAAGCCTTCCAGCAGCAATACCGGGAAGGGCCGGGTCCCAGAGGAGTGGAAGCCGGAATCTATTTAGGAAATTGCTCGATGGCGGTGACGCGATCGCCCTTGAAACGAACGAAGACGGTCTTGTCGGGAGGGGTGCCATAGATCCAATCCTCAATTTCGTTCCCCTCGGCATCCCACTCGCGGACTTTGTGCTCCGGCTTGCCAATCGCCGCCACGACCATCTCCCGGTCCATGCCAACAGCAGGGCGGCGATCCTGAATGGCTTTTTTCATTGCGGGAGGCAAAGTGTCGTACCACTGAACGGCGGCGGATCGCTCTTTTGCGAAATTCAGGAAAGGAGAGAGAAGGTGCTTTAGATCGTCAGGTGTGAGGTCTGGAACAGGCTTTGGGAATTCGAGGAAAATCGTGCTGCCGGTGCCCGGTTGAAGGCCTGGGGGACCTGGATTTTCAGTAGTCACCGTGGACTGAGGCATGGGCATACCTCCGCCCATTCCGATCTGAAGGTGGTCGAGCCAGCGGTGCTTTCCTCGCCCGCCACCGTTGAGATCCACCACAATCGTGTGATCGTGAAACTCGAGCTTGGTAATTTGGACCTGATCCCCCAAATGAATCGCCGCGCCATGGGTAGCGACTGCACTATCCAGCGATTGCTCATTCAATGGCTGGCCAGCGTCCTGCTGAAAACCTTGCTTGCCGGCGGGAAGTGATCGCACGGCCTTGGCGAATTCGCCAGAGACATAGCGGATCAATTCGAGCTTGGAATCCTCCTGCAGCGTCGCTTTCTTGGGGCGGGGAGCGGACGCAGTCTGGCTATCAGGCTTGGCCGGTATGGCACTTGGAAACAGGGGAACCTCTTCGCCAGAGCGGAACGGTTGGGGTACCGCGGCCGGTTGCCGAAACCGGTCAGTGCCAGGAACATCTGCGCCCGCAAACAGGGTCAACGCAACCGCGATGGCAAACCACGTAGGCATGAGCTTTTCTGGTAGCCGGCGACGCCGGTGTTCTTATTCTACGATGCGGGAAGGCAGTTGAACAGATGTGCGAAGGATTCCGTGAACAAGTCCCCCCAGAACTCATAGGACGGTTACCTGGACTCCGGAGCGGTCAATCCGCATGGGAAGCAGTTGTCCGCCGGCTTTTTCGATAGCCTCACTGGCGCGTTCTCTGGCGTCGGGTTCAACCAAAAGCACCACGCAGCCTCCGCCTCCGGCTCCGCACACCTTGCCGGCCAGAGCGCCATTCCGGCGCGCGGCAGAGATGATGTGATCAATCGTGCCGGTGGAGATAGTAGGCAGGTTTCTCTTGCGAAAGTTCCATTCCTCGCGCATGAGCCGCCCTGTTTCCAGCCAATCTGCCTTTTCTAGGGCAACACGCATGCTTTGCGCCACTTCCGAAATGCGCTCCAGATTCCTGACGACTTTGGCACTGGCATCTATATGCGCCTTGAAGACTTCCCAATTGTTGATTCCGGATTGGCGGGGCTTTCCCGTATAGCAAAGGAGGAGGTGTTCTTCGAGCTCAGTCAAGTCCACGCGGAGTTCGACGCGGCGTTCTCCGCCGGGAGGCAACTCAATGGCGGCGGCCCCGCCAAAAGCCGGGGGATAATGATCCTGCGTGCCGGTGGGAACCTTGATCACGATACCTTCAGCGTCACGGCTGATGTGGATCCAATCCACCTTGCTTTTCCCGGCGGAGGTGAAGCGGTCGAGGGCTGCGCAGATCGCGACGGCCATGGCGCTCGACCCGCCGATACCAGCGCCAGCGGGCGCTTCGGAGTCAGTCGCCAAGGTAAAGCCGCCCTCCGGCTTGAAAAATTTTGCGATCTCGGCAAGAAGCGGCAAGCGGTAGCGTTTGGCATTCACCATGGCGGCGAATGAAGGGAAACTTTCCTCGCGTTTGGTGTCTCGCGAGACCAGCCGAATGCGCGGGTTACCCGCGGGATGAGTTTCGATCACGCAGGATGCGTAGCGAGTAATGGCTGCGTTGATGGTGAGCGCTCCAGGATGAAAGAGGTAGAGCGGCCAGATGTCGAGGGTTCCGCCGGCAAGATCCACGCGAGTTGGGGCTTTGGACTCAATTCGCAAGTTTTGTACCTCACTTAGAGCTGGGAGAGGAGCGATGGCGTTCGCACTCGGAAGGATACAAGGTCAGACAAAATCCCGCATGGAAAAATGATGGCAGAGTGCCCGGCGTCTAAAGCGCCAGATAATCCAGGGTCTCCATGGAAAGTTCCGTGCCTAGGATCCGGACGAATTGGCTGATCGGGCGCGAGCGAGGAGGTGCGGGCCGTCCTTTTTGTCCTGAGCGAGCGCGGGGTTAGGTTCGAAACAACGTCGGCAACGCGCCTCGTAGGTGCCCATCGCCCCGACCACGATGAGTTCCTCGCTCTCCACAAGACGTTGCGTGTGAACGGCAGGATTTCCGCAACGAACGCAAATTGCGAGAAGTTTTGTGATTTCTTCCGCGATGGCCAAGAGCCTCGGCATCGGCTCAAAGGGGCGCCCACGATAATCGGTATCCAGTCCAGCAACGATCACGCGCTTGCCGGAGTTAGCGAGCTGGGTGCAGACATCCACGACTTCTTCGCCGAGAAACTGTGCTTCGTCAATTCCCACCACTTCCGTTCGCGGTTGCACCTTTTGCAAAACTTCGCTGGCGCGGGAAACGTTGTCCGATGGAATTCCAAGGCCAGAGTGGGAGACGATCTCGTTCGCGGCGTAGCGTTCGTCAATCGCGGGCTTGAAAATCTGGACGCGCTGGCGGGCAATCTCGGCGCGGCGCAACCTCCGGATCAACTCTTCGCTTTTCCCCGAAAACATTGGCCCGACCACCACTTCGATCCAGCCCATATTTCCTTTCACGATGTCCACGCCAGTACCTCCGCGGTGCATTCGAAAATCGATGTGCGCCTCGAGCGGATTCCTCATCCGTTCGCAGCAGACAAATCGCCGTACATCCCTGCATTATAGAACGGAGCGAAAGCCGCGAGTACGGCAACACGAAACGCACTCTGGCGGTCAATCCGGTTCAAGGTGAGCACGCCCCACGCTCCCTGTAGATTGCGAATTCCCTGCTCACCAGCGAAACGATCAATTGCTTCGCTCAACTCGATTCCCTTTACCAGCACTTCAGCCGCAAGAACCTCGGGGATCTCGAGACTTCCGGAACGCCCATAATGGCCGGTCGCACCATCCGTGACGTACGCCCAGCTCTCCAGAAATACGCGGCGGAGTCCGCCATCCACAATCAGGTCGAGGCCGCCCTCGAGTCCAACGAGATAGTCCCATATTTCGCCGCTTTCGACCGCCAGGCGAGAGAGTGCTTGAGTCCGCTGGCGGGCACCGAGCATCAGCTCAGCACGCGAGGAAGGCGTGTGGCTAACGCCACTAGGTACTTCCCTGCCTAGGATTTGAAACTCAACGGCAGGGGAAAAGAGCGGCTCGATGGCCTGCAGCGCTTCGCTGACAGCATTGAGCTTTGGCATTCGTGTACTGCCAACCGCAACAATGATTTTTTTCATTCGGAACTTTTCGGCCACGAGATTGTACTCAATTGATGGCTCGAACGACAGATGCAAAAGTCTCTTCGTGAGGAAGATTTCCCGTAAGGGTGCGTGCTCAACGACCTGATAAAGCCAGCAGTGAAGGTCAAAAGAAAACGCTGGTGAATATGGAGCGGCCCGTGCGAATCGAACCTAAGGTTAAATTCTGGAAATCCTGAAGCCAGCTGTGATAGGACTACGAACTCCAGCCATCCACCTTGCATGTAACCTAAGCTCGATGCACGCTTTTGAACCTCAGAGTTATCTCATTAAAATTTACTTGTGAAAAGGCTATCGTCTACGAGAAATGGGGATGCGCTTCTCGCCAGTGCCTTAAGTGCTGACAAACAGAGGTAGGTACCAGACCTTTTGCACATCGCGACAAAGTACGCTCCGGCAGTTGACGTGCAGTTGACTGCAAGGAGGGCTTGGGGGATGAAGAGAACCCTAGACAAAGCAGAAATCGACGCTCTTGCTGGCAAGGCTAAGGCGGTACGAAAGGGCGACGCCATCAGGGGCTCCAAAAAAATATTGCCTTGCGACATGCGGCGTTCGAAGCAGTTGGCTGCCGATCAGATCTCCGTGGTTACGACACTTCATCAGTCGTTCGCACGCAGACTCAGCGGCTCGATGGGGGCCCACCTTCGGGTTGCGTTCGATACGCAAGTAGTTTCTGCCGAGCAGCTGACCTACAAGGAATTTCTCGACCGCTTGCCCGAGCTTACCTACGTTGCTTCAGTGCACGCGATGCCCATCAATGCGCGAGCCGCGCTCCAAATTGACATGGCTGTGGCTTACGCGAGTATCGACATTATTCTTGGGGGTTCTGGCTCTGACAAGATCGAGACAAGGGATCTTACCGAAATCGAGGAGCAGATTCTAGAGACAGTCGTTCAGTTGATTCTTTTGGATCTTCACACAGCTTGGGCCCCTGTGCTCGATCTAGATTTTCAATTTGAGCAGCGCCAGCGAAGCCTCCAGTTGCAGAGCAGCATGATCTCCAACGAGAAGGTTCTTTGCATCAACTTCGAAGTACATGTAGCGGAATCAATCGGGACTCTTACGATGGTCTTTCCGGCTGTGGTTTCTAACTCCCTGCTTCGCCGCCTGTCCGCTCAGTGGTCTTATTCTGAGCGCCTGCCTTCTCGTGATTCTCGCCGTCGGATTCGTGAAAATTTACTCGACTGCCGCTTCAAAGCCGATCTATCCCTGCCGAATACCCCGCTCCCCATTAGGAAATTGATCAATCTTGAGCCGGGGCAAGTACTTACGTTTCCCAAGTGTGCGCGAGACCCGATTCATCTAAATATCGCAGGAAAGCCTGCGTTTCTAGCGCGCCCCGTACGAAACGGAACCCAACGCGCCGCCAGAGTCGAAGCGCGACTCTTTGCTCTCACAAACGCCGCAGGCCACCAAGGGTGATTCATTAGCGAGAGCAACAAATCCACGCTTATGATGCGTGCCGAGGAAGGGTGCAGAGCATACAAGTGGACGATTTAATGGAGCGGCCTATGAGAATCGAACTCACGCCTGAACCTTGGCAAGGTTGACGAATGACTTCAAACACGCTGGATTTTGCGGCTTTTTTGCAATTTTCGAATGGCCTTAATTGGAAAATAATGGAAAATGGAAAGGGCTTATGTCGCCGACACCTCGCTTCGAGGAACAAATGAGTTCCGATGCGTCAATTAAGGTGGGCGCAGCGCTCTTATCGCTTTAAGCCTTGGGCCAGCGCCGCTATGGCAGGAGTTCGAGGGGGCGTAAGAAGCGCGGCCCTACGCGAATCGCGCCGAAGTCGCGATGATCGGTGGTCAGCACCCGGTAGACTTTGCGGCGCTCGGCGAGGGCGGCTACCGTGCCGTCTACCAATCCAAGATCGAGCTCCTTAAACTTGGCGTCAAATTCGAGCGCACGAACAAGGTCGGAAGGCAGCGGCAGTTGGTACTCATACCGGGTCGCTGGATCGAAAATCTCGGCTATCAACTTGCGCATGGCCGCTCGATTGTCTGTGAGGAAATAGTCCACCTCGGCGAGCACCATCGCCGGTACTATCACGACGCTCGCATTGATGAGGACCGTTTGAAATTCCGGAAAACCTGGTGTGTGATTAGGCGTGCGGGCGAGTGCCTTGAGTAGCCCTCCCGTGTCGACGATGATCGGGGCACTCAATCCTCAAGATCCCGAAACAACTCGGATTCGTCTCCCAACTTCGTGTCGGTGGACTCAAAAAGTAAGGTGGACGGAGGTCGGCGACCAGTGTAGTAGCGCGACGCGACGACACGGAGGCCTTTCCGAACCAGTTCTGATGCGGAGTGCCCCGCGGCCCTAGCGCGCTTCAAAGCGCGGACATCCTCTTCGTTCAAGCGAATCGTCGTTGAGATCATGCGCGCCATACACTCACCATACAACGGAATAAACGAATTTGCAACGACTAGAACGAAACCGAAGCAGACGAAGGTTGACGAATAACTTCAAACAAGCTGGCTCTAACGTTCTTTTTGCAGTTTTTCTGATCGCTCCGATTGGAAAATAGAAAATGGCTCTACCCTTGCGGTCCTCGCAGGCGTTCGGCAAGGCGGTGGTCCGAGGCTTTCGCGGGTGGATTAGGGAAGTAAACTTGTAACTCCGACCTTCCGGTCCCGAACCGTGAGACGAATTCACTAAGTTATGGCTTTGGCGTCAGTTACAAATTCGGAGTGACGTGGAATTGGCCAACTTGGCCAACCTCAATTTGGCGAAATTTGCTTTCGCCGGAAGTCGACTCAATTACCCAGCCGCTGCCCGCTCCGGAGCTGCTATCTCGGCTATATCGTGGCGGATTCCGTAAGGGCGATCATCCAGACTGAAAGGTGGGCCATGGGAAGCTCCGGCTTGAAAAGGTACACGGCAGCGCGACTCTTCTCGTGATGCAGATCACACTCGCTTGAATCAAGAGGAGTTTCTGGTATCTACTGCTGAGCGACAGTCAACACTTTTCTCCGCTACGCGCCGGCAGCAGGAACGGCATCATTACAGCTACAATGCGTAGGCATATTCGAAACTATTGAGTGTAGGCTGAGAGCTAGCATCATTCTGAGCCTTGGTATCTACACCGCATTCGGTGGGAAACTAGTTTCGAGCCACCGACCCACAGCGGTCTTGCAGCTTGCCCGGAGCGTACTGCGACACTCGAACAGCCAGGCTGCTCCACCACATCATTGGCCTTCATTGACACCCTGCTCTGCGCATTGGGATAATTGTCGCGAGCTGTTCATTTGGTGTTGGAGTTCACCGTAACCGCCCTGCCGGGCAAATGACTCCTACTGGGGATACTTCCCGAGTGGGGGTTTCTTCGCTTCCCCGCGAAATCCTCTCTCAGGTTGAAATTCCCCGAAGAGCCGAATCGTTGAACGGATGTCGGCCGCCGGCAGAAGTGGCGGAGAAACGTCCATGAGCTTCAATAGCATTCTCTTCCGAAGCGCCGAGGATGCCGCAACTGCAAATACGACTCAGATTCCCGACTACTTTCATGACTTGAATCTCGACCAAGTGGTCCAGGCGATTACTGCCGACTGGAAAGACTACAACCTTGACTCCTTCTACTTCGCACCCCTTCACGACCTCGACGCCATCCATTACCGCCAAGACACCATGCGCGACCTTCATGGCAAAGTCCTCATGGAAGGGATCAAATCCTTCTCCCAACACATGAGGACCATGCGTGAAAGATTGGCGCAAGCCGACAAACTGGCTTCTTACAGATACACCAGTCAGCGTTGTTTTCTTGAGGCCGTCGCAGTTTACTGCAACGCAGTCCGCTTGCTCCGAGAGTGCCTCGCCTCGGTCAGCCCCACTTCCCGCGGCCTCCGTGAACTCGGCGAATATTTGGAAACCTACCTCAGTTCCAGTTCCTTCACCAGCTTGGCCGAAGAAGTCACCAAACTCTCGCGCGACCTCGGTGCGATTCGATACTCACTCCTTCTGCGGGACGGCAGCGTAACCGTTTGGCAGGTCCCTTCCGATCTCGACTTCAGTGTTGCGGTGGAAGAGACGTTTGAAAAGTTCCGGCAAGGTGCCCCAGCCAATTACTGGCTCGAAATGAGCAAATGGCAAGGAATGAACCACATCGAGGCACAGATTCAGACCCGCGTTGCCCTCCTCTATCCGGAGACCTTTGAACGTCTTCAGGCTTTTTGCACGAGCCGAGCTTCCTATCTGGATGAAGCCCTTGGGCGATTTGACCGCGAGATCCAATTCTATGTGGCATACCTGACGTATCTCAATAAACTCGGGATCAAAGGCCTGACCTTCTGTCTGCCGGAAGTCTCGTGCACCTCAAAAGCAGTCTACGCCACCAAAACCTTTGACTTGGCCCTTGCAGGCAAACTCCTCGGTAGCAAGTCTCCCGTTATTCTCAACGACTTCTTTCTGGATGATCCGGAGCGCGTCTTTGTAGTTTCCGGGCCAAACCAAGGCGGAAAAACTACCTTCGCGCGCACCTTTGGCCAGCTCCATCATCTCGCTTGTTTAGGATGCTCCGTGCCCGGCGAAGAGGCCCGGCTTTTCCTCTTCGATCAGATCTTCACGCATTTTGAAAGGGAAGAAGACATCACGAACCTCCGCGGCAAGCTACAAGACGACCTCATCCGTATCCGTCGAATTCTCGAGAAAGCCACTCCCCATAGTGTAATTGTGATGAACGAGATTTTCGCGTCGACCAGTTTGAAGGACGCCATCTACCTCGGCAAGAAAGTGCTTCAGAAGATCTCCGACCTGGATGCCTTGGCCGTGTGCGTCACCTTCCTCGACGAATTGGCTTCTCTGGATGAAAAAACCGTAAGCGTCGTCAGCACCATTGACCCTGCAAATCCGGTCGTGCGCACATTCAAGCTCGAACGGCGACCAGCTGACGGATTGGCTTATGCGTTGGCCATCGCCCAGAAGCATCGGGTCACCTATGAGTGTTTGATGGAGCGAATCAAGCAATGAAAGTCTTGTTGCTCCATCCCGACCGGGATTTCGATTTCAATTCGCCCTTGCGCGAACCATTCCGGCGAGACCCTTTGCCGGATTGGCGCGCGCAGTTGATGCCCGCGGAGAAAGCGTTCGTCCAGGACCTGGAGTTGGAAACACTCCTGCGGGCCATGGCTGGAGACGACGAGTTCCTGCACCGCGTGACTCGAAGAGCGCTCCTTTCCGCATTTCGCAACGATCCGGAGACCATTCTGTACCGCCAACGAGCCCTGAAAGATTGCCTGAAAAACTCCGAAACAGTGCGCACACTCTACGAGCTGGCTTTCCAGACGATCGAAGGTTCTAGAAAACAGTCTTGGGGGCTAGCCAGCCACTTCCCGAGCTCGATGCTCTACAACGGCATCAGTACCATGGAATTTCTGCTCGGGAGACTCAAAACCCTTCGTGAATTTTCCCACCAGCATCGAGCCCGATTCGAATCCGAAGCTTTTACCAGGCTCTTTGAAATGCTTGTTACGGAACTCAACGAGGACTATCTGACCTCCATTGACCATTATTTGGAGCACTTGAAATTCCGGCGTGGAATTTTGATAACCGCCGAATTAGGCGAGTGGAGCGAAAGCGTCAACTACGTGCTCCGGCTCGTGCGAGGGAAGGACCCCAATTGGTTCCAGCGCCTGATGGGCAGAAGGCCTCCAGGGTACACATTTCGGCTCCACGAGCGCGATGAGGCTGGATCGCGAATTCTCGGAGACATGCGGCAACGCGCGACCGGCCGCGTAGCTGTCGCCCTCGCGCAATCCGCCGACCACGTCCTCAGCTTCTTCCACATGTTGCGAACGGAACTCGCGTTTTATGTCGGATGTCTGAGATTGTACGACCAGCTTGCTGCCAAAGAAGAACCTACGTGTTTTCCGGCCCCGACCCTGCCCGGAACTCGTCGGCACTCCTCCACAGGCCTGTACGATGTCTGTCTTTCGCTCCGAATGCCCGGGAGAGTCGTTGGCAATGCTACCGATGCGGATAACAAGAATCTCGTAATCATCACTGGTGCAAACCAGGGCGGGAAATCCAGTTTCCTGCGCAGCATCGGTCTGGCCCAGGTCATGATGCAATCCGGCATGTTCGTGCCGGCCCAGGCCTTCCGTGCAGAACTCTGCCCCGGACTCTTGACCCACTACAAACGCGAAGAGGATGCCGCAATGGAGAGTGGAAAGCTCGACGAAGAACTCGCACGGATGAGTGCAATCGCCGAACGCCTGGGACCGAACTCCATCGTGCTCTTCAACGAGTCCTTCGCAGCAACGAACGAGCGCGAGGGATCGGAGATCGCCAGACAGGTTGTCGACGCACTGCTCGCCAAACACGTCAAGGTCTTCTTCGTGACTCATCTCTACGAATTTGCACATGGTTTCTATCAGCAAAAAATGGACGACGCTCTTTTCCTGCGTCCGGAGAGGCACGATGATGGGACGCGAACCTTTCGAATGCTCGCCGGAGAGCCTCTCCAAACCAGCTACGGCGAAGACCTATATAAGGAAGTGTTCACAGACAAAGCGATCGAATTGAGTCCGAATCTATGACCTCGCGCCGCACTAGAATCGGAGACCACCGGGACCAGCCGAATCATGCTTCAGAAAGGCGACCCGCAAACCTCACCAATACTTTTCGCAGCATCCGCTTTATCTTGTTCTTTATTGGGATTTTCCTCATGACCGCCGGTGCCTTTCTCGCTCAATGGTCCCAAGCGCAAACTGTTGACGATTCGATGCTTGATCTTACAAGACGGAACGATTCGGGATTCCTCGTGTCCACCATTTTTGGAGCGTTGCTCAGCTTCGTTGGCGGCGTCCGGCTCAGCCTCGTGATGCCCCCGCGAACTCTTTTCTTTTCCGGCTCCCTCATTCTCTTGACCTCAGTCGGCGGACCCTTAGTGACAGCCATGTTACCTTCGTACCGTTCTATTGTGTGGTCGGGCAGCGTCCTCGTCGCTCTCTTCTTGCTCCGCATTTTAGGGTTTATCTTTGCAACCACGGCTACATTTCGCTGGAAAATACATCCGTTCCCTCAAGAATAGAATTGCCGCTGAGAATTTCTTGTTGCACGTGGGGGAAATGGCTCCACCAAGCCCTACTTGGGGCATGGGTCCCTGTACTTTAAGTGTAGCAACCGCGTGCGCAGTCGGGCACTCGTTCCGAGACTGCGGCATGGACCCAAAATGCAAGCAAGGTGTTCATTCCAGAGGTGCAACTCCCCAACGCAGGCCCCCTGATAAAGTTGAGACCCGTCCTGCAGCTCCACCGTGTGGCGTAGATGGGCTCTGGACAACCGCAAAATGCACTCGTCGTCCTCGGAAAACTCGTGAATCCCCAGCACACCACGCAGCAGATGGTCGGCTGAACAAATGAGACTTCTTGCCAAACGCTCCCACGCGAGTTTGAACCTCCACACGGGACACCCCCTCCGGAACGACGGTTTTTTTCCGAAGGAGTCATTAGCCCGTGGGTAATTTCGGCGGACTCCATCACCGACGTGGCGGAGCGCCTCGAAGTGCATTCCGTCACATCACTTTCGACTTCGGCCTTACCGGGCAAGAAAGAATCGAGCCATCCCTAACAAAGTCAATGTCACTTCGAAGGCTTCCGCCCTGCGCCAACTCCGCTGCGTCGCGCCAATTCCTTTCGAACAGCCTCCCGGAGATGTCCTGGAATCGATCCATTTCGAACCAACTCCCGCAGATCCGTTAGCAACAGGTTTGGAAGAATACGCAAGGCAATGGCAACCGGAGTGTGTACGTTCCGGACGAGCGCCAGCCGCACGGCGTACCGAACGGACCATTTGGAATGTTCGGCAATCGCCACCACCACCGGCGGCGCCACACTCGCTCGCCACAACACGCGCACGACCTGAGCCTCAGTCAAAAACGGATTCTGCAATACGACGGAAATCACGTCTTGATGTCCGTCTGCAAGTAGCGCTCCAGCCACGCGTGCCGGTCCTCGCCGCGCCAGCGTCAGCTTCTCTCCGAGCGGCAGCTGTCGCACTCGCTCGATCACCAACTCTTCCGCAATACACCGTATTTCGGGTGGAGCCGTGATGTTCATGGACACACGCACCAGGTCCAGTGCCAACAACTGACGCAATAAGGTCAACGCCAATCGCCGGGGAGCATGCGGGTGTACGACCAGAGCGAGGCGCACCGCTTCGCTTCGAGGCCATTTGCGGTTCCCCGCAATCATCTCCACCGTTTGCGTCGGAAGCTCCACGCGCCGCAGCAGCAACCGCACATGCCGCTCGTCCAGCGCCGGATTCAGGAGCAAAGCGGCGAGACCATCGGGACTGGACTCCTGCAACAGTACGCTCAACCGATCCTTCTCAGAAGACTCCGTCGTGTCCATGCGATCATTCGACCCGTCCATCATTTCTTCCTTCCCTCAAAAACCGCAGCCAGCTGGCTTTAACCACCCGTCCGCACGTACCCACCTCTCACACCACACTTTGAAAAAACGATCTGCCAGAGCTGGTTTCGGCGCGCGCGAAACGAACCAGCACAGGTGAGGAGGTAGTAGTTCCACATGCGCCGAAATCTCTTCCCGTAGACGTCCGCCAACGCGGGCCACACCGAAGTGAAATTCGCGTGCCACGCTTTCAGGGTTTTGTCGTAATCGGCCCCAAAGTTGTGCCAATCCTCCATGACAAACAAGCCTTCGCATGCCCGCTCGATTTGCGCACCCGAAGGCAGCACACCGTTCGGGAAAATGTAACGGTTCATCCAACGGTCGAGTTTTCGCACCGAAAGGAGGCTTCCGATGGTGTGCAGCAGGAACAGCCCATCCCCGGCAAGATTCCCATGAACGCATTTGAAAAATTCGCCGTAGTTGCGTGGCCCGACGTGCTCGAACATCCCGATGGACACGACACGGTCGAATACGCCGCACACTTCTCGATAATCGGCGAGCCGGATTTCAACCGGAAGGTTGGCGCAGAATGCCTCCGCGTACTTGGCTTGAGCCAGCGACAAGGTGATACCGACGACGTGCACATCGTAGTGCTCAGCCGCATGCTTGGCGAACCCTCCCCAGCCGCAGCCAACGTCCAGGACCGACATCCCCTTCTGTAGTCCGAGCTTCCGGCATGTGAGCTCGTGCTTCGCCTGCTGCGCCTCCTCAAGCGATCTCGCGTGCCGCCAGTAGCCGCAACTGTATGCCATCGATGGACCGAGCATCGCGGCATATAGCTCATTGCCGATGTCGTAATGCGCCTTTACATTCCGTCTGGCGAAAGTTGGGGACTGCAAGTTCAAGAACTGGGAGACCAGCTTTCCCAGTGAGAATCCAGAGAGTCCTTCCCAACGTTTGTCCACACTCGAGGCGAGCAGGCGCGCCGATAACTCGTCGAGGCTAACGGAGTCCCAGTCGCCATCGACGTAAGATTCGCCCGCTCCTAGTGTTCCGCCCATTACGATCCGGCGAAGCGCGCGTCTGTTGTGAATTTGCGGGTCCCAGGAATTAGGCCCGTTGAGGGTGACCCCCCCCAATCTCCAGCGCGGAGGAAAATTTCCGTTCAAGCCAGGAATTCGGGCGGTCGCCCTGCCGAATCTCTGGATGCAGTGTTCCAGCATCTCCGATACTCACGCGTCCTCCTGTAGGGAAGCCAGCGCGCAGGTTCTACCGCGACCAGCGAGCGGCCCATTTCTCATCCAGGAGTCATCGGTCACCGAACACGTGACAGTTGAGGCGAACTCCACCACCTATCGTCGATTCCAATGCTGCCGAACCCCGTAGCATTTCAGGTTCACGCCGTCAGCGAACCCACCTCCTCTCTGTCCTCGAACCAGTCCACCTCTCGCACCTCGGCTAGCCGCAGTCGGATGTATTGCCCTGCTTGGTTCGTCCCACTGTTGCAGACAACTGCCAAATCTCGGTCTGCGCTTCCGCAACGGTAGCCAACTTTGCTGCGACCGCAGCAGCTCCTTCCGACCTGGCCGTGCGTGCATGGTCCAAAGCGGCCGCCGCGACGCGCGTGACCTCGTGCAACAGCTTGCGGATCTCCGTCTCCAACTGCCCCCGGCTTTCCTGAACGCGGCTCATAAGGTCCGACTGAACGCGCGTACTGTTCATTTCGAGCAAATATTCGAAGAAATCCATTGCGTCCTTTCGGATGACCGCTCTGGCACCGACCAGTCCGAGAAACACGTCCGCGAGATAGCGCAGCGGTGAAGCGGGTTGCGCGACCTGGATCAACTCCTCGAAGTGGAAATGCGAAGCGACACGGAAACCTTTCTCCGAATCCAGCGCGTTCGGCAGCCGGGAAAGTTCTGGAATCTCCGACTCTCCGAGCTTCCGCAGAAAGTCGTTGCCGATACTCACAAAGCGACCCGCAACGATCCGGTATTCTTCCTCCGCGCTGGTTTGTTCTTTGGCAAGCCACGGAAGCACACACGCCGCCGCAGTCCGCTGCGCCGCGCCCATGACTTCCCGGCGGAGCTTTGGACCATACCGGGTTCGGATCCCTTCGACTGCTCGGAGTGCCTCCATCCGCGCTGTTGCGTGAATCCTTTCAAGAAACTCCTTGCGCCGCGTTAGAAAAAGATCGGAGAGGTGATGCTGTTCGGCGGTGAAGAGAGCACCGAACTCCCGCAGCGACCGCTCCGCTTCCGCGATGGTTTCCCGCATCGAGGAGATCCGCCGCTCCGATTCTTCAATCGGTCGCGTGAGCGCATCGCGTTCTTCGAGTGCCACCGCGAGCAGCTCCTCGGAAAGCCGCCTCAGGCCGCGTTCTCCCGCCGAACGCACCAAGGTTCTCGCCGATTCCTCCACAAGCGCGTGTAATCCGGCGACCAGCGCATTCCAATCCCACTCACTCTCACGCTTTTGCGATCGTACGTACGCGCTAATCTCATAGATCGGACCGACCGGCCGTCCCAATCGCTTTTCTAGTACGTTTCGGGTGAATGGCACCGCGACCCGGCGCTCCGCCTCCGAGGTCCGGTCCGCTTTGTTGAGAACTACGACGAGCTGGCGAACCTGTTTCGCGACCTCTTCAACAAGCGCCAGCTCCTCTCCCGCAATCGGAGGGTCCGCCCCGACGACTACAATCGCTGCATCTACGTGCGGGACGAAAGCCTGCGTCGCCGCAGTGTTTCCCGTGAAGACCGATCCCAGTCCCGGGGTGTCCACAAGGCACATGCCGTCCACCAGAAGCGGGCTTGGGACGAACACTTCGACCCCCGCTACGCCTTTCGCATTTTCCGGGTTGTGTTCCTCGGACACGTACTGCGTCAGTTCTTCCGGCGCAACTTCAGTCCAAGCGCCTTTTGCAAAGCGAACGCGCGCGCGCCGTGTCTCGCCAAACCGCAGAACGGTCGGAACGGTCGTGATCGGGACGACTCCGGTCGGCAAGATCTGATCTTCGACCAGGGCGTTCAAGAGCGTGGATTTCCCACGTTTGAATTGGCCGATGCATGCCACATAAAACCGGCCTTCCGCCAGCCGCTGCGCCAGGTTGAGGGCCTCCTCCGCAACTCGGTCTGAACTCAGTTCGACAGCCAGCTCGGCGAGGCGCGTGAGCCTTCCCGCCATGTCGACGATCTCAGTGCCTTCTTTCCGGAGCGGCATAGCTCCAGATACCTCCACCGATTTTCGTGAAATCGCGCTCATCTTGCCGGTCCCCGTCTCTCTCACCACTGTTTCGTCTCTTGTCTGCCGAGGCTTCCCCTTCCCAGCATGGTCTCGCAATGGTTCATCAGGTAGTCCACATGCAACAGCTTCGTTTTGATCCGCCCTTGGAAGTGATAATGGCTGTCCGTCGCGGCCGCGCACATGCGCACGATTGCTCCTGGAAGCATGCCGCTGAACTCCAATATGTCCTCGCGAAACCCTTCAAGGTCCAACCGGGACAATCCGTAATGCCGGATCGCCCACTCCAGCAGCTCCTTGGCCGCCGTGGCGGAAAGCGCACCTATATGCAGCCTCTGGCGGTCGTTCCAGTAGAGCTGGGCAGCCAGCCCAAGCTCGTTGTACGTCCACCCCGGTGCGATGGCGTAGATCGGAGTTTTTTGATTCCACATCAGCTCCTTTACGATCCGGACGAGGATGTGCGTCATCGGGGTTAGGTCTTCGAGAAAGATCCAATATTCACCCGCTCCCGATGCCCGGTAGAGCAATCCGCGCAGGCGAAGACTCGTTTGATGCTTCACCCAGGCGGAAAAAGAAGCACCGAATCCGGTATCGGCCTTGAACTTCGACCTGAACAACGGATCTTCCGCCAAGCCTTCCGCAATGTTTCGTAGGATGTCTTGGGGGCTTCCGTTTCCGGACGCGCAAATACACCGCCGCGCAGTGCGGTCCGGAAGTTGCGATATCGCTTTGCTAACCAATGCGCTCTTTCCAGAATCCGGAACGCCCCATACCAACAAGCTCTCTCGCTTGCGGATCGCTTGTCCGAGCTTCGACAATTCTGTCTGTCGGCCAACAAAAATAGCAGCGTCAGAGTTAATCCAAAGCCGCGCCGTACTCATGGTTCCTATCCCAAGAAGCGGACTTCACACTTAGGCTTCCTCCGCATTCCCGGCCCTCCTCCTAAGTCTTCGCAGGCACCTGATGCACGTACTTCACGACTTCTACGTCCGACATTGCCATCAGTCCCTCATCCACCATTCCGTCGAGAACCGGAATCAACTTGGCGATCTTCTCTTCCACATCCACAATGCTGACCATCACAGGCGCATCGTGCGAGATCGAAAACAAGTGCGACCGCCGGATCAGCGTGCTAGCCCCGTACCCCTCGATCCCCCGATAGACCGTCGCTCCCGCGATATCCATCTCTCTGCATTTCTCGACGATGGCTCGATATAAGGGTTTCCCTTTCCATTTGTCGTCCTCTCCGAAATGAATCCGGAGCATCTTTGCTTTGCCCTCAAGCTTCATGCCCGCTGCTCCTTCCGGCGCTCTTCAGCGATGTAGTCGTGCGTGTACTTGATGACGTCCACGTTCGACATCACCACGAGCCCTTGTTGCACCATTTCGTCAAGGATCGGTGTGATCTTTCTGAGTTTTTCCTCGGTATCGACGACGGAAAGCATGATTGGACAATCATGGGACAGATTCAGTGCCGAGCCTTTGTGCATGCGCTTGTTTGCCCCGTACCCCAGAATGCCCTTGTATACGGTGACCCCGGCGATGTCATTGGTTCGCAGGCTTTCGACAATCGCTTTGTAAAGCGGCTTATCTTTCCAGCGGTCGCTCTCTCCTACGTAAATCCGCATCAACTTGGCCTTGCCTTCGCTCTTCAGAGGATGGGACTCCCCTCGGTGCTCGGCTTTTTTTTCCACCTCGGCCGGTTTCACGACCGTGGTGTCCTGCACTTCAATGAGCCCGGTCCCAGCCATTTCATGCAGCTTGGGAAGCAGTTCGTCCACTTTTTCCGGTGTCTCGATGAATTCGATTTTGACAGGCAGATTCTCCGTCAACCGCAGAATCCGGGTGCTGTGCAAGTGATGGTCGGCTCCAAAGCCCGCCATGCCCCGAACGACATTGGCTCCCGAGACGGCGTGGTAGAACAGAAAATCCAGAATTGCTGCGTACGTGCTGGTCCCGTGATACTGATGATCTTCTCCTACGTAGACGATGACTTTCCTGGCTGGCCCCGTTTTCAGCATGGCGTCTCCTCTCCCGGAATACCCCGCTGGGATACCAAAAACTCCGCCGCGCGCCCCAGTACGCCGCCGCCGGCATGGATTCCTTGCCGAGCATGTTCCGCGTACTCCTCCAGGTCGTGCTGGAGATCGCTCGCGGTCCGCGCCAGCAGGTGCACAACCACCTGGCGCTCCGACGCCGGCAGCATCTCGTAGACTCGGCGCGCATGGCGTAGGCATAAGGCTCCGTGCGCCCGCATCCAATCGAGAAACACAGGCTCGCGCATCTTCTCGACGAGCGCCTGCAGCTTTCCCGCTTCTTCCTCTTGTAATTGATTACAAAAATCGCAGCGATTCACCGCACGCTGGGAAGCCTCGACCTTCCGCGCGCCGAGGGCTTGCAGAAAAACAGCAGCGGCGGTCGCTGCGGGCGCCGACCGGGCCAGTGCCCATGCATGAAAGTTGCAGAGGTGCGCCGCGCGAGGAATTTCGGTCGCTTCGATCAGCTGTGTCTGATGATGCCGCAGTACCGTGCAGACCGGGCAGGCACCCCGTGCGGCGGCTTCCGTAATCTCGCGTTTTCGTGCTGGTTTTGCCCCGTTCATGCCGTCAGCCTCCCCGCGATGACCCCGAGCCACACCGCCAGAAACCCGATAAGCACGCTCAATCCGACATAGAGAAAGCTGATCGAGTAGTTCCCATCCTGCACCACTCGAAAAGTCTCGTACTCAAACGAAGAGAACGTCGTATACGCCCCGAGAAATCCAATCGGGATCAAGTAACGCCAGTTCGCATTCCAATGGGTCTTCTCCGCCAGCAGCGTAAGAATGAAGCCGATCAAAAAGGATCCCGTGCAGTTGATGACAAACGTGCCGTACGGAAAACGGGCACCCAGCTTTGCTCCGATGTATCCGCCGACCCAGAAACGTGCGATCGCTCCAAGGAATCCTCCGACTCCCACAACCAGGTATTTGCCCATTAAACCTCAACTTTCCCTCACTCCTTGCCCCTACCGGTTCCTTTTCCACCGCACCCTCAATCGCTCGCAACTGCAGGGAGTCTGGACTCCGCGACCGGGAGGTTTCCGCCGAGCCGCTGCAGGTCGGAAAGTAGTGCGTGCTCCTCTGCGCTACCGAGCTTCCCCGCCGCCTGCGCACGCTCCGCCAGCGCGCGATAGCCGTCAGCGAAGGAAGAGAATTTCCGTTCCAGCTGCTGCAGCACCGCATCGCACCAATCCCGAAAAACGTGGCAGTACACCCCGAGCGTGTCATGCAACGGTTGTTCGAGACGAGACCGTAGTGCGTGCCGCACGGCGGCGCGCGCCGCTTTCCCGAATAGGCGGCTCCACCTCGGACGCGACATACGCAACTCGCGTGGCGCGAAGTCAAAGACAGGCATCGCGCGGATCGCGGACATGAACTCATCTTCAGCAGGCCCGTGAGGCAGCTGTAGCGCCGTTGCCGCGTGGCTCAACTCACTGTGCAAGTCTCGCGCGAGCGCTTCCAATCGCTGACGCTGCACTTTGGCCTGCTCATGCACGTTTCGAAGAATGGATTCGAAGACCACGAATTCATGGTGATCGCCGGTTTCATCTCTTTCCCAGGCTTCGCTCAAACTATCCCCGGCTTTTTCGAGGAACCACCCCACGGCGCGCTCGACAACCATAATGTCGCGTTCCACCTGCGTCCGGGTCTCTGTGATGCGGCCCGTTGCCCGTCTCAACCGCGCCTCCACTTCGCGCAGCTCCTCCGGATCCGTTCCCGCGAGCCCTCGGCTTCTGCGCACTCGCAGACTCAGCGCTGCGGCCACCGAATCGCGAAGCGCACCAACTTTTCGTTTGATCGAAAGTGATTTCAGGTCCTGGCTCTTCGCGAAGAGCGGATGAATTTCCGACTCGAACCACTTGGCCAGCAGCGCGCGGTGGCCCATCAGCGCACTCACGGGGTACACGGGAACCTCAACTCCACATTCCCGGCTCAGATGATCTCTGACATAGTCCACCATGTGCTGCACTTCCGCATCCGACAACAAATCCGCTTTGCTTAGCAGCACCTGGACGGGAATTCCCGCTTCCCGCAGCGTATCTATGGTTCGTAGATCCTCTGGCGTCAGTGTTGACCCAGCGTCAACTAACACCACCCCTAGATCACACTTCGGCAGATAAGCGAGAGTTTCCGAAGCTCCCGTCGTCGCGAGCGACCCAAGGCCCGGGGTATCCACAAGAGTCACGCCCTCGCCGAGCCGTGGAGCGGGCAGATCGATGACGATTCGGGCCACCCGTTTTTCGTTGTGCGGGTTGGCCTTCTCGCTTGCAAATTCGATTAACCGGCTGACTTCAAATTTCTGTGCGGAACGCTCCGCAAACGCTACCCACAGCTGCGCCACCGAACCATAGCGGATGCGGGTAGGCACGGCAGTGATCGGTGTAACCCCGACCGGCAGAATGTCCTGTCCAAGAATGGCATTCAGAAGGGAAGATTTCCCCGCACTGACCCGGCCGAACACCGCAACTTCGAGTGTCTGGTCTTCCAGACGGTCGAGAATCCCTGCCAACGGACCGCGGAATTCGACCAAGCCGCGTTCGGTCACCACGCGCTCAACCGTTGCGAGGACTTGCAATTCGTCCGAGGTTTGCTCCAACCGCGCAAGCCGGTTCTTCAGATCCTGCCCCGCACCCATCAGCAAATACTGGTTCAAGCGCGCAACTAGCCCGCGAAGCTCGCCACTGATTCCTTCCAGCTCCGTAGCCAACTCCGGCGGCACTTCCCCATAACCTCTCATGTAGCTCGGCCGCAATTCCTCGACGGCGATGTCGATTACCGTCAAAGACGTGTACACGGCGCGACTCGAAGGGATCCAAGCCTCGGGGCGAGCGATTCCCTGACCGTCCAGCACGCGGACGAGTTGTGCCCGGATCCGGGCCAGGTAATCTTCAATCGTCCGCCGCTGGGTGGAGGTGATGTCTTCTACATACTTCGGGAAAGCGGCCTTTGAGGAAGCGGAGCTGAGAATTCCCTCAATCTCACCGATGACCTTGTCGATATATTGGCAGGTGACGCTGAGTCGCCGCGCCTGATGCTCGTTCAGGCTCGCAGGAGAGTTGTAATCTCCAAAAGTCATTCCGCCCCACAGTCCGAGCGACGTCGTGCAGGGAACTCCTCGGCGTTCACTCAGTGCTTGATTGACTTCCAGGATTTCTCTGCGGGGGGATAAGCTCTTTTACAAATGAATCCACCAAGCAGGAAAACCTGGTAGGAGTCATTTGCCCTATGGGCGGTTAAAGGTGAACTCCAACACCCAACATCCTAAATCTACAGGACCCTGTTTGCGGGGTCAAGCGCTTCGCCACTGCGATTCATCCGGTCACGACCTCCCGAATCGCGGTTGCACGTTACGATGGCCTGTGAGCAGCGTCAGCGCCTGCTTGGGAGCCTGCCACTCCTCCTCTGTGATTAGATCGCTGCGGCGCCCCTCGTGCTTCAGCGCATAACGTTGGAGATTCTCCGCCACCCTTCGGAAGACTTCACTCTCCCGCAAGAGCAGCTCCCTGCCGGCCGAACTATCGTGCAGCGCCAGCAGGACGGCCTCGAGATGCGTGAGGCACAGGCGCTTCCCCGTTCCGCCCCCATTTCCTCCGGCTTGCAGGTGTCCCACCAACTGCCGCACGGCCTCCTGCTCCGCATGTAGAGCCTTCTGGCACGCGAGACAGGTTTCGTGCGCGGGCAGGGGCGGACCGGCCACGCCACTCGACGCATGTTTCGGGGCTTCGCCTTCCGCCAGCCGACGCAGGTCCTCGCTGAACCGGAAGAGAACCTGTGGATAGGCACTGCAGATTCCTTGCGGCGAAGCGAGATTCGCGTACTGCCAGGTGTGCATGGGACAGAATCCGCCGGCATCCGCATGCGCGCGCTGCACGTCAGCAGAGACATACAATTCATACTGGTAGGTGCGCAGAAAGTCGAAAACTCCATCCACGATGCGATCGCACACGGCGCAGGTCACGCGCAACACAGAGCTTCCCGAAACAGACGGCCGAGGGGCGTGGGATGACCGGTTGGATTCGCCGGACCCGGCTTCCCGTTCAATCTCGCCGCGCAAGTCCGCAATGCGCGCCAGCAATTCTTCGCGCCGCCCCACCGCGCGCACGCGCAGAAGTTCGGTCGCGCGGTCACACGCCTGCAGCAGGGAATCCGCCCGTTTTTGCGAAGTGATGTAGTTCACCAGGCCGGTCTCGAGTTCCGGCACGCCACTGTCTCTGAGCTTCGCGGCATCGGAAGTCATCCTGGCCTCCAGCGCGTTCCGCGCGGATAGCGCATGAACGCGCACGGATGCGTCCCCTAATTCTTCTTGTGCTTTTGTTTTTACGAAGGTAATCACGCGTTCACGGTCGGCGCTCGACACGAGGTCCATCTTGTTCACGACGAGAAACATCTGCCGCACTGCAGAGCGGCACTGTCGCAGATAGCCCAGTTCTCCTTCGGTCAGCGGTGCATCGCAGCTCGTCACGAAGACGATGGCATCTGCGTTCGGCAGGAAATTCAACGTCGTCGCAGTGTTTTCGCGCACCGCCGAGCCGAGCCCGGGCGTGTCTACGAAGAAAAATCCCCGCTGCAGAATCTCCACGGGAACCTGGACTTCCGCCATCTCGATGCGGTTGCGGTTGCCGGGATTCATTCGTTCGGTTACAAAGTCCGCGAGCTCGTGAATTCCAATCTCGGTCGTCAAATTGCTCCCCGCGATGCGCAGCACCACGCGCTCTCGGCTCCCGTAACTTACCGCGGTAATCGCCGAAGTGACGGGAACGATTCCTGACGGCAGGTAGTCCTTTCCGAGAACCGCGTTCATCAGCGTGCTCTTTCCCCGGCTGAACTGACCGACCACCGTCAAATAAAAGCGGTCCTCCGCTAATTTCTTCGTAAGGTCCGAAATCTGGCGCTCCAGCGCTTGGTGCTTCGTCTGATAGGCATCTGCATGCATTTCCCGGAGGATCTGTGCCAGCTCGTGCTTCCGCCGTTCGTACCCGGCAAGCACCTTAACCGCGTCCTCGTGCTCCTCTCCCTCTCGTCCTCGAACCTCTTCCTCATTGACCATGGCACTTACTCCCCACAAGACCGGACTTCTCCGCTTGCGAGCGCACGTGTTCCAGAATTCGCAGAACCGAATCCGCCAGCGGTACGCCCTGCACAATTTGCCGCCGGTCCGTAATGGCCGCTGCAATGACCTCCCGGACTGCGGAGTAATTTCTCCGCAGGCAGTCTTCAATGTGCAACTGCGAAAACCACGACGCACGTTCGAGAGCTTGAATCAGAAGACGTGTCGCTGCTACTTTCTCGCTCCCCGGTGCACTGTCCACCGCGATCTCCGCGGCGAGAACCGCAAGTTCCCTTTCGCGGTCATGCAGCAAGGGCCGTAGCGCGTCCCAGTCGGCTGAAGTCAACCGCAAATCGGAAAGGATCCGCACCACAGATCGTCTTCTCAATCGTTCTGACGGTTTTTCGGGCTGCTCAGCATCGGGAGGCTGCGCGGCCCTGAGCAGGACTGGCTTGACTCTTTCCGCGATTCGGCGAAGTGCTTCTTCTGCTGCCGGACGGCATACGTCGTCACCCAGGGCGCGAACGAAAATGTTCGCGGATTCGAGGCGTTCAAACTTGCCCAGGGTTTCGATGACACCAGCAAGCATTCTCTCTTCCGCCAATCCGCAAAGAAGCGCATACACGTCGTCCGTTGGCCATTGAACCAGCGCCCTCGCCGCCGTGTTTTCGACGGCTTCCTCGCCAAAGCGAATCTCGAAGTCTGGAATGATTCGCTTCCGCGACAGATACTCGACAAGGACCTCTTTGGCCCCAAGCTCTGCGAGGGCTTCCACGGCCCGCTGCCTCGGCTGAAAAATGCTGCGCGGCTGGCCGTTCAGCAAATAGTCGCGGAGCGGAGCGATGGCGCGCGGACCACAGCCCACCAGCAGAGAAACCGTCAGATCGCCGCTGCGCAACGATTCGAGGTCGCCAACGAACGAACGGATCTCGTCGTCCGAGCAATTACTTCCCGGTCCCGAGGAATATGCCGCGCCCATGTGGCTACCCCTCAGGATGCCTTTGCCCGCGCCGCAGACCGCCGATACACCGATCGCCCCGCGTAGACCGCGCTCTTACCCAGTTCCTTTTCAATTTCCAAAAGCCGGTTGTACTTCGCGATTCGTTCTCCGCGGCAGGCGGAACCGCTCTTGATCTGGCCCGCCCCGGTTGCGACTGCTAGGTCAGCTATCGTTGTGTCGTCGGTTTCACCCGAGCGGTGCGAAATGACGCAGCCATACTCGAGCGCCTTGGCCAGCTCAATGCAACGCAGCGTCTCCGTCAGCGTTCCAATCTGGTTTAACTTGATGAGGATCGAATTCGCTACTTTCTTCGCTGCACCTTCCGCAAGGATTGCTGTGTTGGTTACAAAAATGTCGTCTCCCACAAGCTGGATTCTGCCGCCAAGCATTGCCGTCAGATCGATCCACCCGGCCCAGTCATCTTCCGCCAGCCCATCTTCGAGCGATAGGATGGCCGGATAGCGCTCGATCCACTCTTCCCAGAGTCCCACCATTTCTTCCGAACTCTTGCGCGCTCCATTCGATTTGTGGAACACGTAAGTCCCGTTTTCATAGAATTCGCTCGCTGCCGGGTCCAGGTGGATCGCAATCTCCTCACCGGCCTTGTAACCCGCCTTTCCGATGGCCGCAAGAAGCAGTTCCATTGCCTCGACATTCGATCGCAGCTTGGGGGCGAATCCGCCTTCATCACCAACCGCCGTCGAATAGCCCGACGCGTGCAACAGCTCTCGCAGGGCGTGAAACGTCTCGACACCGGCCCTCAGCGCCTCCCCGAAGCTCGGCGCCCCGACCGGAGCGACCATGAACTCCTGAAAATCGACATTGTTGTCTGCATGCCGTCCCCCGTTTAGCACATTCATCGTGGGCAGCGGCAAAATGTACGTGCTCGATTCGTTGAGGTGCCTGTAGAGTGGCACGCCCTTCTCCTGAGCGATGGCGCGCGCCACGGCTAGCGATACGCCAAGGATGGCGTTTGCACCGAGCTTCGATTTATTGGGAGTTCCATCCAACTCCACGAGACCATCGTCCAGCGCCTCTTGGTGCACCGTACCAAGGCCCTTGACGTACGGAGCGATGATCTCCCGCACGTTAGCCACCGCCTTCCGCACTCCTTTGCCCCCATAACGTCTCTTGTCCCCATCTCGCAGCTCCACCGCTTCGCGTTTGCCCGTCGATGCTCCCGACGGGATTTTCGCCATGCCCACGGCTCCGCTTTCCAGTTCCGCCGTCACCTGGATGGTGGGATTCCCACGCGAATCCAGGATTTCCAGTGCGTCAATTTCCTTAATCCTAGACATGACTTTTCTCTCCTATGGACTTCAGTACCCCTCCGGATCTGAGGACCCGGATCAAGAATTCCTTTGTCTCTTCGGACACCGGCATCGCGCGGATCCTTTCCGCCGTTTTCTTAACAGGATAGTTGCGACTCTTCAGTGTCACCGACCCCTTCTCCCAAACCGCGTACCTCGCAGCGGGACTCCCCGTCTTGGGCTGCCCAAGACTTCCAGGATTCAAAATGACTTGGTCCCCCACCTGTGAGGTGAACGGAATATGGGTGTGCCCTACCAGGAGAAAATCCGTTCCAGCCACCGAAGCCTCCATTT
>DATJAD010000052.1:0-16380 GCA_035516615.1 Candidatus Acidiferrum sp.
ATTCCGCAAGCGGTGGTGGCACGCGAGGACGCGATGCGGCTGGCGCGGCTCGTTGCCGCGAACCCGGGGAAAGTCGTTGTGAAGCTGTTCATGCCGAACAAGATCGGCGGGTCGGTCGAACAGGAAAATGTGGTGGGCGAAATTCGCGGACGGGAGGAACCGGACGAAGTGGTGATTCTCGGCGCGCATCTGGATTCCTGGGAACTCGGGACCGGCGCGCTGGACGACGGATGCAACGCCGCTCTGGTGATCGAAGCGGCGCGGGCGATCAAGGCGATGGGGCTGGTGCCGCGGCGGACGATCCGCTTCATTCTCTTCAGCGGCGAAGAACAAGGCACGATCGGTTCGTATGCGTACGTGAGAGCGCACCGCGCGGAAATGGACAAAATTCGCGGCGTGGTGATCTTCGATACGGGGAGCGGACGTGTGACCGGCTATTCGCTGGGCGGGCGGAGCGACATCGAGCCGGCGATCCGGGAAATTCTGAAGCCGCTCGATTCCTGGGGCGCGGACCACGATACGGACGATGCTTCGTTCGGAACCGACAATTTCGATTTTCTGCTCGAAGGCGTGCCGAACCTCGTGGCCAATCAGGAGATCGCGAACTATCTGGTGAACTATCACGCGGCGTCGGACACGTTCGACAAAGTGGACCAGCGCGAACTGAAGCTGAACGCGGCGATTGCGGCCCTGACGGTGTGGGGAATCGCGGACCGCGCGGAGCCGATCGGCAAGCGGCTGACGCGCGCGGAACTGGACGTGTTGATGAAGAAGACCGGCCTCGACCAACAGATGAAGACGCTCGGTTACTGGGACGAATGGGCCAAGGGCGAACGCGGCCGCAAACCGTAACTTCCATCGAATCAACGGCTCGGGGCGACTGGACGAAAAGACAGGAACCGCTTGGACACCCGGCGATCCTGCGCACTTTCTTCCCGCTATACTGGTTGCATGATGTCCGCAGCATCATCCAAGGCCCACGCACGGGCAGCCGGCACGCCCGGCGGAAGCATTCTGGCGATTGACTACGGCCGGGCGCGGATCGGGCTGGCGATCGCGGATGCCGGCGTTCGAATCGCGCAACCCCTGAGCACGCTCAAGCGCATCAACCGGAATGAGGACACGCGGAGATTGCGGGAAATTGCGCGCGAGCATGGCGTGCATCAAATTATTGTGGGATTGCCGCTGCGGCTAGACGGAACGCGCGGGGAAATGGCGGAGGAAGCGGAGCGGTTTGCGAACCGCGTTCGCAAGCAACTGGGCGTGAGCGTGGAATTGAGGGATGAGCGTTTGACGAGCTGGGAAGCGGAACGGCTGCTGGAAGAGGAGCTGGGAAAGAAATTTCGGGAAAACAAAAATGCGCGTAAAAAGAACTCCACGGATGAAGTGACCGTGGATTCCATGGCGGCCGCGGTGATTTTGCGCGAATACCTGGAAGAGAATTCCGGAGCCGAGAAACACACATGAGACGCGCGGCAAAATTGCTACCGCTGGTGCTGCTCCTTGCGATTGCGGGAGGGATGGCGGAGTACGCAAGGATCAGCATCGAAAAGCCGTACCGCGGATTCGGGCCGGGAGGCGTTTTCGTGACGGTGCCGCACGGGGCATCGTCGCGCGCGGTGTCTCATATTCTGGCGCGCGAGGGCGTGGTGCGGAGCGCGTGGGCGTTCGAACTGTACGCGCGCAGGCATGCGAAGCGCACGCTGCAGGCGGGAGAATATTTCTTCGACACCGCGGTGAGCGGCAAGGACGTTTTCTGGACGATTGCGAACGGAAAAATTTACGAGAAGGCTTTCACAGTGCGAGAAGGCGAGACGATGTTCGAGATCGCGCACGAGCTGGAAGCCGGAAATTTCATGAGCGCGGAGGACTTTTTGCAGGCGGCCAGCAATCCGGAATTGATTCGCGACATCGCTCCGGATGCGAAAACGCTGGAAGGATTCCTTTACCCAGCGACGTACCATCTGCCGCGGCACCCGGTGCCGGTTGAATTGACCTCACTGATGGTGCAGAAATTCAAAGAAGAGTGGGGACAGATTGCCGATCCGGGGCCGGACCAGACGGGACTGACGAACGGGCAGCCAGTGCTTTCGGTGGTGACCCTGGCTTCTCTCGTCGAGCGGGAAACGCCCAAGCAGGACGAACGATACCTGGTGGCGGGAGTTTTCGAGAACAGACTGAGAAAAGGAATGCTGCTGCAGTGCGATCCGACGGTGATTTACGCGCTGGAGCAAACGGGAAGTTATGACGGCACGCTGACGGGGAAAGACCTGCATGTGGATTCGCCGTACAACACCTACGAGCACCGGGGGCTGCCGCCGGGGCCGATTGGGAATCCGGGAGCGGTTTCCCTGCGCGCGGCGCTGGAGCCCGCGCAAACGGGCTATCTCTATTTCGTGGCGAATACCGAGGGAGGACACTTTTTCAGCGACACCCTGCAGGAGCACAATAAGAATGTAGTGCGGTATCATCGGCTGCTCGCGGGGCTTCCCGCCGATCCTCCGCCGAAGCCTGAAGCGCGAAAGAAACCGCACGCAAAGCGGCACAAAAAGGCAGGGCGATGAGCGAAGAGCTCAGAACAAAAAAGGAAATGATCCTGGAAGCGGCGGAAGAGATTCGGCCGCCGAAATGGACTCCGGCGGAAATTGACCAGTTGCGCCGGAAGCTGCTGGCGGAGCACGGCGAAGCGGGAAAAACGGGGACGGATTACATTGCGGACGTGCTGAAATCGGCGGGGATCAAGGTATCGCTTGCGGTGCAGGAAGAAGCGGAAGATCAATTCGAAGAGGAATTCGAAGACCTGCTGCACTTCAAGACGCTGGAGGACGCGGAAGTCAGCCTGATGCGGCTCGACGAACTGATGCGGCGCTTCCAGGCGCACGGGGAGCGGGCGGCGGTGGAACGCGTGCTGGAAATCGCGAGGCTCGGAAAACGGCGCGCGGAGATGATCGCGCGGAACCATAAAGTGGAACCCCACAAGCGCGAAGAGAAGGAAGAGATCGCGAACTGGTTCCGGATCTGGCTGGAGATGCCGGATGCATTCTTTGACTGGCTGGACGTACGCAAGCAATCGCCGCAATTCCGCGAAAAATTTCCGGAGGCGCTGAGCGCGGAATGAACGAAACACAGTTGCCTCCTTTTTCCCTGGATATTCAGGCCCTCGATCTCGGCGCGGACGTCAACGCCGTCGGGTTGCAGCTTCTGGAAACCGAAAGCCGGGAGCCGGTGCGCGGGAAGGAAGCCGCGGAGCTGTGGGCAGCGGTATTTCCCGCACTGGCCGGCGGTGAAGAATACGTTCTGGACTTTTGCAGCCATCTGGACCGCGTGCGGGAGTTCTGCAAGGCACATCACATCCTCTATCGCGAACCTGCGGGACGGTGCCTGGTGGCGCCCAAGCCCAACAATGTTCAACTGAAACAACTGGCGGAGCGATTCGAAACGGAGACGTTCGGGATGCGCGCCGGCGAAGCGGCCAGGAGCGAGGACGCGGCTCTGGAAGGAGAGCTTTCGGCGCGCGGGCTGGACGCGTATCAAGCGGCGTACCGGCGCTACGATTTCTGCGCGATCTGCGAACTGGAAGACGGATGGGTGACGCTGCTGAGCGCGAAACTCTGGCCCAGCGAGATCATTCGCCGGGTTCGGCCGGTGATGCAGCCGTTTGATGTGCACATCGCGCGGCCACAGTGAAGCGCGTTCTTGCGCGGCGATTGACGGGGTTCCCGCTGGTTGTTAGATTGCTTTAAAGAGGGGCTTCAGGGCGTAAATCATTGATGAAACGTGTGCTTACGTGGATGGGATGGGCGACAGTGGCGGCGATTTGCTGCGGCTGCGGAGCGAATATCAGCACAAAACATACGGTGCCGGCGGCGGAGAAGCCGGTTGCGTTGGAAGCCACGAAAGATGAGCTGCTGGCAAAGTATAACGATTTTGCGACGAACGTGAAAACGGTGAACGCGACAACGGAAATGAAGCCGACGGCGGGATCGGCGTATAGCGGGGTGATCGAGGACTACCACGAAGTGAAGGCCTTCATATTGGCGGAACGGCCGGCGGAAATCCGGGTGATCGGGCAGGCGCCGGTGATCGGGAGAACAATTTTCGACATGACCAGCGACGGACAGGAATTTCGGGTGTGGATTCCCTCGAAGAATAAATTCCTGGAGGGAAAAACGGGCGTGGAGAAAACCAGCGCCAAGCCGCTGGAGAATCTGCGGCCGCAGCATTTGCTCAATGCGCTGTTGTGGCCGGAGGTGCGGAAGGAAGAGCCGGTGCTGTTCGAAGAATTCAACGACGAAACCGGAAGATATTACGTGCTGACCGTGCTGCGCGGCGGATACCAGATGGAGATTTACCGGAAAATCTGGTTTAACCGGGCGGATTTGAACGTTTCGCGGCTGGAGAGTTATGGCCCTGGTGGAATTCTGCTTTCCGACGTGCACTTTTCCGACTGGGAGCCGCTGGCACCGGCGGAAGGGACGGCGGGCCCGGTAACGACATTTCCCCGGTCAATCCGGATCATTCGTACGCATGACGACTATCAGCTGAGCATGGATTTCACCAAGCTCACGCTGAACGCGGACATATCCGCGGATAAGTTTGACCTCGAGCAGCCTGCCGGTTCGGAACTAGTGCACGTGGGCGAAGAAGACCAATCGAAGCAGCCGGCGGGAGATGCGAAGCCATGATGGGGGAATTCATCGCGCGCAACTTGATGCACCGCCCGGTGCGGACGTTCATTGGGGCGATGGCGATCGGATTTGAAGTGATGCTGATCGTGATTATCGTGGGGCTAACATCCGGTCTGCTTTCGGAAACCGCCAAGCGCATCGAAGGCATCGGTGCGGACATCATGCTGCAGCCGCCCGCGGCGTCCATTTTCCTGGGATTCAGCGGGTCGCCAATGCCGATCAAGATCGAGGACAAGCTGAGTGGGCTGAAGTACGTCCAGGCGGTGGCTCCGGCTCTGCTGCAATTCAATTCCACTGGCGGTATTGACGTGATTTATGGGATTGATCCGGCGAGTTTTCGCGCGGTGTCCGGCGGATTTGTATTTCTGGCCGGGCATGACATGGAGGGACCGGACGACTTACTTGTGGACGATTGGGCCGCGAGAGCCAAGGACCTGAAAGTGGGCGACACCTACAAAATGCTGAATCATGATTGGCACGTTGCAGGAATTGTCGAGCATGGGAAGGGCGCGCGGCTGTTTGTTCCGATCACAACACTGCAGGACCTTGTGGGAGCACGCGACAAGGCCTCCATCTTCCTGATCAAGTGCACGAGGCCGGAGCACACCGACGATGTGATGGATGAGATGCGGCATGAGCTTCCCGGATACACGGTGAGGCCGCTGCGGGATTTTCTTTCGCTGATGACCTCGACGAATATTCCAGGCCTGCATGCGTTCATCAACGCAATGATCGGACTGGCAGTTTCCATCGGCTTGCTGGTGATTCTTCTGACCATGTATACGACGGTGGTGGAACGGACGAGAGATATTGGGGTGCTGAAGTCGCTCGGGGCGGATTCCGGGTTCATCGTGCGTTCGCTCTTGCTGGAATCGGCCCTGCTTTGCGGCGGCGGAATTTGCTTGGGCATGGGGCTGAGCTATGCGGTTCGGGGCCTGCTGCTTGCGAAATTTCCGACGCTGTCCATCCTGATCACTCCCGGTTGGGCAGTGCGGGCGGCGGCGATTGCCATGCTTGGAGCGATGGTGGGCGCCAGTTATCCGGCGTGGATGGCCACGCGGAAGGACGCGGTCGAGGCGCTGTCCTTCGACTGAGAAGTTTTTGCGAAGGGTATGGCAAAGAGGGAAAAACACATTTGGAGAGGAGCATTGCTAGGCAGCGATGGGAATCGCGGCTAAAATAGCGGCGCTTGACGGAGAACCTGATTTCGAGCCAATTGCCGAATCGGGAAGGAAAGTCTTGGAACCGATACTCAAAACCGAGGATTTGTGGAAGCTGTACCGCGCGGGAAAGGTGGAGGTGCCGGCGCTGCGCGGGGTGAATTTTGAGGTGCTTCCTGGAGAATCGGTGGCGGTGATGGGGCCTTCCGGATGCGGCAAATCCTCGCTTTTGTACGTGATCGGCGGACTGGCAAAAGCGTCTCGGGGAAAAGTGTACGTGGACGGGAACGAACTGAGCTCGATGCGCGATGCGGAACGGACGAAATTGCGGCGCTCGAAGATCGGATTCGTATTCCAGCGGTTCAACCTGCTGCCAACGCTGACAGCCAGGGGGAACATTGCGATCGCGCAATACATTCATGGGGACGGATTCGATCCGCACCGGTTTGACGTGGTTACGAAAATGCTAGGGCTGGAAGGGCGGTTGCGCCACAAGCCATCGGAGATGTCCGGCGGCGAGCAACAGCGCGTGGCGATTGCGCGAGCGATTATCAACGAGCCAAAAATATTGCTGGCCGACGAGCCGACCGGCAATCTGGATTCGAAAAACTCCGAGGTCGTGCTGCAGATGCTGCGGCAGCTGAACAAGGATCTTGGGCAGACCATCGTGATGATTACGCACAACCCGGAAGCGGTGACGCATTTCGACAGAGTGGTCCACATGCGCGACGGCGTGATTGTGGACGGGATTCCGGCGGATTGAAATGGCGGGTCCGGGGAGCATATTCAAGCGGGCGTTCTTCTGGACCTACGAACGGGGTTCCTGGCAGTACGACGTGGCCGTCGTGCTGATCGTGATTTTTGTTCTGCTGACGCCCGCGAAATGGTTTCATGACCAGCCTGAAGTCGGCGCGCCAGCGTCGCCTTCGCAAGTTGACCTAATCTCGAACGCGAATGGGCTGACTACCTACCGCGTGGATGCGCGCATCCTGGCGCCGCCAGAACAAACACCGCAACTGCAAAACTTGCTGCACGGCGCGCTGCAAAAGTCGTTGCCGGAGCTGAACCATGCGCGATTTGAGATCCTGAAGATCGAGCCGCAGAGGAACGATCAGGGGAACGTGGTCGCGTATCAGGTGACGATTCGGAAGAAGTGACCGACTCCTCCCACAGCCGCCGGGCGAAACGCGTGCGTTTTGGCGCGCATCCAAATTGATGTGCTAGCATGTGTGACGATTCTTACCGAGCAAGGTTTTTTCAACAGGTGAACCACTTGAGGACGATCCGGGGGACGGGAGTAATCTGCGGAATTTTGTTGATGGCAACAGCTGTGGCGATGGCGGGCCAGGGCGCGCAGCACTGGACGGCGGAAGGCGTGCTGGCCATGATGGACAGTTCCGCGCGAGACTTCCATACACTTTCGGCGGACGTGCAGCACATCAAATTCACGCAGGTGGTGAACGACACCTCGACGGAAACAGGGCAGATGTGGATGCGGCGGGACGACAAGATGCGCATCGAGATCAAGACGCCCGATCCGAGAACGATCCTGCGCAGCGGGGATTCGCTGTACCTTTACAATCCCAAGATCAACCGCGTGGAAGAATACGACCTGGGGAAAAACCGCTCGCTGGTGGACCAGTATGTGCGGCTGGGATTCGGGACGCGCAGCGAAGCGATCAAGAAAAATTATCTGGTGGCGGTGGACGACGAAGAGGAACTGGACGGGCGCAAGACCGTGGTGATCGAGTTGACGCCGAAATCCCAAGAGGTGCGCGACCAGATCACCAAGATCCAGATGTGGATTGACGAAGCGTCATGGCTTCCGATCCAGCAGAAATTTTTCGAAGCAGGTTCCGGCGATTACTTCATCTTTCACTACTCGAACCTGCGAAAGAATCTGAAAATACCGGAATCCCGCTTCAAGCCAGACTGGCCAAAGAACGCGACAAAGGTGAAGCCGCGGGGATAGCCGGAAAGCGGCGTTCGTGACGGTTTTCAGGCGGCCGATTTCCCGGCGGCTTTTTCCTTTTCCTTCTGCAGCAAGCTCAGTTTGCGCGCAAGTCCCCAGCGATAGCCTGCCAGGCTGCCGTCCGCGCGAACAACGCGATGACAAGGGACCACGACGGAAACAGGATTCGTGGCACAGGCGCGAGCGACCGCGCGGACGGCACGAGGAGTGCCCAATGCGCGTGCGATGTCCGTATAGGTGCGCGTGGATCCGCGTGGAATTTTCTGCAATTCCTGCCAGACGCTGCGCTGAAAAGCGGTGGCCTGCAGGTCGAGCGGCAGATCGCGGGCAGGCGCCTTGCCTTCGGCGCGCCGCACAATTTCGCGAACCCAATGTTCGAAGTGCCCGCGGTCGCGGGAGATCCGCGCGTGCGGGTATTCGGCGCGAAGTTCGGCGGCCAGTTTTTCGCCGGCGCCGCCCAAATAGACTGCGGAGATTCCGCGTTCCGTGGCGGCCACAAGAATATTTCCGAGACTCGATTTTGCTACGGTGTATCCGATCTTCATTCCCATTCCCCCTTTACGATAAGTTGCGGGCGTCATGCCCAACTGCGTGTTGCTGCGCTCATAGATGCGGCTCGAAGAGCCGTAGCCGGTTTCGTAAAGCGCGTCCGAAATGCCTCTGCCCTGGCGCAAAAGATGCTTGAAATTATTTACGCGGAAGGCTGCCGCAAGAGCGCGCGGCGTGAGACCCGTGACTTGCACAAAAGCGCGGCGCAGAATTCCTGGAGAAACGCCGAGTTGCGCGGCGATGGTCTCGAGGCGCGGGGCAACGTCCCCGGAAGGCGAACTGCGCAGCAGGAGCGACGCGCGGTCCACGAGGGCGGCGGAGGCGGAAGCTTCGTCAGGCCGGCAGCGGCGGCAAGCGCGAAAGCCGTGCTGCTCCGCTTCGGCCTGCGTGAGGAAGAAGATCACATTGCGGCGAAAAGGGCGGCGCGCGGGACAACTGGGGCGGCAGTAGATTCCCGTGGAACGGACCGCGAGGAAAAAAGTGCCGTCGGCGCGAGGATCTCGGGAGATCGTGGCTCGCCAGAATCGTTTTGCGAGACGCGGCGGGATCGCAGAAGCGTTCGGCGAGTTGGAAGAAGCAGTGTTCATGAACCAAAAGGTAGCGCACAGTGCACGGCAAATCTATCCGGAAAGATGCGGCAAACTTCCTTGGCCTGAGAAAGCCCGATTATGCCTCCCCGGGCGCTGGGAGCGTTTCGACATCATGCGCAGGATCGCGGTGCGGCGCGGTGATGACGAGAACGACAGCACTCAGGATGACGAATGCGGAGAGCCAGGTGCGCGGCGTCATGGGCTCTCCGGCGAAGAGCCATCCGCTGAAAAGAGCCACGACAGGATTCACAAAGGCATACGTTCCGGCGCGCGCGGCGGTGCTTTTTTTCAGCATGTACATGTAGGCGGTGAAACCGATCAAAGATCCGAAAATGGCCAGATAACCGATGGCCATCCAGGAGCGGAAAGAAACCTGCGAAAAATGAAAATGCCGCGTCTGGCCGGTCAGGAATGCGGCAATCCAGAGCGCAGCGCCGCCGCAAAGGCTTTGCATTCCCACTCCCAAAAGAGGTGAACTCGGGAGAGATCCATGTTTGGAGTAGAGAGAGCCGCAGGCCCAGGAGAAGGAGGCAAAGACGAGAATGCCGGCTCCGGTTAGATTCATGCGGCCTGAGCCGCCCAGGTGGGATGGACCTACGAGAAGGAACATTCCGGCAAAACCGATGGCAACTCCGGCGACCACGCGAAAAGAGGGGCGATGGCCGCCCGAGCGCAGCCAGTCCAAAAGGACCATCCACAGGCAAACTGTGGCGACGAGGAGGGCCGCGATGCCCGAAGGAACGGTTTCTTCGGCCCAGCAGACGCTCCCGTTGGCAAGGAAGAGCAGGAGGCAGCCGGTGATTGCGGCCGTTTTCCAATGTTCCTTCGTGGGGCGTATGCCGGTCTTCCAGCGCAGCAAGGGATAGAGGAGCAATCCAACGAAGAGATGGCGAGTGCCGGGAAGGAGCAAAGGCGGAAAAGATTCGATGCCGATGCGCATCGCCAAATAAGTTAATCCCCAGAAGATGTACACGACCGCAAAGGCGAGGAGGAGCATGGGCGTCATGCCGAAGAACGCGTTCTTTGGCGATCCTAAGCTCGGCTGCCGTATTTGCGGCGAAGGAAGCGCGGACGTGGGCCGGGGCATAAGATTTGAAAGTAGGATGCGCTGAGAAGCGTGTCCAGCACCAAATTGGAAAGCGAAGCGCGCTGCGATAGGGTAGATTGTTCACAACAGCGGGTGAGAGCACACGGTACCATTACTAAGTGTTGAAATTTAGGGCACTTCGCAAGTTTTCCACAAGTTGACGCGGCAGCCTCTTTGGTGCCATTTTAGTTGCCCGCTCCGCAGATTCTGGGACTTGGGATTCGCTCGAAAGCACGACTGGGGCCCGTTATTGGATGTGTTGTTGAAGCTTCTCTGAGGGCGAGATGAGCGCGACCAACCGCGCACCACAATTGCACCTGTTGAGGCAGAACGAGCCGAACGCGAAGGCTTGTGTTTCCGCGGCTGCCGAGAAAGCAGGGAGCTTGCTGGGAGCTCCAGCAGTTGAATCTCCCGCGCTCAAAGTGTTGCCGCTGCTCCGGCCGGAGTCGCCACGGCGATTCGTGCGGGTTCCGACGCATGCCGTCGGCGTTTTTCCCGAGCATCGAGAATATCCCCGCGCGAGCCTGCGTTTGCCGCTCCGTTTGAGGAGCGTCAATCGGATCCGGGAAGACTTTCCGATTACGCTGGTCACAAGGGACATCAGCTCGACCGGTGTTTATTTCCTTTGCCCCAAACAGATCGCGTTGAACACCCCGATCGAGTTGGAAATTGTGCTGGTGAGCCGTCCCATGGGGCGCGGGAATGTCGTGATTGTGACTCTGGCGCACGTGCGTCGGACCGAGCCGGCAGCGGTGCCACGGTGGTATGGGATCGCGGCGTCGTATGATGACGTGCAATTCGACCGCGACGATGGCATCCCTTCGCGCTTTCTCTTCCTGTAAACGAGAGCTTCCTTCAAAACGCAGCGCAGCAGAATGAACGCACGCGAGAGTGTGCGCTTTCATCAGCGTAAATCCCGCGGAGCCGGCACCTTCGATTTCGCGGCTTTTGAATTTGCGAATGGCGCAAAGCGGCGGTGTTTCCCATGCCGGCGCGGATTGTGACATCGTTTTGCTATGCTTGGAAAATGAAATTTGGCCGCGCGCGGGATCGCGGGATTCGTGGCGTCCTCTTCGATTGGGACGGTACGCTGCTGAACTCCTTTGAAGCGGACACCTCTGCCTACCTGGCAATGTTCCGCGAGATGGGCATACCCTGGGGCAATCAGGAACTGGAAGAACATTATTCCCCGAACTGGTATCGGGTTTACCGCGCTGCAAAACTCTCGCGAAAGCGCTGGACTGAGGCCGATCGCCTCTGGAGAGAGCACTACAGCCGGCACCGTCCGAAATTGATGCCGGGAGCGCGCCGGGTGCTCACGCAGCTTGAACGGAGACATGCGTTGGGCCTGGTTACAAGCGGAGACCGGAACCGGGTGCTGCGCCAGTTGCGTGAATTTCGGCTTTCTGAGGTTTTTGCAGCGCGGGTGTGCAGCGGAGATACCCGCATGCGGAAGCCGCATCCCGAGCCCCTGCGTTTGGCGCTTCGGCGGATGCGCCTGGAAGCCGCACAGTGCGTTTATGTGGGAGATTCGCCAGAAGACCTTCAAATGGCGCGGCGCGCGGGCGTACGGGCCGCCATTGCTGTTCTGGGCCCATTTCCGACGGAAAAAGGGCTGCGCGCGGAACGCCCCGATCTTCTCCTCGAATCCATTGGAGAACTCCCGGAAGCTCTCGCGGCGTTCACAACTCAGGGTTGAGGCGACTTGGCAGGTGGAGGAGGACTTGCAGGCTGCGAGGCGGTTGCCGCGGGCATCGTAAGCGGCTTGAAGTCCGTCCATTTGATCACCAGACGGACGGGAACGTCCCGGTCCTTCAGGTGCACATCGTCGTCCGAGCGGGAGTAGTCCGGGAACCAGTATTTGCCTTCGACGTTTTCACGGTACGTTTCGAAGTTGGCGAAGGGCAGATTCTGCGGATGGATGCCGCCCAGATCATTGACGTACGAACCGTAGGTCTTCACGACTTCCAGGTATTTCGAGTCCACCCACACGACTCCCTGAAAATAGGAATGCGCGCGCTCTACCATCTTGGGTTTTACTTGAAAGATGTAGCAATCGATTTCGTCCACTTTTTCGCGGCCCGCGTAGGTGATGTCGTACTTCGGAAGCTGCTCAGGAATGAGCGGGTAATAAGGAATCCTCGAGAGCAGATCGAAATCCGGAGGTTCGGGCATCATGTAATGGAGCGTGGAAACGGGCTGGTCAACAACCCTCTGCGAGACCCAGCCGTCGGAACCCACGACGGACTGCGTGGTCATTTCGAATTCGCCGGACGGCTTCCCATCCAGACCGTATTCGGTCATGCGAATGGTTTTCTTAAAGCCGAAGCCGGTGCGCGCTTTGGCGTATTCGAGCTCCTTTTCTGAAAATCGCTGGATGATCTCATCTGGAGGAAGATCCGGGGGCGCTTCGGGAGGAGGGGCGTTGGTATCCACGCGGTGGAGGACGGTGCGATCCGGAGGCGGCGCAATCGGCCCTTGCGACTCCTGCGCGCAAGTGACTGAAGCTGCGAGGAGAACAGCGAAACCTCCAACTAAAAGAGCAGCCCCCAGATGCTTCAGACGAACAGGAGAATAAAATTGTATGCCAGCTTCCATCTTGTTTTAAGATGCGGCGATTCGGCGGAAAGGACGCCTCACCGAGTCTTTCCAAAACAGTTTAGCGCATTCCCTTGCGGTGTGTTTCTTTCACTGGGTGAATGGGGGAATCCGGCTCTGCTACAATGAATGGCTTTGTGAGCGAAGCGAAACAGGCCAGACGGTACTTCGTATCCGGAATGGTGCAGGGCGTCGGTTTTCGCTACTTTACGCAAGAAGAAGCCGAGAGCCTGGGACTTTCCGGCTACGTCCGCAACCTGAGCGACGGCAGAGTGGAAGTTTACGCCATCGGATCTTCAGATCAGTTAGCACGTTTGCGCGCGGCGGTGGAACGCGGGCCACGGGGCGCGATGGTCACTCAAGTCGAGGAAGAGCCCACGCCGTTTGACCGGCAATATGACGGAGCCTTCCGGATCACTTACGAATCCTGAGAGGAGATGTTCGCATGGACGAACTGAAGAAACTGATACGCGAAGTGCCGGATTATCCCAAGCCCGGGATTCTTTTCTACGATCTCACGACCTTACTGAAGGACAAGACCGGTTTTCATCTCCTGATCGACCGGCTCTGCGAACACTACAACGGGCACAAGATTGACGTGGTTGCGGGAATCGAAGCGCGGGGCTTCATTTTTGCGCCGGCTCTCGCTTATCGCCTGAAGGCCGGATTTGTTCCGGTGCGCAAGCCGAACAAATTGCCGGGAAAAACCGCCAGTGTCTCGTACAAACTCGAATACGGCACGGATAGCCTGGAGATTCACCAGGACGCCATCGTGGCCGGACAGCGCGTGATTGTTTGCGATGATTTGCTTGCCACGGGCGGTACGGCCGCCGCAACCGCGCAATTGGTGCAAAAACTCGGCGGAAAGGTTGATGGCGCGGCGTTTGCTGTTGAGCTAACGTTTCTGAAAGGACGCTCCAAGCTGCAAGGGCTGGACGTTTTTTCACTCATCCAGTACGACAAATGAAAAGTGCTGTCATGTCTGGGTCCAGGTCCGATGACAAGCTGATCGTTGTCGCTAAGGAACCGAAACAAGGCCGCCCTTCTTGAGGCAGCCGATGGCGGTGTAACATCTTTTTGACGTGATCAGAAATGCGCGACAAAGTTAAGCAGTCGGACCACCAATCCTGCGGCAGCAATGCAGACAGCCGCTCCAAATCCAAGAATTATGGCATTGCTGATCCCTGGTGATACCAAAGGACCCAACTGGATTTTCGGTGGGTGCTCAACCTGCAACGCCGCGATCCTATTCAGGACCTCTGGAGGATCCGGATCGGTCCCGGATTGTTGCGCACTGTAATCCCTCACGGCGCGAAGTGGGTTCAGCCAGAACAACAGTGTACGGTCCAGAAAGCTCTTGCGTTTGAATGTCACCTCGATCCGCGGTCCGGTCCAGCTGATAAGTTCGATGGAATCCCAGGTCAATTTTTTCAGAGGACCGTATCTTCTATAATGAATTCCCTCCGTGTCAATCCGTCCCGAGGAGTATGGATGGGCAAGCGCGCTGAACAATGCAAAGGCAAGCGCGGTCAATACAGTGTTCTCAGCCGGTGATAGCAGCCTCGTTTGGTAATACAATTCCTTGGCAAAGATCCCGAGGAGGAGGAGCTGCGAAATACACGTCCCTATCCATAGAAGAGGAACTCCAATCCTAGAGACTCGTGGTACATCCCGCCGCGTCATGAAACCTAATTTCTCCCAGAGGAGCGAGCCACTAGGGTAGGAAATAAGCGTTTGCTCAGTCAATCTTCTTGTGGCGGCGCTGGCGGACTGCCTCGAAGAGAACCACGCCGGCAGCCACCGAGACGTTGAGAGATTTCACGGGGCCCGCCGTGGGCAACGAAACCACGAAATCGCAGCGCTTGCGGACCAAATCGTGCAAACCCTTGCCTTCGCCGCCCATCACAATCGCGACGGGTGAAGTGTAGTCCACATCCGTGTAGCTCTTATCCGCGCGCTCGTCTAATCCGACAAGCCAGTAGCCTGCTTCCTTCAACTCCTCCATGGTGCGGGCGAGATTCGTCACCTTGGCGACTGGAAGATGCGCCAGCGCGCCGGCCGAGGACCGCGCGACCGTATCCGTCAAGCCCGCCGCGCGCCGTTCGGGAATTACCACACCGTGAGCGCCCGCAGCCAGCGCCGTGCGAATGATGGCTCCCAGATTGTGCGGGTCCTCGACGCCGTCAAGAAGCACGATCAATCCCTTTTGCCCGGAGCCGGAGTTGGCTCGCGCTAGGATGTCCTCGAGCGTGGCCGCGGGACGCGATGCCGTCAACGCCACGACTCCCTGGTGATCCCTCGAATCGGCCAGCCGGTCGAGCTCCGAGCGCTCTTCAAAGCGCAGCGGCACGTTCTGTTTGCGTGCGAGCTGCACGATTTCTTCGATGCGGGTGTCTTGTCGCCCCTTGGCAACGACAATGCGTTCCAGGGCGCGGCCCGCTTCCAGCGCCTCGCGAATGGCATGAATTCCTGTCAGACGTTCCATGAAAATTCACAGCTCAAAGCTGATGGTCCAATGTTCGCCGCACGATGTGTGCAAACCCTGTGCTGGGTTTCAATCCAGGCTCGCACAAAACTCAACGATGCGCTCCCGCGCTGTTTTCACGCGGATCTGAAAACCGGCCACCGCTGCTTCGTCCAGGAGCAAAATCACTCGGTCCAGATCTCCCTCGCCGGCTCGCCCGGCCAATGCTAGCCGCAAGGGATGAAAGAGTTCCCTGCCGCGCAAATTCAAGGTTTCCTTCAAAGAGGCTACGATTTCCCTGAACCGCTCTGTGGTGAGCGGACCATCCTCCAGAAGCAAAAGCGCCAGCTGGCGCACCACGTCACGCGCGGCGTAGCGCGACATCACCACATGCGCTTCTACAGTTGCCAGGATTTTCCGCGCGCCGTATTCGGAAATCAGCTCCAACAGGGGCGGGAGTCCCGCGGGATTCGCAACCTGTGTACCAAGCAGCGCGGATGCGCGCTCGCACCACGCGGTTTGTTCCGCGGAAAACTCTCCGGATTGCCAGCCGAGCTCGAGCAAAAGCCGGCGCACATCGTCCGCCGAACATGCATTGGGGAGGGGCTTTTCGCTGGGAAGCGTTTGATCCACGTTCATCTCTGCATCTTGGGAGAAAAAGGCCGAGCACTCAGCGTTTCACCAATGTCGCGACGACGTGCGCGGCGATCGCTTCGCCGCGGCCGATCGCATCCACGCCTTCATTGGTCTTGGCCTTCAGATGGATTTTCTCCGGCGCGACGCCCAGCGCCCTCGCGAGCGCCTCGCGCATCTTGGGAAAGTGCTGGCCCAGCTTCGGCTTCTCCGTGATCACCACAGCATCGGCATGTTCGATGGCGAACCCTTTTTCGTCCAGAAGCTCCCGTGTGTGCTCCAGAAAAATCAGGCTGCTCGCGCCTTTCCACTTTGGATCCGTGTCCGGGAAGTGCGTGCCAATGTCTCCGAGGCTCGCTGCACCCAGCAGAGCATCGCAAAGGGCGTGGGCCAGCACGTCGCCGTCCGAATGCCCCACAGGGCCTTTCTCGAAGGGCAATTCGATGCCGCCAACGATGAGCTTTCGGCCTTCGGCCAAACGGTGAAGGTCGTAGCCAATGCCGCAACGAACACTCATGCTTTGTGGGCCTTTTCCAGCTCGCGTTCCAGATAAAACCGAGCCAATTCCAGGTCCGCGGGCTTGGTAATCTTGATATTGCGTTCCGAGCCGTGGACTACGTGCACTTCGTGGCCGATGCG
>DATJAD010000053.1:0-4760 GCA_035516615.1 Candidatus Acidiferrum sp.
TTCACTACCCGCGCCGGATTTTCACCCAAGCTGGGCGCCCCAATCGGAATGGGATACGTTCGCCGCGAGAAAAGCGTAGCCGGGAGTAAACTGTCTTACGGTGGAGGCGAAGCGACGGTGATCTCAACACCGATCGGTTAAACCGGCGCAGACTTTTCCGGCTCCTCTTCCTTAGGCATTCTAATGTTCGAGCGCTATAACGAAAGGGCTCGCCGCGTGATTTTCTTCGCGCGCTTCGAGGCCAGCCAGTATGGTAGCCCGTTCATTGAGTCCGAGCATTTGCTCCTCGGCTTGTTGCGAGAAGATTTCGGCCTGATGAAAGCGCTGTTCAAGGAAAACCTTTTGGCAACGAAAATTCGGGCGGAGATTGATCGAGCTGTAGAGAAAAAGGAACGAATTCCAACTTCTGTGGAGGTGCCGCTAACCCAGGAATGTAAACGAATCCTGACCGCCGCGGCAGAAGAAGCAGATAGGCTGGGACATCGCCACGTAGGAACCGGACATCTGGTTCTAGGAATCTTGCGCGCTGAAGAATCCTTCGCGGCCCGGATTCTCCGCTCCAAAGGCGCTGAGATTGAGGAGCTTCGTTCGAATGCGGTACACGCGGAAACCCTTTCGGCTCCAGGAACGCGGCCCACAAGCGATGTGCTGCTCACGGTGGAAAGTTTCCTCGAAGGATTAAAAAGCAACAGCGCTCTGGAACTGGCTTCTTTCTTCTCAAGAAACGGAGAGTTTATTGACGCCGAAGGAAAACGCTGGTCGGGCAAAAGCGAAATCGAGAAGGCATTCGTAGCGCTCTTCGCGCCCTACGCAAAGAGAAAGGCTTGCTTCATTTTGGAGGAAGTCCGGCCCGGTCCTTACGGGATTGCGGTCGCAACTCTGCTGTGGGAGAACATCGTGCCGAGCGAACACAGCGTTTCTGTCCTACGCATGACCCTGGTTCTTGCATCCGAGGATGGCGCCTGGACCATCCTGCAGGGGCAGGCCACTCCTATTCTTCTACGATGAGCTTGCCTTTCATCCGGCCGTGGCCGAATCCGCAGAACACGGAACATTTGAATTCATAGGTGCCTGGCTCGACGGCCACGAAAGTAACCGATCCATCTTTTCCCTTGCCAACTTTTCCTGTTTCCGGCTTGCCTTCGAATTGAAGTCTCGGCGGACCTTTCTTCTTTGCGCCTTCGGGATACACGTCGAACTTCACGCCATGCTCTTTGTCCACGCAATGCAGGGTGAATTCGACCCGCGTGCCTTTGCGAACGTGAATCTCCGACGGCGTGAATGCGTACTTGTCGCCGGTGACTTGGATGACTTGCGTGGTGGTTGCGATTTGCGATATGGCAGGCGCCTGGTGGCGCGGACTCGCGGCTAGCGCCACAATCCCTGCAAACGCTGCGCCCGTCAAGAGGCCGATTCTCACTCCGCGCATGCTGGTTTTCACCTCAACGCTGGATGACGCAATTGCTTTAGCTCAGATTCCCATTCTGCGCGTGGGGTTTCCCGCTCACGCGAGAAAAGTGATCAAAACTCCTGGCGGGGAGCGGCTTGTTTTGTTCCTACACGTCCGGTAATGATTTCCGCTTTGAAATAGTTTTCGGCTTTGATGGGGCAGCCCGCGAGACGCCGCATCATGGCGATCTGGCCAATGTGTGTTAGGGAATCCGCCACGGGCCCTTGGAAAAGTCCCTCAATTGGCGCGTGTAAAGCAGCATTTGAGGCCAGATAGTCGTCGAATTTCTTCAGACAATCAAAGAAGCGCTCCACTTCCCTGCCCCATTCCAGCGGAACGGAATCATGCCACGCCTGTTTTCCTGCGGCCATGGAAAGTCCCCAATCGTAGAGGTCGCCGAGGTGCGCGAGGAGTTGTGCGGACGTGCGGGAAGCATCGCCAAGACGAAATGTAGCAAAGGATTCCGGAGCGCCCCGTATCGCCTTTCCCCCGCGGTAGGCAACCGTGGCGAGCGCATGGCGTAGCATTTGGCGCGCAGCATCGTTCGTGGAGTTCAAGTTGCACCTCAGAAGGAACTTCCGACAGGCACTAAGGAGACTTAGTGTACACGCGAAGGTAGTCCACGAGCATCTGCTGAGGAAACTGAGTGGTCGCGTCCGGCGAGCCCGGCCAGGTTCCTCCGACGGCCACGTTCAGGATGATGAAGAAGGGATGATCGAAAACCCACTGGCCGCCCGACGGCCATTCCGATTGCGTGAACGTCGCGTAGTTGTCCGAGTCCATATAAAACCGCACGGTCCCGGGTTCCCATTCCACCACATAGAGATGGAAATCGTCCGCGTAATCTTGGCCCGCGGGAAGGCTGAGGCTCGACGTGAGATCGCTGGTGGGAGCGATGCTGCTGGGACCATGCAAAGAGCCGTGAATGATGCCGGGCTCCTTGCCGATATTCTCCATGACGTCAATCTCGCCGCATTGCGGCCAGCCGGCCGTGGAAATGTCGTTTCCGAGCATCCAGAAGGCAGGCCAGAGGCCGTGTCCGCTCGGGATTTTGATTCGGGCTTCAAATCTACCGTAAGCCTGCGCGAAAAGCGCCTGCGTCTTGAGGCGCGCCGAGGTGTAATTTCGCGTGATTCCATCCGGGCCGGTATAAGTCTCCTGCTGCGCGGTGATGACCAGATTGCCGTTCTGAATCTGCGCGTTGATGGGGCGGTTTGTGTACGATTCGAGTTCCTGATTGCCCCAGCCGCCGCCGCCAAGATCGTACGTCCACTTTGTGGTATCGGGCGCGGAACCGTTGGCGCCGTTGAACTCGTCGCTCCAGGAAAGAGTCCAGCCCGAGGATGGAGGCTGAACAGGCGGAGGAGCGATGCTGCCTCCGCCGCAACTAATCGCGGAAATAAAAAACAAAAGAGTAAGAGGAGCGGCGACAGTTCGCGTCACGGGAGGCGTGTTTTTCAAGGGGCTGGGTTCCGAAGCGGTCAGAAATTCTTCCGACTGCAAGGGTCTTCTATGCCAGGTTCAGAGCGCGCTTGAACGATCCCTTTTCATTGTCAATTTTCTTCTGAAGCTGCAGGATGCCGTAGAGCAGTGCCTCGGGGCGCGGCGGGCATCCGGGAACGTACACATCTACTGGAATCACCTGATTGCAGCCCTGCACGATGGCGTAATTGTTGAATACTCCGCCGCTTGTCGCGCATGCGCCCATGGAAATCACCCACTTAGGTTCCGGCATTTGTTCGTAGAGCTGGCGAATCACCGGCGCCATTTTTTGAGAGAGCCGGCCGGCGACGATCATCAGGTCGGCTTGGCGCGGCGAGGGGCGAAATACCTCAGCGCCGAAACGCGCCACGTCAAACCGCGCAGCGGCCATGGACATCATTTCAATCGCGCAGCACGCCAGGCCGAATCCCAGGGGCCAGATCGAACTCTTGCGCGCCCAGTTCACCGCTTTGTCTAGCGTGGTGAAGATGACGCCTTCATCTTCCAGCAGCTCGCCGAAATCGTCCGGCTTTGTGAGCGTCACGTGCTTTCCAAGGGATGTGCTCATGTTTGCCTCTGAATGCTATTCTCGCACAGGAAATTCAGCGAAACAAACGCGATTGCCTGATTTACTTGTGTTTCCCAAGCAAAGGAACCTGGCGGAGGTCTGCTCAGGAGGAACGTTCCGGCGGGTTTTGGAGCGTCCCTTTTTTCATCTTGGCAGCATTCCGTTCACTCTGTCCTTAGCTGATCCAGGTAGTCCACTTAAATCTTGCAGGGCAGTCTCGGGAAATTTGCGTGCCCGCCGGACTGGATTTCAAATCGTCAGCACTACTTTCCCGAATTGCTTTCCCTGCTCGAGATAGGCGTGGGCGTCCGAACAGTTTGCCAGCGGAAGCACGCGGTCAATCACTGGCTTCAAACGGCCTGCCGAAACCAATTTCAGGACTGTGGCGAGTTCAGACTTGGTGCCCATATAGGAACCTAGGATAGAAAGCTGGCGACTGAACACAAAGCGAATGTCAATTTTCGCGTCGTAGCCGGTTGTTGACCCGCAGGTCACCAGCCGCCCGCCGCGCGCCAGACTCGCTACGCTTTCCTCCCAAGTCACCGATCCCACATGCTCGAAAACCACGTCCACTCCATGACGCTCCGTCAACCTTCGCACCTCCTTGTGAATCCTCATGATGTGGTGGTGGATCACTTCGTCCGCACCGAGTTGCCGCGCCTTCTCGATCTTTTCCTCCGTCCCGGCCGTCGCGATCACGCGGCATCCGAAGAACTTGGCAATTTGAATCGCGGCTGACCCCACTCCGCTCCCCGCCCCTAGCACCAAGACGCTTTCGCCGGGACGAAGCTGTGCCCGGCTCACCAGCATGTGCCACGCGGTTTGAAAAACCAGCGGAACGGCCGCCGCTTCGGCAAAGGTCAGATTTTCGGGATAGGGAAAGCAATTCACATCAGGGCAACGCACGTACTCGGCGCAACCACCATCAATCATGTACCCGAGATTAGTGAACTCCGGGCACTCATTATCTCTCCCGGCAAGACATGCTTCGCAATGCCCGCAAGTGACTCCTGGAGAAAGGATGACTTTCTGCCCCACTCGGACTTTAGTCACGTCGGGTCCAACCTGTTCGACTTCACCGGCAATGTCGCTTCCTGGAATGTGGGGAAGCGGAATCATGATCCCCGGAATTCCCTTGCGCACCCAAAGATCGAGATGATTCAGAGCGCAGGCCCTCACCCGGACCAGCACTTCCCTGCTGTGGAGTTTGGGTTCCGCCACATCGGTATAGTGGAGAACTTCAGGCCCGCCGTGCTCATG
>DATJAD010000054.1:0-8085 GCA_035516615.1 Candidatus Acidiferrum sp.
GCACTTGGCGCCGATCCTGGACGGCTACGACAACGCCGTCGACGTCATCGTCGAGGGCGGCTACATCCGGGTTGTCCAGGATGTTCGCGGCAAATTTGGTTCCGAGGGCGACTACGTGATGAACCGCCCGCTCCATGGCCCGCAGAATCCGACGCCGGTGGACCATGCGACCGATACCTACGACACCATCGACTGGCTGGTGAAAAACGTTCCCGGGAGCAACGGCAAAGTGGGCATCCTCGGCATCTCTTACGACGGTTTCCTGCCCCTGATGGCGCTGGTGAATCCGCATCCCGCGCTCAAAGTCTCCGTGCCCATGAACCCGATGGTGGACGGTTGGATGGGCGACGACTGGTTTCACAACGGCGCATTCCGCGAGCAAAACATGCCCTACATCTACGAACAGGAAGCCACGCGCGGCAACACGGCCAAGTGGCGGAGCAGCCACTTCGACGATTACGACGAATATCTCGACGCTGTCAACGCCGGCGAAATGGGCAAGCTCCACGGCATGGAACAGGTCGGCTTCTGGCGCCAGATTCTCAAGCACCCATCCTATGATTCCTGGTGGCAGGAACAAGCCATGGACAAAATCCTCGCCGCCCAGCCTCTAAAAGTTCCCACTATGCTCGTCGCCAGTCTCTGGGACCAGGAAGATATCTATGGTGCGATAGCCGTCTACAAAGCCATCAAACCTCACGACACCGGCAACGACAAAGTCTTCCTCGTCCTCGGGCCATGGCATCATGGCCAGGAAATTGGCGACGGCAGCACCCTCGGTGCCATCAACTTCCATGGCGATACGGCGCTCTATTTTCGCGAGCACATTCTGGCTCCCTTCTTGGCGCACTACTTGAAGGACGACGACTCCCACGCCACGGAAGCGCAAATTTCTCCCGTATACGCCTACGAAACCGGCACGGACAAATGGCTCCAGCTCCCCTCCTGGCCTTCTGGCTGCGCTTCCGGCTGCAGCATCCATTCCACGCCTGTGTACCTTAAAGCTGGTGCGAAACTCAGTTTCACGGCGCCAACTGCGGGTGATGCCACATACGATGAGTACATTTCCGATCCCTCAAAACCTGTTCCCTTCCGAATTCGCCCGGTTCGCCCCATCGGCTACGACGTCTTGAAAGGTTTCACCTGGGCCCGCTGGCTGGTGGACGATCAGCGCCAATTCTCCAGCCGTCCTGATGTGCTTGTCTTTACTTCTGACCTCCTGAAATCACCGGAAAAAATCAGCGGCCAACCTGTCGTTCATCTCGTCGCCTCAACCAGCGGGACCGATTCCGACTGGGTCGTAAAGCTCATTGATGTCTATCCTGGCCAAGTCGCCGGAGACGAAAACATGGGCGGCTATCAGCTGATGGTCTCCGCCGATATCTTCCGCGGCCGTTATCGCCAGAGCTTTGAAAATCCGCAAGCCATCACGTCGGATACTCCATTGCTCTACCATTTCCTGTTGCCCAACGCGGATCACGTCTTCTTGCCCGGCCATCGCATCATGGTGCAGATCCAGTCCAGCTGGTTCCCTCTCTACGATCGCAACCCGCAAACCTTCGTCCCGGATATTTTCTGGGCCAAGCCCGGCGACTACCGCAAGGCTACCCAGCGCATCTACCACTCTCCCGGCGAAGAGTCCTTCATAGACCTTCCGCTTGTTTCAACGCCTTAGAGTTCTGTCTGGAGAGTTTCGAACGAGGACGCGGAGCCCTGCCTCACGCGTCACGGACACCCGTAGATTTCACATCTGCTCGATGCCATCGCCGCCGGCAATCAATCTCGCTCCGCGGCTGAACGTGATGTACTGGAATCCCCACGGGATGAACACCAGCACGCGGTTCTGGAACTCCACGATGCACATTAGGCTGGCGTCATCGCCTCCCGGAATCACTCGTGCGTGAGGATCACCTTCCCGCCTCCCCCTGGATTGCGGAGGCGGATACCGCGGTTTGACTTGCTCACTTCCAGGCCCTAAGATGCGCTCACGACTCAAGGCTTCCTATGCTCGGCCAAAGGCTCTCCCACTATTTGATCCTCGAGCAGCTTGGCGCCGGCGGCATGGGTGTCGTTTACCGCGCTCACGACGAGACGCTCAACCGCGACGTGGCCCTCAAAGTCCTTCGCACTCGGGCTTCAGGTGACCCTGCTTCATACGAGAGTTTGCTCCGCGAGGCGCGCGCTGCCTCGTCCTTGAATCATCCTCACATTTGCACTGTCCATGAAGTGCGCGAGGCCGCCGGCCAGGCTTTCATCGTCATGGAGTACATTGCCGGTCAGCCATTGAGCACTCTCATCCCGCACGACGGCTTACCCACCGAGCTTGTCTTCGAGTATGGAAAGCAGGCTGCGGATGCCTTGGCCCATGCGCATTCCAAGGGAATCCTTCACCGCGACCTGAAACCGGCGAATGTCATCGTCGACCCCGCGGGCAATGTCAAGCTCCTAGACTTTGGACTTTCCCAGCGCCTGAAAACGGACGAGTTGGCGACCTCAACCGGAGTAACCGCAACAGCTTCGTACGCACCTGGATCCAGTGCTCTCGCCGGCACCCTCCACTACATTTCTCCGGAAGTCTTGAAGGGCGATTTGCCTGATCCGCGCAGCGATATCTGGGCCCTGGGTGTCGTCTTGTATGAAATGGCTGCCGGCAGCCCACCTTTTCATGGTCGGAGTGTCTTTGAACTGACCACCTCGATCCTGCAGGATCAGCCTGCCCCCCTCCCTCCGCGGATCCCTCCTGGTCTGCGCGCCGTGATTCTGCGGTGCCTCGCCAAGTCCCCTGCGCAGCGTTACCAGCAGGCCAGCGAAGTCCGCGCCGCACTCGAAGCCCTTCAGTCTTCCGCGGATTGGCAAAACATCCCGATGCCCGCGCCCAGCTCGCGAAATCGTTGGACTCTTCCCCTCGCATTAGGGATTTTGTTGCTCGTCTCCGCTGCCTTCCTGGCTCTCTGGACCCACTACGAATTCCCTGGTACTGGCCTCGCTCCCGGTGGCCGGCTGCGTCTCCTCGTTTCCTCGGAGAAGACCGCTGCTGAACCCGCGATCTCTCCGGACGGCAGAATGATCGCCTACATCGCGGATAGCCAGGGACACAACCACCTTTTCGTGAGCCGTGTTTCGGGAGGCGAGCACGTCCAGCTCGTTTCCAGCGGGGGCGGCGAGGCCAGCCCGAAGTTCTCTCCGGATGGAGAACGCATCGCGTTTGCGCGTTTGCTGCCCGATGAAAACACTACCCAAATCTGCACGATTCCCACGCTCGGCGGCGATCCTGTCCCGGTCATCAAGGACGCCGTACAACCGGCATGGTCTCCCGACGGTACGCGGCTGGCCATTGACCTTCGCCGTCAAGGCGAATCGGAAGCATTGGCGACGGTAGCCTCGGACGGCTCCGATTTGCGCATCCTGCTCCGGGGTGATGCTACTCTTCCCTTTTTTGGCTCACCCACCTGGTCTCCCGACGGCCAAACGATCGCCTTCGTCCGCACGCCGGGAGGAATCTCCCGTCAGCTCTGGCTCATTCCCTCTCGGGGAGGCGCCCCGCGTCAGCTTTCTCACGATCCTTACGGCGTCTACAGCGACGCACCCTCTTTTTCCCCGGATGGCCGCGGTGTCGTGCATGTCTCCAATCGCTCCGGGGCCGCAAATATTTGGGTAGCTCCCATAGACGGTTCCCCGCCGGTCCGGCTCACTTCCGGCACAGGACCCGACAGCTCTCCCACTGTCGCCCGCGATGGTCGCATCGCATTTCTCAACGCAAGAAGTCATGGTGTTCTCATCGTGGAACGCCTCGACACTCATGAACTCCGTGAAGTCTATTCCTATGCCTTTACGCTTTGGGCTCCTGCAATCTCCCCAGACGGCCGCCAGGTCGCGGTCAGTCAATTGGAAGCGGACGGCTCCTGGCACATCTGGCTCGTTTCCACGCAAGGAGGAGCCGGGCGGCAGTTAACGTTCGGCTCGCTTCCCGAGGTCTATCCGCGATTTTCTCCCGACGGCCGATTCGTGATGTTCTTCACCTATGGGAATCAGCCCAGCCGCATCTGGCGTGTCCCCACAAGCGGTGGTCCCGCTACCCCTGTTACGCCCGCGCGCTCGGAGAGCGATGGTTACCCAGATATCTCGCCCGATGGGAAAGATGTGGTCTTCTCCCGCATTGAACAGGGAGTCGTTCGACTCTATCTGATGTCCCTCGATGGCAGAGAAGCCAAGCGTCTGACCGATTTGCCCTCCACGGTTGCTCGCTGGTCCCCCGACGGCCAATGGATTGCCTATTCCCCGGCCCGCGACTTCTCTTCCGGCATCTGGCTCATGCGCGCGGATGGCAGCGGTGTCCGCCGCGTCTCAGACACGGGAGGTTGGCCCGTGTGGTTTCCGGACGGAAAAAGAATTGCCTTTCAGATTGTCGGGCTTGCGGGAAACACGGAGCTACGCTCCATCGCGCTTGCCGGAGGAGCCCCTTCGACAATCCCCGGTCCAAGATTCGATGGTATAAATTTTCCTTTTGACATCTCGCGCGACGGCAGATTGCTCGTGACCACCAACACCGTTCCCACTTCGGATGAGATCTGGGTTCTTGAACCGCCACCAGCAAAAGAAACACAGTAAGGTCGCCACGCAGCCCGGTGGATCATTCTGAGCTACCCCAAATCTTTGCCTTCACTGCCCGTAATGAGTCGCGCTCCGCGGCTGAATGTGATGTACTGGAATCCCCACTGGATGAACACCAGCACGCGGTTTTGGAATTCCACGATGTACATAAGGTGGATGAACAGCCACACCAGCCACGCCGGCAGTCCCGATAGGTGAAATCCGAAGATATCGGCCACTGCCGCCGCGCGCCCGATCACCGCCATGTCGCCTTTATCGAAATAATGGAATGGCTCGGGCTCAGGTTTGCCGGTAACCCGCGCGCGAATCACTTTCCCTGCGTACGCCCCGCCCTGAATGGCCACCTGCGCGACGCCAGGCAATGGTTTCCCATTCTTCCCCATAGCCAGCGCCAGGTCGCCAATCACGAAAATGTTGCGATAGTTCGGAATCGTAAGTTGCGGCGTTACGCGTATGCGCCCCGAACGGTCCGTCTCCGATTCTGTGAGCTCGCCGAGTCTCTTCCCGAATTCCGTGATCGTCACTCCGCCTGCCCACAGCACGGTCTTCGCTGCCATTCTCTGTACATTTTCTCCAGACCTGAACGTCACTCCCTGCTCGTCAATCTCCGTGGCAAAAACTCCCTTAAGCACTTTCACTCCGAGGCGCTCTAGCGATTTCTCCGCCTTCATCGCCAGATCCTCCGGAAACGCAGGAAGAATCCGTGGCCCGCCCTCCATCAGTATGATTTGCGCTTCCGTCGGATTGATTCGTCGAAAATCGTGGCGCAGTGTTTCATTCGCGATTTCCGCAAGTGCCCCGGCCAATTCCAGCCCCGTGGCTCCTGCTCCCACGATCACAAAGGTCAGCCACGCCCGCGCTTCTGCTTCCGTCTCCGCTCGTTCCGCTTGTTCGAACGCGTTCAGGATCTTGTGCCGGATCGCCAGCGCTTCTTCCACGCTCTTCAGGCTCGGCGCCGCTTCTCGCCACGCGTCGTGCCCGTAATAGGACGTCTTCGATCCCGTCGCCACAATCAGCGAATCGTATTCGAACGTTCCGCCGTCCCGCAGAATCACCCGCTTCGCGTCCGGATCAATATCCACCGCTTCCCCAAGCAGCACGCTCGTATTTTTCTGCCGGCTCAGCACGCTCCTTAGTGGCGCGGCAATCTCTCCGGGCGAAAGCGATCCCGTGGCCACTTGGTACATCAGCGGCTGAAACAAATGAAAGTTCCGCCGGTCAATTAGCGTCACCTGAACCGGCGTGCGCTTCAGCCGTAGCGCCGCATTCAGCCCGCCGAATCCTCCGCCGAGAATAATTACGCGATGCGCTTGTGCCACTGTTTTCTCTTTCTTGCGTACAACGCCGCAATCGCAACCAACATTCTATTATGATGTTTCGTATGGAGAATTCGACACAAGCAAATCGCAATGAATTGGAATGGCGAGTTCTGCGTTTTCTTTGCGTCGCAGAAGCTTCGAATCTGGCGGATAGGGAAAAAGCTCTGGAACCTTTGCACAAGGAGGATTTCGAGTATCCCATTCATCGCGCGCTGTTCGAAGAAATTCTTCGCGGCACGCAGAGAAAAATGCCCAAGGAAGAATTGCGCCGCTGGCTCCCTGCCGCCATGACTCGCCGCGGCTGGCCCGATCTCGATTTCGACGATTTATTCCGCGCTGAAAACCTCGATTCGTCGCGCGACGAATTCGTGGAACTCTTGAAAAAGCTCCGCGCGTGCAAACATCGGCCTGGCGAAGCTCCCTGAAAAAATGAAAAACGGCATTGTCGCAAAACTGAATCTTCTCGAAGCGGCGGCATTCACTGCGGTCGTCGGAATATATATTTGGCGCTGGCAATTGCATCGTCCCAACACCTGGATCGTCTTTCCCGTCTGGCTGATTGTGAGTTGGGCGGCGCATCGCGACACGCCGAAAACTTTGGGATGGCGCGCGGATAATCTCTGGCCCGCCACGCGCCGCGCCACAAAGATTTTCGCGCTTTTCATTACCGCTCTTTTTTTGATCGGAGTTCTTCTTGGCGCGCTGCACCGTTTGCATTTCCCACTTCTTGAGCCGCGGCGATTCGCATCGTATTTCGCGTTTTGCGTTTTGCAGGAAGTCGGTTTGCAATCGCTGGTGATGAACCGCATGCTCGGCGCGATTCGCAACGAGTGGATCGCATCCAGTGTTTCCGCGGCATTTTTTGCGGCGCTGCACTGGCCAAATCCAGTGCTCTTGCCGCTCACATTCATCGGCGGAACGGCGATGTGCTGGCTATTCGCTCGCGAACGAAACATCATTCCGCTCGCCATCGGCCAGGCGATTCTGGGATCGCTGGTATGGTGGGCATTTCCGCTGGCGTGGCATCATGGAATGCGTGTCGGCCCCGGCTTCTATTCTTTTCATCCTTAAGAACGAATACTCCGTCATTCTGAGCGAAGCGAAGAATCCCTCTTCTTCCCCGGTCCGCGGCCCCGGCGAAGCATCTCTCTTCGCATCAAAGATTAAGGTGCTCATATTTTTGTGAAAACTTTCCGTTGCCGCTGGCGCGATGCGGTGCGCTTCCCTTCTCCCAAACTCCGGCAATTGCGAAACCGCATTCAGAGCATTTGCCATTCTTCAAGCGATTCAACAGAACGTCGTGCCAGGAGCGGCGAATCAAAAGCGTGTGGCATTGCGGGCAGGAAGTGTGCGCGCCCTCGCTGAAAATATTCCCTTCATAGACGTAATGCAGTCCAACTTCCAGCGCGATCTTGCGCGCCTGATGCAGCGTTTCCGGCGGAGTAGGCGGTTTGTCCCGCAATTTGAAGTCCGGGTGGAACGCGGTGAAGTGCAGCGGAACATCAGGACCGAGATGCGAAAGAATCCATTCAGAAAGTTTGCGCGTTTCCGCGGGATCGTCATTGAGCGTGGGAATCATGAGATTGGTGATCTCAAACCAAACGTTGGTTTCGTTCTTGAGCCATTGCAGCGTTTCGAGCACCGGCTCGAGATGCGTGAGCGTGATCTTTCCGTAGAACTGTTCGGTGAAGGCTTTGAGGTCCACGTTCGCCGCGTCAATGTAAGGATAAATGTCGCGAAAGGCTTCGTGGGTGATGTAGCCGTTGGTGACCATGACGGTCTTGAGGCCGTAGGGTTTTGCGGCTCGGCAGATATCAATGACGTATTCGCCCCAGATGGTCGGTTCGTTGTAGGTGAAGGCCAGCGAATCGCAGCCGTATTTGAGGGCGAGGCGCGGAACGTCTTCGGGAGGAACTGGCTGCGCGTGGACCTGGTCCTGGCGCGATTTGGAGATGTCCCAGTTCTGGCAGAAGAAGCAGCCCATGTTGCATCCGGCGGTTCCCATGCTGAAAACGCGTGTTCCGGGAAGGAAATGGTTGAGGGGCTTCTTTTCGATAGGATCAATCTGCAAAGCGGCGGGGGCACCGTAGCCGAGGCTGTAGAGTTTGCCGCCGCGATTGACGCGAATGAAGCAGAATCCCGCTTGGCCGGAATG
>DATJAD010000055.1:0-9716 GCA_035516615.1 Candidatus Acidiferrum sp.
GTTCGCTTGTGTTGGCCCAAGGAGGCATAAGTGCCCGGCAACCATCTCACCTTCGGCCAGAAACGCGCTCTGATTCTGTGGGTTCTCGCGGGCATCGCGGGGCTTTGGTACGCCCAGCACAATTTTTACCGCGCGTTTCCGGAAGCTTCCGTGGACTTCAAGGTCACACGCACGGAGGCGTTGGAGCGCGCGCAGACTTTTCTCTCGGGCCTCGGTGAAAATGTCACTGGCTATCGTTCGGCAATCATCTTCGACGTGGACGAACACGCCAAGGTTTATCTCGAGCGCCAACTAGGGCTAAAGGAAGCCGATCAGGTCCTCTCGACCCAGGTGAACATCTGGTATTGGGATGTACGCTTTTTCAAGCCGCAGCAGCAGGAGGAGTTTCGCGTTCGCATCAGCCCTTCGGGCGCGATCGTGGGCTATGACCACATCGTTCCGGAAGCGCAACCGGGAGGCTCGCTGGACCGCGCGGCGGCGGAGAAAGCGGCGCAGGATTTTGCCACCGCCAAGCTGGGAAAAGATTTGACGCAGTGGAATTTCCTGCCGGAGGAGGCCAATTCCAACCAGCGGCCGAACCGGCTGGATTGGACCTTTACGTGGGAAAAGAAGGGATTCAGGGCCAAGGACGCGCCGTATCGCCTCACGGTGGGGCTGATTGGAACAAGACCGGGAGACGCCACCGAATTTTTGAAAGTTCCGGAAGCGTGGAGCCGGGGCTACGAACGCCTGCGCTCGAGCAACAACACGCTCGAGACCGTTTTCATCGTTCCCTACATTCTTCTGCTCGGGATGGCTGTCTGGTACGGCGTCCTGCTGACGAAGCGCGGACAGACGAAATGGGGCGGAGCGATCAAGATCGGCGTGGTCGCGGCCGGACTCCTGTTTCTGCAGGGCATGAATGACTGGCCGCTCTGGGGAGCAAGCTACGACACGAAAGATTCTTACGGCAGCTTTCTGGTGCTGCAGATCGCACAGGCCCTGGTCGTCGCCGTGGTGACGGCGCTGACCATTTCACTCGTCTTGCCTGCGGCTGAACCGCTTTATCGAAGCTCGCAGCCAGAGCGCATGCAACTCAAGCGAGTTCTTTCGCTGCGAGGGCTTCGAACAAAAGAATTTTTCCAATCGGGAGTGGTTGGGCTTTCGCTGGCCGCGGCCCACATTGGATTTATCGTGCTCTTCTACATCGTCGCAACGCATCTCGGCGCATGGGCGCCGCAAGATCTGAACTATTCCGATGCCGTGAATACCAAATTTCCCTGGATTTCCGGGCTGGCGATCGGCTTGCTCGCCTCCACCAATGAAGAGTTTACGTTCCGGCTTTTCGCGGTTCCCTTTTTCCAGAGATTCACCAAATCCCGATGGATCGCCGTGATCGTTCCCGCTTTTCTCTGGAGCTTTCTGCACAGCAATTATCCCCAGGAACCTGCCTATATTCGCGGGCTGGAAGTCGGACTGATCGGAATCGTCGCCGGACTCGTGATGCTGCGCTGGGGAATCCTGGCGACGCTGATTTGGCACTACACCGTGGATGCCTCTCTGGTGGGTCTCTTCCTTCTGCGCACACACAGTCTGTATTTCAAAATTTCGGGCGCGCTTGTTGCTGGCGCAGTTCTGATTCCCCTGGCCTATTCGGCAGCGGCGAGATTGTCGCGAGGAGGATTCGAGCAGGACGAGGATTTGCTGAACCGCGCGATCCCGCCGCCGGACCTCAGCCTGAGAACCGCGGCGCCGGTCGAAGAACGGGTCGTGGCTCGCCGCTACCAGCCGCTAACCGTTGGCATGCTGGGCTTTCTGGCCGTTGTGCTGGTCATCGGCGGACTGATTGCCTGGAAGCTCAAGCCTGCCCGCATCGGCGATTATCTGAAAGTTTCCGTGGATGCTCGCGGCGCGAAAGCTCGCGCAGACGAAACCCTGAAAAGCCGCGGAATACATCCAGAATCGTATCGCCATGCAACCTTGCTCTTGAACCGCATGGATCCGGAGGCCAACGAATTTCTGCGCGAGCGGATCGGTATTATGAAACTGAACGAGATTTACGCGTCGCAGGTGCCCGGCGCCCTCTGGAGCACGCGCTACTTCAAGGATGGACAGCCCGAAGAATATGCGGTCGTGCTGTTGCCCGACGGCTCCGCGTATTCCGTACACCACAAACTGGCGGAAGACGCGCCTGGCGCCTCCATGACCAAGGATGAAGCCGTGGCGCTGGCGGACAATTATCTTCGCGATGTGAAGAAGCTTGATCTGAGCCAATGGTCTCTCGTCGAGAGTACCTCGGACAAGAAGCCGCATCGCATTGATCACCTGCTCACGTGGCAGTTGAACGCGCCGCTCGATGGCAGCGGCGGCGATAAAACAGAGCACGCGTACGCACGAATCGAGCTCGGCGTGATCGGCAACGAAGTCGCCAATTTCCGGACCTACATCAAAATTCCGCAAGACTGGACGCGTAGCCGGGAGCAGTGGACTTTGCCGCGCACTCTGTACCTGGTCGTCACCATACTGGTTTACGTCGCGCTCGGCCTTCTGGCGCTGATTCTGTTTTTCCGGGAGATCCGCTCGCCCGCGGCGCAGGCTGTGCCCTGGCGCCGCTTGGGAGGCTGGGCATTGTGGATGCTTTTGGGATATGTGCTGGTCTTCGCGTTTGGAGACCGGCTTCCCGCCGCGTTGCAGCAATATCCCACGGCGATTCCGTTCAAATCCATGATCGGCACGCTGGTCATCGGATTTATTTTGGGCGGGGCACTTTGGTTTGGCGTCATCGCCTTCCTCTTCGGTCTTGCTTGGTTCTACTGCAGCAAGGCGTACGGCGAAGACCGCCTGCCTTCCTGGACGGGAATGCCGGCCGCGTATTACCGCGACGCGCTGTTGATCGGCTTGGGAGGATCCGCAGCGTTTATCGGTGTCGGGAGGCTGCTTGAAGCCTCCGCACGATACTGGCCGACGGTTCATCGGGCAATGCCCGCGGCATTTGCGGCGAACCTGGATGCCTATCAGCCCGCGGCCACCATCCTGGGAGCGACGCTGATGCACAGCTTGCTTATGGTCGGGCTGTTGGCCCTGATCGCCGGATTTCTCCGCGCGGAGTTGAAGTCGAGCGCGCTTCGTATTTCGATTCTCCTGCTCGTTGCTGCAGCGTTCGTGGGAAGTTGGGGCAGCCCAGCGGATTTCGTGAAGCAGTACCTGGCCAACGTGGTCCTGCTGGGACTCGTGGTCTTCGGCATCGCGCGTGTCGCGCGATTTAACATTCTGGGATGGTTCCTCGTCCTGGCGGTCACTTCGCTGCTCGGCGGCGCGATTGAGCTTCTCAGCCAGCCGAATCCGTTCTACCGGATGCAAGGATACGGCGTGATCCTGCTACTGGTGATCCTGCTGGCCTGGCCGCTGGTATCCTGGATGTCGGGCAAAACAGCGGCCGCTCTGTGAATCCTGGGCTCCGGCGACCTTGTATCTCCGGGCAATTGGGAGTTTTGCGGGGATTCGGAAACTATAATGGGTCTCCTTTCGTTGTATCCAAGAGAGGTGGCTGCTCACCCGATGGGTGGGATTGCGTCCAATTTGGATAGCGACGTCGTATTCTGTGTCCGGTCTGGGTCTTTGTCTTGCCGTAAGGTGTTGCCGTGAAACGGCCAACACCGCCGGATACGAAGAGAAAGCGAATTATGCCACTTCCAGGATGGGCATTGGCTTTGGCTAATGATGCTGGCCGGTCCAGCGCTGCGCAGGCTGCTCTGGCTGCGGTGACCTCCTTGCCCGATCTCGATGAACGGACTCTCGTCGTCCAGGCTCAGGGCGGTAACCGCGCCGCTTTTGAGGAATTGGTCCGCCGGTTTGACCGCGACGTGCTCCGACTTGCGCTGAACCTGATGAAAAGGCCGGAGGACGCACGGGACGTTTACCAGGAAGCATTCCTGAAGGTTTACCGAAATTTGCACCGCTTCCGCTTCGAGTGTAGCTTTTATACCTGGCTCTACCGCATCGTCACGAATGTGTGCCTAGATCATCTGCGCCGGCGCCAGGCGCGCCCGGAAGATCAGGCGCCGGATCTTGGCGCCAATCATCGCGAAGACGGCGTGCGCGACTTTTTCGAGCACCAGAAGGAACACCGGCCCGCGCTCGATCCCGAACGCCGCTATATCGGCAAGGAAATTCAGGCGCGCATCGCGCTGGCGATGGAGCGGCTTTCTCCGCGCGAGCGAATCGTCTTTGAGATGAAGCACTATCAGGGACTCAAGCTGCGCGCCATCGGCGACGCGCTGGGAACCACCGAAGAGACCGTGAAGAATTCGCTCTTTCGCGCTACGCGAAAACTGCGAAACGAACTGGGAGGCTTGCGATGAAATCGCAGCCCGGCGATCTCCGGCGTTGCGCCGATGTTGCGCCCCTCCTGATTTTCTATTCCTGCGATGAAGTCACCCTCGAAGAGCGCCGTCAAATTGAAGCGCACCTCGCCGCTTGCGCGGAATGCCGCGCTCAGCTTAACCAAGAGGAGGAGTTCGGAAACGCCCTCGCGAGCATGCCGCAGGCGGCGGACGAGCTGGACGGCTCCGGCAAATTGCTCGCGCAGTATCGCAGCGAACTTTCCGAAGCTCTCGACGATCTTGCCGCTCCGCCGGTGCACGAGCACTGGCAGCCATTCGGCGGACTGAGGCGCTGGATGGCGCTGCGTCCGGCATGGAGCGCCGCGCTATTGCTCGTCCTGGGCGCGGTTCTTGGCCGCCAAGTCCTGCAGTGGTTCTCCGCGAATGGTTCTGCCTCCAATGCCGCCGCCATGAACGTCCTCGCCGCTCCAAGGATCACCGAAGACCAGCTTTCCAAAATGTCCGTGGCGGGAATCAACTGGTCTAATCCGAGTTCCGATCCCGATACGGCGACCGTGCAGGTGCGGATGCAAGCGGAACAGCCTCTCGTGATTTCGGGAAATCTGGACGACGTGGATGTGCGCCGCGTGCTCACCTACGTCATCGCCAACGGCGAGCGTTTCGATCCCAGCGTCCGGCTGGATTGCCTCGACGCGTTGAAGTCGCATACCAGCAACGCGGAAGTTCGGCGCGCTCTGCTCGCTGCGGCGCGCAAGGACCAGAATCCCGGCGTGCGCATGAAAGCTCTGGAAGCTTTGCGCGACGCCACTTCCGATCCCTCCGTGCGCGAAGTGCTCCTGGAGACTCTGAATCACGATGCGAATCCCGGCGTACGCATTGAAGCCGTGAACCTGCTGGTTCATTCGCTGGAACAAGTCTCTCCGTCCGGACCGGACGCCGGTTCAGCCGAACCGGCTGCGGACGCGGCGCCGCAAGATCTGCAAGCCGTCGTTGCGGCTGGTTCTTCCACAGAGCGAGTGATCCGCGCTTTGCAGGAGTTGCGGCGCCACGATCCGAATCCTTATGTGCGCCTCCGCAGCGCCGCTGCTCTCCGCCAGATCGGCCCGCAGGATTTGCAGTAGCTCGTTGTCGAATCTGAGGCTCATCGTCGGAACATGAAGTTGACCACCAATTCGGTGAAAATTTCGCGCGCTCGTCGCGAATTCCCCGGAGCCCTGTTTCCGGTTCTGCTGGCTGCATTTTTTCTTTCTGCTTCGCCTTTGTTTGCCGCCGGAAGCGATCCTGCTCCGAGCGATCCTGGAGTGGCGCATGTTTCTGCAATCCGAAAAGGCACGGTGGAAACCCGCGAAGGTCTGACGTTGCGCCTGAACACGGACCTTGGTTCCGTGAATGTGGTGCCTCTCGATCGCGGCGCGGTCCCGGTGGTTCGCTATTCCGTCCGCATCGAAACCGATGCCCGCGGGAAGATTGCTCAGGAACTTCTCGGTCGCTATTCGCTCTCCGCGCGAAGCACTTCCTCCGGAGTGGAGATCGAGGGCAACCTGCCGCCGGAATCCGTGGCGGAGTCGGGAAATCCGCCGCAATTCTGGGTGCACTTCGAGATTTCCGTTCCCGCCAGTTACAGCCTCGATATCAACACAGGAGCTGGCGATATCCAGACGGGAAGCATCGGCGGAACGGCTTCGCTGATCACCCAGGGCGGGAACATTTTCACCGGCAACATCGGCGTTTACGGCGCGCGGAATGTTGCTCCGGGGCGTCCCGTGGCTCGGCTCGAAACGCAGGGCGGGCACATCCACGTTCAGGATGTCGCCGGTGATTTGTCCGCGTTCACGGCCGGCGGGCACATCGTCACGGGTGATATCGCTGGCGATGCGACGTTGCGCACGGGCGGCGGCCACATCACCTCCGCGGGCATCGGTGGCCGTGCCGAATTATCCACCGAGGGCGGCAACATTACCGTGGGCCACGCGGGCAGCTACGTGGGCGTAAGAACCGGCGGTGGCCAGATTGATTTTGGCGAGGTTCATGGTTCCGTGCGCGCACAAACGGGAGGCGGGGGCATTCGCATCATGTACGTTGCCGGCCCCATGGAAGTCGAATCCACCGGCGGCAGCATTTGCCTGACGCAGGTGGCGGGCGCGGTCCGCGCCGCCACGGGAGACGGCACGATCACGGCCTGGATCAATCCGGTTTCTTCCTCCTTGGGCAGTTCTTCAACCGACTCCGTGCATCTTGCGGGAGCCTCCCAGCTCGCTTCCGGCGCCGGCGACATCGTGGTTTTTCTTCCGCGCAACCTCGCGGCAAACATTGAAGCGACCGTCGAAAATGGCGGCCAGCAGCGCATTGAAGCCGACCCCGCGCTTGCGCTGCAATTTCAAAAGCCTTCCGGTTCGGGTTCCGTTCATGCCATCGCCATGCTGAATGGCGGAGGCGCGCCGCTCCGGCTGCGCACGATTGACGGAAGGATCCGGCTGAAGTTCCTCGATTCGGAAACCAAGCTGCGCGATTCCCTGATCCGCGATCAGCTCGCTCGCCTGCGCAGGGATTTCCCGGGCATTCCGCCCCCACCGGCTCTTGCGCCGGTCGCGCTTCGCCAACTCACTCCCGCTCCGGCCGCGTCCGAGGTAGCGCCCGAACCTCCGGTCGCTCCGGAAGATGCGCCGAGCAGCTGGACCGGAAGCTGGATTGACAAGCTGGAGCTCACCATTCTCGGCGGCGTTCGCGAAGACGCCGACGAATTCCAGACGCGCCTCGTCTACGCGCCGAAGCCGGCCTATCCGGAAATCGCCAGGCGTGCGGGAGTCGAAGGAATCGTTCGCCTGCAAGTCCGGCTCACCAGGAATGGGCGGATCGAAGTCCAGAAGCTCCTCGAAGGTGAGCCGTCGCTCGCCGATGCAGCGATTTCGGCTGTCCGGAATTGGAAAGGAAAGCCGGTCGTGCTGGATGGCAAGCCGGTGGACGTCATTTCGACGGTGACGTTCAATTTCCAATTGCACTAGCGCTGCGCGGCGGTTTTTGCAGGTGAGATGCTTGGGCCCAGGGTCATGATTTTTTCGGCGAGATGAAAGTTCCTTGAAGGGGGAGATCATGAAGCTTCGCAAATCTCTGTGCTTGGCGGCGCTCTTCGTTGTGATTCTTGGCCTAGCGGCAGTTCCCGGATTCGGCTACAGCAAGGAATTCGACCAGGTATACCCATTGCAGCCCGGAGGCACGTTTGACCTGCAAAATGTTAACGGCCCCGTGGAGGTCCAGGGTTGGGACCGCAACGAGGTCGAAGTCCATGCCGTCAAGACCGCCAGGCGCCGCGAGTCCGACATTGACCGTGTCTCCATTGACGTGCGCACGCATCCCGGCGCGGTTTCCGTCTCCACGCGATATCCGCAGGGCGAAGGCGTGGAAGTGGCCGTCGAGTACGCGATTCATGTGCCGCAAACCGCACGCATCGAGCATCTCGGCACCGTGAACGGCACCTTGCGGGTTGCCGGAGTGACCGACGTCGAAGATTTGCACACCGTAAACGGCAATATCGAAGTTTTTGAAGCTGGCGGCAACGTCCAAGCCCACACGACGAACGGCGACGTGCATCTCGAGCTCGCCCATCTCCGCAATGCCACAGGCGCTTTTGCGGAAACCACCAACGGCTCCGTCCTGCTCGCTGTCCCTCCCGACGCCCGTGCGGACCTTGAAGCACTCTGCCTGAACGGCAACTTCCGGTCCGAATTGCCCCTGCAGGTGGAAGAGTCTCTCCGGCCCAGGGAAACGCGCGGCAGATTAGGCAAGGGAGGCGCGCCCATCCGCCTGCGCACCATCAATGGAGGAATTCGAGTGGTCGCTCTGCGGTCAACCGTTTGACATTTGTCGCGTCTAAGCCCCTAGGAGAGGGAACCCCAATGAACAAACGAAACATTTTGATTACCGCTGGACTCGCTGCGCTGGGACTTGTGCTCATTGCGCTACCCAGTCCGTCCGTTCCGCTGCAAGAAACGCCACAGGATCCGCAAGAGGCGCCCGCACCTCCGCAAGAACCGGCTACTCGCTCTGAGAAGCAGATGAAAGAGCTTCACAAAATGGTCATTTCGCTCGGAGACGGCAACAGTTGGCTCGGCGTGGAAACGCAGGAAGTCAGCGCGGATACTGTGAGGGAATTCAAGCTGCCTGCGGAACGCGGCGTCGTCATCGGTAAAGTTCTCCCGGACAGCCCCGCGGCGAAAGCGGGACTCAAGGAAAACGATGTGGTCACGGCGGTCAACGGCCAGACCGTCGAAGGCACTGTGGAATTCCGCCGCATGATTCACGAGATTCCCGCCGGGCGCAAGGTCCAGTTGACCATCTGGCGCGACGACCATTCGCAGACTCTCGAAGCCACACTCGGCAACCCCGACCAGAATTTCAACACTCAGATAGAAGCTGCTCCACGCGTTTTTTCTTTTCACATGCCGGAGACCGTGCAGATTCCGGAAATTCCTCCCATGGAGTGGACCGGCGACTTCCTGATGGGAGGACGACCGCGCCTCGGTGTGGAAGTTGAGGATCTGCAAGGTCAATTGGGCAAATACTTTGGCGCTCCGGATGGGGAAGGAATTTTGATCCAGAGCGTAAACTCCGGCTCGCCTGCGGAAAAAGCCGGAATCAAAGCAGGGGATGTGATCATTTCCCTGAACGGCGAACGCATCCGCACCGTTGGCGACTTGCGCGCGAAGCTTTCGGCAGCAAAAGGCAGCCAGAACGTAAAGGTCGGCCTTCTGCGGAACAAAACTGAGATGACACTCTCGGTGGAACTTCCACCGCCGGCGACCCCAAAAGTACTGAAGCGCATGGCTCTTCGCACCACCATCTGATCGCCTGAAAAGAGAAAAGGCCCGGGCATCCCGCCCGGGTCTTTCTTAGTTGTAGGGCGCGTGAAACTAACCGCCGCCTCGCCCGTACTTCCTCGCTAAGCGTAGCGGCCTCCGAATTTTCTCCCAGACTCGCGAAGCGCGTGCATCTGCATCCGCTTGCCAATCCTCTTCCGTCGGCGAAAACAAAAGTCGCAGGAGATATCCCACCCCAGAAATTCCTCCCCCATGCATGGCCAGGCGAAATGCCGCTCGCTCCATGATTCGCGGCGGCGGTTCGCCTGCCGTGGGCAGCCATTTCTCCACGGTCTCTTTGATTCGTGGCAATCCCTTGTCGCCGGCAATCGCTCTTACCATTTCTTTCGGAATCGGGGCGCGCAGGATTTTCGCCGCCAGATGCAGCCCTGCGTGGACCATTCTCGCTGCCCCCACAACGGAAGCGGATTCGTTTACTCGGATCCAATCAATCTTTCCTTCCTGCGCCGCGAGCGCGGCGACGTCCGCGATCCAGATCAGCCGCTCCCAGAAGTGTTTCGCGCCGTGAATGCAAATCAGC
>DATJAD010000056.1:0-7124 GCA_035516615.1 Candidatus Acidiferrum sp.
TTACGCCCGCGGCGCAATCCGCTTGTCCGCGCTGATGCGTCTGCGCGTGATTTACGTTCTCACCCACGATTCGATAGGCCTTGGCGAGGACGGACCGACTCATCAACCGATCGAGCATCTCGCCATGCTTCGAGCGACCCCTAACCTAAATGTATTCCGCCCAGCGGATGCGATTGAGACTGCGGAATGTTGGGAGATCGCTCTCCAATCGCGTGAGACGCCTTCGGCTCTGTGCTTATCCAGGCAAAACCTACCCATCGTGCGAACTGTACACGGCGACGAGAATCTTTGCGCACGCGGTGCTTACCTGCTCTCGGAGGCCAATGGTCCCCGCGATCTCACATTGCTTGCGACAGGCTCCGAAGTGCAGATCGCCTTAAAAGCTGCGAAACTCCTCGCCGCGGAGCATGCCGTACAAGCCGCTGTTGTGACCATGCCCTGCTGGGAATTATTCGAGTCCCAATCGGCCCGCTATCAGAGCGAAGTTCTCGGCACGGCTCCAAGAGTTGCGGTAGAAGCGGCCGCCAGACTCGGCTGGGACCGCTGGATTGGAGAACGCGGAGCATTCCTTGGTATGACCGGATTTGGTGCTTCCGCACCAGCTAGCGCGCTCTACGATCACTTCGGCATCACCCCGAACGCCCTTTCGAAGCTCGCGTTGGGTCTTCTCCTAGGCAGATAAGCTCGGTAAGCCCGTCTTAAGGTCGATCCCACTCTCGAAGCGAGCCGAACCTGTGCGGTTCATGGAAGAGGTCAAAAAACTATTTTCCCCAGTAAAAACTCAATCAAAGTCTCGGGCTAAGCTCGAAGGAGCGACGCGAAACATTACTGTATTCAGAAGGGCGGCCTGCCCAAAAACCAAACTCGCGTTGCTCACATAAGTGGCTGATTCGCAGCACCCAAGACTTGCGAGTTCCGTTACCCATAATCACATCTTTTCGAGCGACTCAACTTACCACCGAACTTGTCTCCGGCCACTGACGTGTCGCGCGCATCCTCCAGCGCACACAGGCCAATAGTGAGCTAGGTCACGTAGATACGTGAGGCTGATCACTGAAGCTCGCTTTCGATCTTGCTATAGGCAATCGACCGATCAAAGGCGGACGAGGAATCCTTTGAACCCAAGCAAGAATCCCGCCGGGCCTCCCCCAAATTGAGGTGACGCATGCTTCCTGAAGGACAGTCTCTCTCTAGTGCGCTGAAAGCGCGCGGGGTATCCCGCAGGCGCTTTGTAGAGTTCTGCAGTTTCATGGTAGCGACCCTGGCACTTCCCGATCGTTTTCTGGGACAAGTCGTTGAGGCTCTTGGCAAAGCAAGAAAACCTGTCTTGGTCTGGTTGCAGTTTCAGGACTGTGCCGGGAATTCCGAATCTATTCTTCGAGCGAGCCATCCGACGGTCCTCGAAGTCGTTTTGGACCTACTTTCCTGGGAATATCACGAAATCATCATGGCGGGGGCAGGCAAACAAGCCGAAGCTGCTCTCCAGCGAGTCGTCAAGGAAGAGAAAGGAAAGTACTTGGTGGTCGTGGAGGGCGCCATACCGCTGGCAGATGGTGGGGTCTACTGCACAGTGGCTGGGCGAACCGCGATCGACTTGGCGCGCGAAGTCTGCGGCAATGCGGCCGCGTCCATTGCTGTCGGAGCGTGCGCTTGGGACGGCGGGCTGGTAGCCGCCAAGCCAAATCCAACGGGTGCCGTGGGCCTCGAGGAGGCCGTGCCCGGGATCAGCATCATTAATATGCCAGGTTGTCCGCAGAACCCAGCGAACACCGTCGCCGTTCTAGTCCACTACCTGACCTTCGGCGTATTACCCGCCACGGACCAGTATCATCGGCCTCTTTTCGCTTATGGTCGGCTCATCCATGACCAATGCGAGCGGCGCGCCCATTACGACGCCGGCCGATATGTTGAGGACTGGGGAGACGAGGGACATCGCAGAGGTTGGTGCCTCTATAAAATGGGCTGCAAGGGCCCGCAGGCTACCTTTAATTGCCCGAACGTGCGCTGGAACGATCAGACCAGTTGGCCGGTGAAAGCGGGCCACGGATGCCTGGCCTGTGCGTCCCACCGGTTTTGGGATACCAAGTCACCATTCTATGAGCGGCTGCCGCAGGTTCCTGGCTTCGGCGTGGATGTCCCTGCCGGAGAGATTGGTTTAGTCCTGACAGGTGCCGTCGCTGGCGCGACGATCCTTCACGGAATCGCCAGCGCAGTTCGCGATCGCGCGCGAGGGGAAACGAGGCCCGCCGAGGACCAGAAAATAAACCCAAATGACTCCGCCAAGGCATAGGAGGCTGTTATGGCACGCATCGTTGTAGATCCCGTGACCCGGATTGAGGGCCACCTGCGCATCGAGGCCCAAGTGGAAGGCGGCTCGGTCACCGATGCCTGGAGTTCCGGGACAATGTTCCGCGGCATTGAAATAATCCTTCGCGGACGCGACCCGCGCGAAGCGTGGATTTGGACGCAACGCATCTGCGGAGTTTGCACTACGGTTCATGCGCTCGCATCCGTGCGTGCGGTCGAAGACGCGCTTGGAATCGAAGTTCCCCCCAACGCGGAGCTCATCCGCAACATCATTGCATCGACGCAGTATGTGCAGGACCATGTAATCCATTTTTACCACTTGCACGCATTGGATTGGGTGGATGTCACGTTGGCCTTGAAAGCCGACCCGGCCAAGACGTCGCAGCTCGCCGAGTCGATCTCGAACTGGCCGAAGTCCAGCCGCGCATACTTCAAGGCGATCCAGGATCGTGTGAAGGGGCTCGTCGAAAGCAAACAGCTCAGCCTGTTCTCGAGTGGGTACTGGGGGCACCCTGCCTATCACTTGCCGCCGGAAGCAAATCTGCTTGCCGTCGCCCATTACATCGAGGCTCTGGAGTTTCAGCGCGAATTTATCCGCATCCATGCCGTGCTGGGCGGCAAGAACCCGCACTTGCAGACCTACCTCGTGGGCGGAATGGCATCTGCAATGGATCCAAACGAGCCGCATGCCCCAATCAATCCGGAGCGCATTACCTTCCTCTCCGAGATCGCCAAGACGGCGCAGACCTTTGTCGAGCAGGTTTACATTCCGGATGTGCTGGCGGTCGCGGGTTTCTATCGTGACTGGTTTGGCCGCGGCGAGGGACTCGGAAACTTCCTCTCCTATGGCGACTATCCGCAGGCAGGAATTCACGACACATCCAGGTACTTTTTGCCGCGCGGAGCGATTCTTGGGAGGGATCTCACCAAAGTACACCCTGTGGACCCTGCGCAAGTCAGCGAGTATGTCACCCATTCTTGGTATGAATACTCAGGCGGGGATTCGGCCGGAAAGAATCCGTATGACGGAGAGACGAATCCGAAATATACGGGTCCGAAGCCGCCGTTCGAGCACCTCGATGTGGAAGAGAAATACTCGTGGCTAAAATCGCCGCGATTCGTGGACACGCCCATGGAGGTGGGTCCGCTGTCTCGCATGCTCGTCGCCTACGCTTCCGGGCACGCAGAAGTCAAAGAGCTGGTGAACGGCGCCCTCAGCAAACTAAATGCGCCGCCCACAGCACTATTTTCCACGCTTGGCCGTATCGCCGCGCGTGCGCTCGAGACACAACTCATGGCTCGCCAGGTCCCGAAGTGGATCGATGAGCTGAATCAGAATCTCAACCACGGCGACCTCCGCGTGCACAATGGCGAGAAGTGGGATCCAGCGACTTGGCCGAAGTCCGCGCAGGGTTGGGGCTTCCACGAGGCGCCGCGCGGCTCGCTGGGCCATTGGGTTCAAATCGAAGACCGCGCTATTAAAAATTACCAGTGCGTAGTTCCGACCACTTGGAACGCGGGTCCGCGAGACGCGAAGGGCCAGAGGGGCGCTTACGAGGCCGCTCTCTTGAAGACGCCCATCGCGGACCCCGAACGCCCGGTCGAAATCCTTCGCACGATTCATTCGTTTGATCCTTGCCTGGCCTGCGCCGTGCACGTAACCAATGCGCAAGGGCGCCGCTTCGCCGAAGTGCAGGTTCGTTAGAAAGGGGGCGCCAATGAGTGTGCCAGCGCGTTCCTGGTCGGAATCCAGAGCACCATATGCGCCGGGCAATTCCGTGCGGACTTACGTGTGGGAATTGCCGGTACGAGTTTCGCATTGGTTCATTTTCCTGTCGGTTGTGGTGCTCTCTTTCACGGGCTACTACATGCACAACCCTTTCATCATCGCCCGGTCGAGTACGGCGTATGTGATGGGGACCATGCGGTACATCCATTTACTCGCGGCCTCTGTATTCATTTGCGCCTTTCTGATGCGCATCTATTGGTTCTTCGTCGGCAACGAATGGTCGCGCTGGAATGCCTTCGTGCCAATTCACCGGGAGCAATGGCGTGGCATGGGGCGGATGGTCTCTTACTACACTTTTTTCCGCAAAAACATCGCGCACTACGTGGGTCACAACGCTCTTGCCGCAATCACGTACATGCTGATGTTCACGCTGATGTTCATCGAGATCCTCACTGGCCTCGCTCTCTACAGCTACACGGTCAGCAGCCGCGTGCTTACCTTTTTCATCGGCTGGCTTCCGCGTCTGATTGACATCTCCTACTTGAGGCTCACCCACTTCTGCATCATGTTTGCGTTCTTTATCTTTGTCATCCACCACGTCTACAGCGCGGTTTTGGTTTCCTGGGAAGAGCGCAATGCCCTGATCGAGAGCATTTTCACCGGATATAAATTTGTCCCGGAAGCGGAGCTTCAGGAATCAAAGGCTTCGAAGCGCGTGAATCAATGAGATGAAGTAGAGCAGGGGTTGCGGACACTCAGTGCGTGCGACGTTGGAATAGGGCATGAACCAACAAGCGGAACTCCGAACGCTGGTACTGGCACTCGGCAATCCAATTCGTTCGGACGATGGTGTCGGAGTCGCTGCATTGCGGTGTCTCGAAGCAGATCGCAGAGTGCCCGGCTCTGTAGATCTGGTGGAAGGTGGGACAAAAGGACTGGAGCTAGTCGCTTATATCTCCGGTATGTCCCGGCTTTTGGTGCTTGACGCGGTGGACGTCGGCGCAATCGCCGGCACGATTCTGTGCATTCGGGATGAAGAGCTTCGCTCGCTCCCGGGCAACGGCAATGTCCATGATCTCGCCCTCGCGGACATTCTCAATGCGCTGCGGCTGCTCGGGCAAGAGCCGCAGGAGATCGTCCTGCTCGGCATCCAACCAGCCACGACGGAGCTCGGCACGTCACTGTCAAAGAGTGTTGAATCCTCTTTGCCTCTCCTCGTAGAAGCTGCCATCGCGCAGTTGTCCTTGTGGGTTCCTCGTCAAGCAGTTCGGTCCGGCGATGCAGGAGAACCTGTAGGAATTGTTCTCGAGGGTGCGGCAACGAAAGGCTGGCTCTGTCCGGAGTAGCAACTCGATTTCGGGAGCATTTAATGTGCCTCGCAATTCCCGGTAAGATTCTCGACATTTCAAAAAAAGATGGCGTACGCGCTGGCCGCGTCGAATTCGGTGGAATCGTCAATCAGGTCTGCCTGGACTTTGCCCCCGAAGCGGAAGTAGGCGATTACGTCATGGTGCATGTCGGCTTCGCCATCAGCCGGGTGGACCGCGAAGAGGCTGAGCGCACGTATCAGATTCTGGAAGCGATGGGGCTCCTCGAAGGCGAGTTACAGCCTTCGGTGCAGGAATCTCCGGAGACGCTTCAGTGAAATACCTCGACGAGTATCGCGACGAGAAGATTGCGCACGCCCTCGCGCAAGAAATTCGCGAGCGTGTCACCCACCCGTGGGTGTTGATGGAGATTTGCGGCGGGCAGACGCACACCATCATGCGATATGGAATCGATGAGCTTCTTCCCCGGGAGGTGGAGCTCGTTCACGGGCCCGGGTGCCCGGTCTGCGTCACTCCACTGGAAACGATCGACAAGGCTCTTGAGCTTGCCGCGCTTCCGGACTTGACGCTCGTTTCTTATGGCGACATGCTGCGCGTTCCCGGGTCGAGTTCCGATCTCTTTCACGCCAAGGCGAACGGGAGCGATGTGCGGGTCGTGTACTCACCTCTCGAGGCGCTCAAGATCGCGAGGGCCAATCCCGACCGGAAGGTTGTTTTTCTAGCGATCGGATTCGAGACGACTGCTCCCGCGAACGCCATGGCCGTCTGGCAAGCGCGGCGCGAGGGACTCAATAACTTTTCCGTTCTGGCATCGCACGTCTTAGTTCCGCCGGCTATGCGGCTACTTTTGGGATCCCCTGACAATCGGGTGCAAGGATTTATTGCCCCTGGCCACGTGTGCACCGTCATGGGTTATCGGCAATACGAAGAGATGGTAAATGAGTTTCGCGTTCCGATTGTGGTGGGTGGTTTCGAGCCGGTGGATCTTTTGGAGGCCATTCTGATGCTGGTGCGGCAGCTCGAAGAAGGGCGAGCCGCGATGGAAAACCAATACGTGCGTTCGGTAACGCGTGAAGGGAATCTACCGGCGCAGCAAATCGTCGAGACCGTCTTTGAAGCGTGCGACCAGAAGTGGCGCGGGATCGGCACCATTCCGCAGAGTGGTCTGCGCATACGTCCCGAGTTCGCCGCGCACGACGCAGAGAAAACCTTTGGCATGTCAGAGATGAAGGTCGAAGAACCCACCGAATGTATCAGTGCGCAGGTTCTCAAGGGGCTCAAGAAGCCGCCAGATTGCCCGGCATTTGCAAACGGGTGTACACCGGAGAGTCCGCTCGGTGCGCCCATGGTCTCCGCGGAAGGTGCATGCGCAGCATACTACCGCTATCGAAGGCACAAGGTTTTGCAAGAAAGGGCCTGCAATGGCTAACCAAGCCCCCTCATTGACCTCTCTTTCGTGTCCCGTACCGTTGTCCGCAGTTGACCGTGTGCTGCTGGGCCACGGGAGCGGCGGGAGATTGAGCGCCGATCTGCTCCAGCGCTTTTTCTTGCCTGCATTCGAAAATCCGGCGCTTTCGCGTCTCGATGACCAGGCGATTGTGATAGTGAACGGAGAATGTCTGGCCTTCACGACGGATTCGTTCGTAGTGAAACCTCTCTTCTTTTCGGGCGGCGATATCGGGTCACTGGCCGTCCATGGAACCGTCAATGATCTGGCAATGGGGGGAGCGCGCCCTCTTTACCTCAGCGCGGCGTTCATC
>DATJAD010000057.1:0-10183 GCA_035516615.1 Candidatus Acidiferrum sp.
ATACAAACCCTTTTACTAGTACTTTTTCCCCTTCGAATGACACTTTCTGTCCGCCCGGAAATGACAAAATTCGCTTCCCCCTCCCACGACACTTCCACAAATTATAGGTTATGCTTCTTCGCGTAGTGCCGGAAGGACCGATAAGTGATCTTTAGCAGGTCTGCCGCGTGCGTCCGCACGCCCCCGGACTTCTCTAGCGCGCCACTCAAATAGCGCCTCTCCGCTTCCGCGATCTCCTTCTCAAAGTCCAGTCCCTCTTCCGGAAACCCGTGCCCGTTACCCGCCCCAAAAGCAACTGTTGAGGTCCCGGAATAGCCCGCGATCCTGTCCGGCAGGACCCGCAAGGTGATTTCTCCGGTCGTCTCCAGGGCCACGGCTCTCTCCATAGTATTTTCCAGTTCGCGGACGTTTCCCGGCCAATCATAGGCTTCCAGTCTGCGCATCGCTTCCGGTGAAATTCCCTCCACTGGCTTTTCCATGGACTTCCGGAAACCTTCCAGGAAATGACGTGCCAAAAGGGGTATATCCTCCTTTCTCTCCCGGAGCGCCGGCAGCTGAATGGGGATCACGCTCAACCTGTAATACAAATCCTCACGAAATCTTCCCTCTGTAATCTCCTTTTCAAATTCCTTGTTGGTCGCGGCAATCACGCGGACGTCCACGTCCGTCTCTTCCGTGCTTCCCAACGGCCGCACCTTGCCCTCCTGCAGCACGCGGTACAGTTTTACCTGCATAGTCAAGCTCATGTTTCCGATTTCGTCCATGAACAGCGTGCCGCCATGCGCCGCCTGGAAAAGCCCCTGGCGGTTTTCATTCGCGCCAGTAAAGGCTCCCTTGATGTAGCCGAACAGTTCGGACTCCAGCAGCGTCTCCGGGAATGCCCCGCAATTGATGGTGATGAACGGCGCCTGCGCGCGCGAACTGTTTTCGTGAATCGCTCGTGCCACAAGCTCTTTTCCCGTTCCGCTCTCTCCTGTAATCAACACGCGGCTCGACTGCGGCGCGACGGTCTGGATCAGCTCGAAAATCGCCCGCATTTTGGGGCTCTGCCCGATGATGTTGTCGAGCCCGGTTAGCCGCCGCAGTTCTCTCCGCAGATACCCCGCTTCTTTTTTCCATTTGAGGTTTTCGGCCACTCCGCGAACCGCGCGTCGCAGTTGGTCCACCAGTTCGTGATCCTTGATCACATAACGGTCCGCGCCCGCGTTGATCGCCGCTATCGCTGTCTCCACCGTCGGGACCCCGGTTATCAACAGGAAGAAAGAGTCCGGCGCAATCTCTTTCGTAAACTTCAGCAGGTCCACTCCCCCTTCCCCCGGCATCCTCACGTCGGAGATCACAATGTCAAAGATCTGGGACTCCAGCTTGCGCTTGGCCGCTTCCACGCTGTTGGCCACTTCCACTTTGTGGCCTTCCTTGCGAAACGTAATCTCCAGCAGCTCGCAAATCGAGCGCTCGTCGTCCACAACAAGGATGTGTGCCGTCTCTGAAGCTACATCCTTTAGTGCCGTTTTTGTTCCTTGCATAGTCCCTCAAGCGATCCGCGGAATCTCCACAATGAATTCCGCGCCATGATCTTTCTCCGATATCACGCTGATTCTTCCGCTGTGTGCCTGCACGATCTGGTAGACGATGGAAAGCCCCAACCCCGTTCCGCCTTCAAAGCTGGATTGCAACGGCTCGAAGATCTTCGCTCGCTGCTTTGGATCGAGCCCCACACCTGTGTCCCGAAACGCAATTCTTAACCAAAAGGGCCTTTCTTCAAGCCGGACAGTGAGCTTGCCGCCCTGCGGCATAGCCCTCAAGGCGTTGTCGCACAGATTCCAGAAGACCTGCTTGATCTTGTTTGGGTCGACACGCGCTTTGAGCACTTTCCCGTTGAACGCTCGCTCTACGAAGTACTTCGAGCCAATGTCTGGCTTTTTCTCGAGCAAAAGCAATGTCTCATCGAGCAGCTGCCGAACGTCCTGATCCTGGAATTCGTAGGACTTCTCGCGCGAATAATTCAAAAAGTCCGTGATGATGTGATTCAGGCGCTCCGACTCTCTTCCCACGATGTTCACCAGATGCCGCTCGTCTTCTTCCAGCGGCGCCATGCGCCCCAGCTCTTTGACCGCCCCGGCCATGGCCGTCAGCGGCTGCCGAATTTCGTGTGCGATGGCCGCGGAAAGCCTGCCAAGCGCCGCCATTCTCTCCTTCGTCGCCACCTCCTGCTCCAAGCGCCGCAATTCCGTCAAGTCCTGAAAATTAAAAACATACCCGCTTCTCTTGGGATCGCGCGAGCGCAAGGCCGAAACGCTTATTCCCAGAAACCTCTGCTGACCGTCCGGTGAGCGATAGTCGATTTCTTTCCTGGCTCCTCCTTTTTCGATCGTTCCGGCAGTTCCAGGCAACCAGAAATCGCTGTTCCATTCCTGCAGCTTGGTTCCCCTCAACTCGGAAAATTTGGCGCCCAGGATCTCCTCGCCGGTCCGGTTCAGCAACACAATTCGGCCTTCGCCGTCCGTTGTCATCAGCCCGCCGCGCATGGAATGAATGATGTCTTCCGTAAAGTCCTGAAGGTCCAGCAGCTCTTCCCGTTTGGCCTCCAGCTCGATCCCCTTCCTGCGTAGCGATTGCGCCAGCACACTGGCCAGATAAGCCACCACAAGGAAACCAAGCGAATTGCTCAGAAACCAGATTCGCAGTGCCTCCGGCGAAGGCATGGACGAGGAGCTCAGCGGAATCTTTCCCGCGCTCGCCAGGGCCGTCAGCCCTCCCAGGAAGATCAAACACATCGCCGCCGTGAGAAACGCCGCGTTGCGCGAGAAAAGAATACTCGCGACGATAATCACCAGCAGGTAGAGGGAGATGAAGTAGCTGTCCTGCAGGCCGGTGGCATACACCAGGCCCGTCACCATGACGATGTCGCACGCGACCTGCAATCCGCCGTGCCACGGTGCGTCCGGGATCCACCGCACCAGGATCAGGTGCAAGACACCCAGCGTAATCCACAAAATGATGGTTGGCAGAAATAGCCGGTTAGCGCTAGTGGTAGGAAAGTATTGCGGCCAAACTACGCCCACGCCGAGAATCAGTACAATCAGAAGGAGGCGGACACGCGTCAGCCAGTTCAGCCATTCCCGCATCGTTGCATTCTGATCCATGGCACGCCCGCGCCAACGGTTTCCCCCCCGTGGCAGACCAATGGGAGCCGCCTCAAACAGCTCTCCGCACAACCGCACCTTGATAACAGCGGCCCCACTTGGGCCTAGTGTGCGCTGCTTAGTTTTCCGATGAGCGAGAAGAGCGGCATATACATGGAGATAACTACGCCGCCCACCACGACGCCCAGAAACACAATCATCACGGGTTCCAGTGCAGTCAACAAGTCTTTCACCGCCGCGTCCACTTCTTCTTCGTAGAAGTCCGCGATTTTCTGCAGCATGGCATCCATCGCGCCGGTCTGCTCACCCACCGCAATCATCTGCGTGACCATGCCGGGAAATACCGCCGAATCCCGCAACGGATCCGTCAGCGACTTGCCTTCTTCCAGCGCCTTCCGCACTTTGAACAACGCCTGCTCGACGACCGCGTTCCCGGACGTCTTTGCGGTGATGTCCAATCCCTCCAGGATCGGTACGCCGGACGAAATCAGCGTTCCCAACGTCCTGGTGAACCGCGCCACGGCGATCTTCCTCATGAGAATTCCGAGTACCGGAAGCTTCAAGATAATCGCGTCAAGGGCGAGTTTTCCTTGCGGAGTTCCGTACCAGACTTTTATTGCAACGATTGACGCCACGATTCCGACCAGGAGCAATAGCCCGAAATAACTGCCGATGAAATGGCTCAAGGCAATTACGATTTTCGTCGGAAGCGGCAAATCCACTCCCAGGCCCGCGAACAAGGTCGCGAAAATCGGCACGACTTTCCAGAGCAGCAGCGTGATGACGCCGCCGGCAACGGTCAACACGCCGATGGGATACACCATCGCCGATTTCACCGCGCGCTGCAGCTTCACGTTCTTTTCGATGTAAGAGGAGAGCCGCTGCAAAATGGTGTCCAGAATACCGCCCGTTTCGCCCGCTTCCACCATGTTCACATACAGCGCGTCAAAGACCTTGGGCGATTGCCGCATCGCCGCGGACAGCGTCGCGCCACCCTCCACCGACGCTCGCGTGTTCGTCAGCACCTTCTGGAACGTCTTGTTCTCCTGCTGGCTCGCAAGAATTTCCAGGCACTGTACCAGCGGCAAGCCCGCGTCAATCATCACCGAGAACTGCCGCGTGAAAATCGCCAGTTCCTTGGCATTGACGCCTCCGCCGAACGTGGGGACATTGAACTCCCGGCCCTTCTCGCTCATCTTCGATGGCGTGATCTGCTGGCGTCTCAGCAGATTCTGCAGCTCCGCCTTGCTTCCTGCGGACGCCTCGCCGCTCACGCTTGCTCCCGCCCGGTTCGTTCCACGATATGTATAGACCGGCATAGCCTTCCTCCTCAGTCGGTCGTTCTAAATTCTGTCGCCCGATTCATCATTCCTCGGTCCCCAAGATCCTCAGCGCTTGCTTCCTGCATGTACTTTGCCGCCCGGCGCCGGCGCTGTCACTCCACGGTTGATCATGTCCTGCAATTCGTCGGGATTCGATGACCGTGAAAGCGCGGTATCCAGCGTGATCAGCTTTGCAAAATAGGCGTTCGCCAGCGCTTGATTGAACGTCTGCATTCCCGTCTGGCCCGTTCCTGTTTGCATCGCCGAATAAATCTGGTGAATCTTGTCTTCGCGGACCAGGTTGCGGATCGCCGGCGTTGGGATCAGAATTTCCATCACCATTGCCCTTCCCCGGTTATCTGCTCGCGGCAGCAGCGCCTGGCAAAGAATCCCTTCCAGCACCATCGAAAGCTGCGCCCGAATCTGCGGCTGCTGGTGCGACGGAAACACGTCAATGATGCGGTTGATGGTCGAGGAAGCCGAATTCGTGTGCAGCGTCGCGAACGTGAGGTGGCCGGTTTCCGCAATGCGCAGCGCCGATTCGATCGTTTCCAGGTCGCGCATTTCGCCGATGAGCACCACGTCCGGATCTTCGCGCAACGCCGCGCGCAACGAATTCGCAAACGAGTGCGTGTCCGCGTGTACTTCGCGCTGGTTTACCAGGCATTTCTTGTGGTTGTGCAGGAACTCGATCGGGTCCTCGATCGTAATCATGTGCTCTTCGCGTTCGGCGTTGATCTTGTCCAGCATCGCCGCAAGCGTCGTGGATTTTCCTGAACCAGTAGGTCCCGTCACCAGAACCAGTCCGCGCGGCTTGTCGCACAGCGCTTTCACCACCGGCGGCAGCCCCAGGGCATCGAATCCCTTGATCTCCCAGGGAATTGTCCTGAACACCGCTCCCACCGCGCCCCGCTGGTTGAACACGTTTCCCCGGAAGCGCGCCAGGTTCTTTAACCCAAACGAAAAATCCAGCTCCAGGTTTTCCTCAAACCGGTGCTTCTGCGCATCCGTCAGCACGCTGTAAGCCAGTGACTTTGTGTCCGCGGCGGTCAACGGCGGCATGTCCAGTGGGCGCAGGTGCCCGTGCACGCGCACCCTGGGAGCGCTGTTCGTCGTAATATGCAGGTCGCTGCCCCCCATCTCGATCATCTTTTTGAGCAGTTCGCTCAAGGTGATTCCCGACATCGTCGCACCCTTTCTAGAGCACCGTTTCTCGCAATACTTCGTCCAGCGTGGTCTGGCCGAGCGCCACTTTGGTCAACCCGCTTCGCCGCAGAGTCAACATTCCCTGCTCGATCGCTTTTTTCTTCAGCTCCAACGCGGACGCGCCCACCAGAATCAGCTCGCGCAACTCGTCATTGATCTCCATCACTTCGTAAAGGCCGGTGCGTCCTTTGTAGCCACCCTTGCTGCAGATCGTGCAGCCCTTCCCGTGATAGATCTTGGTCGTCTTCGCTTCCTCTGGCGTATACCCGGCGTCAATCAGCGCCTGTTGCGGTATCTCTATCTCTTCCTTGCAATTTGAGCAGATGCGCCGCACCAGCCGCTGCGCGCAGATCAGGTTCACGGAAGTCGCCACCAGGAATGGCTCGATTCCCATATTCATCAGGCGGCTGATTGTCGAGGGTGCATCGTTCGTGTGCAGCGTGGAAAGCACCAGGTGTCCGGTCAACGCCGCCTTGACGGCGATTTCCGCCGTCTCAAAATCTCGAATCTCTCCCACCAGAATGATGTTCGGGTCTTGCCGCAAGAACGACCGCAATGCCGCTGCGAAGTTCAGTCCGATCTGTTCCTTCATCTGCACCTGGTTGATTCCGCCCAGCTGGAATTCGACCGGATCTTCCGCCGTCATGATGTTCGTATCCACGGTGTTCAACCGTGACACAGAAGAGTAAAGCGTGTTCGTCTTGCCCGAACCCGTCGGCCCCGTGACCAGCACCATTCCGTACGGCCGCAAAATGCTCCGCTCGAACTTCTTCAACGATTCCGGCTCGAACCCCAGTTTGGTCATATCCAGCCGCAGGTTTTCTTTGTCCAGCAGCCGGAGCACGATCTTCTCGCCGTAAAGCGTCGGCACCGAAGAGACGCGGAAATCCAGTTCCTTTTTCTTCCCGTCCGCGCGGTACTTGATCATGATGCGCCCGTCTTGCGGCAGCCGCTTTTCCGCGATGTCCAGCTTGGCCATGATCTTCAGCCTGCTGGTGATCGCATCCTTCGTCTTCAGCGGCGGGTTCATCACCGTCTGCAGCATTCCATCAATGCGGAATCTCACTCGCAATTCCGTTTCGTACGGCTCTACGTGAATGTCGCTTGCTCCCCGCTTCACCGAATCCGTCAAAATCAGGTTCACCAGCTTGATAATCGGAGCTTCTTCCGCCGCCTTTTCCAGCGAAGCCGCGTCAATCTCTTCCTCGTCGCCCGCCAACTCCAGTTCCTGGTCTTCTTCCGCCAGGTCCTTCATCAGGTTGGAAAGCTCTTCCCCGTTCGACGCGGCGCCGCCATAAAACCGCGAGATCGCTTCCGCGATCGCTGACTCCGACGCCACCACCGGCTCCACGTTGAACCCGGTCATGAACTTCACGTCGTCCATCGCGAACACGTTCGTTGGATCCGTCATCGCGATCGTCAGCACCGATCCCACGCGCGACAATGGGATCACCTGATAACGCTGCGCCGTATCCTGCGGGATTAGCCGGATCACGTTCGGGTCAATCTCGTAATACTTCAAATTGATGGACGGCACGCCATACTGCCGCGAGAGCACTCCGGTGATGTCATCGTCCGTGATATAGCCCATTTTCGTCAGGCAGCTTCCCAGCTTGCCGCCGTTGGCGCGTTGGAAATCCAGCGCCTTCTGCAGCTGATCCTGGGTGATCAGGTTCTCTTTAAGCAAGATTTCGCCAAGCCGGACAGACATCCGCAGCACTCCAGACCGATTAGCACCCAGCGCTCAAGGTAACAAATGCCGCCGCTTGCAGCGTCAGAATTTCGCGCCGAGTTTTGAAATCGCTAACCCCTGTACCTTTGGGCAGGTCTAGGAAGGACGTACTATTCGCTTTCTTGACTTGTCTCTCCGCGCTGGCTATCTTCCGAAGTTGAGGTTCGCAACGCGCGCTGTGTCACAATCTGTCCAGCTCCCTTTCCGCCTGACAGAAAATGTCGCCGCTCTTCCTGGGCAGAAGCCGGACCCTTCCCTGCCCGTACTGCAATCATATTATGAAACCCTCATGTCTGCCTATGGCCCCCAGCACTGGTGGCCCGGCCGCACGCGCTTCGAAATCATCGTCGGCGCCATCCTCACGCAAAACACTTCCTGGACCAACGTCGAGCGCGCCATCGCCAATCTCCGCCGCGAGAAACTCCTCGCGATCCCCGCAATGCTGAACATCCCCACGCCTCGTCTTGCCCGACTCATCCGCTCTTCCGGCTACTTTCGCCAAAAAGCCAAAAAGCTGAAGGCCTTCACGCGCTTCGTCCAGCAACAATTTTCTGGTTCGCTCTCTCGAATGTTCCGCGTTCCCACAGAAACTCTGCGGCAACAGCTCCTCGCCGTCCATGGCATCGGCCCGGAAACCGCCGACTCCATTCTCCTCTATGCAGGCAATCATCCCGTTTTCGTCGTGGACGCTTACACCCGCCGCATCCTCGAGCGCCACGCTCTCGCTTCTCCCAAATCCAAGTACGATGAAATCCGGCTCCTCTTCGAGCAAAACCTTCTGCCTGATCCCCAGCTCTTCAACGAATTTCATGCCCTCATCGTCCGCACTGGAAAATATCTCTGCGTCTCACGCTCTCCTCGTTGCTCCGAATGCGTGCTCCAAAAATTCCTCCCTCCCACCGTCGGGAAAGCGGCGGCATCATGACTTCCACCGCGCCCAGTCAGCGCCTGCGCCTCGTTATTGGCGGCGTTATCCTCACCCTTCTCCTCGCCGCTGTCTTCACGCTCGGTTCGCTCGATGTCCCGTTCGAGCCGAAAAGCTGGCGCGACCTCCTCACTCTTTACGCCGTTTCTTCTTTTGTCACCGCAGCACTCATCGTCTTTGGCCTCATCCTCACCCGCACCATTTTCCGTCTCTGGCTCGAACGCCGCCGCGAAGAGCTTGGCGTCCGCTTCAAGACCAAAATGCTCGTTGGCGCCATGGGCATCTCTCTTCTGCCTGTCGTCTTCATGTTCTTCGTCAGCTACTCGCTCCTCAATCGCACGCTCGCCCGCTGGTTTCCCCGCCCCCTCGAAATTGCCGCTGAACAAAGCAACGCTCTTCTCCAGGAAATGGGCCGCTCCGAATTCGCCCGCCTCTCAGCAGTCGCTCAAAAATACCGCGCCGGCTTGCTAACTCACCCTCAATATGTAACCTTTGGTTCTCTGATCCCCTGCAATGAAGAAGCCGACGCTTACTGGCTGGTTCGAACCGATAAATCCGTGGATCGCTTGATTTCCTGCAAAGGGAAAAAGACTCCGCCCGTGTTCAAGCAGAAGCTCGCCAGTGGCGCCGAACTCTGGTTTTCCGGTGACCAGCTTTATCTCGCCGCAGGCGTTCCCGCCGCCAAAAATGCTGGCACCATCTACGCCGCGCGCCTCGTCCCCTCCGATTTCGCCACGAATCTCGCTGAAATCCAGCTCCAAACCGCCGCCTACGAACAAGAAAAGCAGCATCTCCGTGCCCTCAAGCGCCAGCTTCTCCTGATCCTCGGCCTGTTCACCGTTCTTCTTCTCTCTGCGCTGATGTGGCTCGCTCTCCATCTCGCCAAGCAAGTCACCGTGCCCATCCAGGCTCTCGCCGAAGGCACCCGCGAAATTTCCACCGGCAATTTTGATTACCAGGTCGCCGAACAATCGCAGGATGAGCTTGGCGTCCTCGTCCGTTCCTTCAACGCCATGACCAGCCAGCTCCGCGACTCCCGCTCCCAGATCAATCAGTTCACCCGCAGCCTCCAGCAAGCCGTTCAGGAACTCGAACGCCGCCGCCAGCTTATGGAAACCGTTCTTGAAAACATTCCCACCGGCGTCCTTTCTCTCGACACCACGGGCAAAATCGTCCGCTCCAACTCCGCCATTTCCCGCATCTTCAAATCCACCGCTGGCACTGCGCAAACGCTCGAAGATCTCGTCGGCCCCGAGGACGCTCGCGCCATCCATTCCCTCATGCGCCGCGCCCTTCGCATGGCAGTCGTCACGCGCGAACTCGAAATGGTCGCCGGAGGCCGCGTTCTCCACGCCGCCGTCACCGTCAGCTCGCTCGGCCCTCGTCGCGCCAACACCGGCTACGTCGTCGTCCTCGACGACCTCACCGAGCTTCTCCACGCGCAGAAATCCGCCGCCTGGCAGGAAGTGGCTCGCCGTATCGCCCACGAAATCAAGAATCCCCTCACTCCCATTTCGCTTTCCGCCCAGCGCCTCACGCATCATCTTGAAAAGCGCGATCCCGCCGAAGCCGCCGCTCCTCGCGATCCCGAACTCACTCGCCTTGTCCAGGAATGCTCTCGCCTCATTGACCGCGAAGTCGGCGCCCTCGCCGCTCTCGTCAATGAATTCTCCCAGTTCGTTCGCTTCCCTTCCGCCAAGCTCGAACCCGCCGACGTCAACAAAATCGTTCGCGAAGCCGCCGAAGTTTTCTCCGGCCGTCTCGACGGCATCAATCTCAAAACCACGCTTGCCGAAAATCTTCCCGTCGTTCGCGCCGACGCCGGCCTGCTCCGCAGTGTCGTCGTCAATCT